>CAVFYB010000022.1:0-9593 GCA_963626845.1 Bacteroidaceae bacterium | reverse complement strand
CGCCCCGGCGGGCGGCCGATGCCGCAGCGCACGCGCATGAACTCGCGGGAGCCGCACTTCTCGATGATGGACTTCAGGCCGTTGTGGCCCGCGTGCCCACCGCCCTTCTTCACCTTCACGGTGCCGGGGTCGATGTCCAGCTCGTCGTGGATCACGATAAGCTCCTCAACCGGGCAATCATATTCCTTCAGCAGCTTGGAAACCGGCCCGCCCGAAAGGTTCATGAAGCTCTGCGGCTTGGCCAGGACAACCTTGGTAAGCTCGCCGTTCAGGCGCACCTTGGCCTCGCCCACCAGCGAGCCGCAGGTGTTCTTCCAGTAGCTCACGCCCCACTGGGCCGCCAAGGCATCGACGGTGTCGAAGCCGGCGTTGTGGCGCGTGTGGGCGTATTCTTCGCCAGGGTTGCCCAGCCCAACAACTACGCGCATCGGCTACAGCGCGAATTCGGGGTCGAACAGCGAGGCCACCGACTTGTTGTCGTAGACGTTGCTGATGGCATGGGCCAGAAGCGGGGCAACCGAGATGACGCGGATCTTGCCGGTCTGCTTGTCCTGCGGAACGGCAACGGTGTTGCACACCACAACCTCGTCGATCTGGGACTTCTCGATGCGCTCGTAAGCAGGGCCCGAGAAGATGGGATGGCTTGCGCACACGAACACCTTTTCGGCACCCTTTTCCTTCAGGGTGGCAACCGCGGCGCACAGGGTGCCTGCGGTGTCGATCATGTCATCGTTCACGATGCAGACCTTGCCCTTGACGTCACCGATCAGCGCCGTGATCTCGGCCTTGTTATGGCCAGGACGGCCCTTGTGCATGATGGCCAGGTCGGCATGCATCATATCGGAGAGCTTCTTGGCGGCCTTCGCGCGGCCGACGTCGGGGCTTACCACGCACAGCTTCTCGGGGTCGATGTCCTTCTTCTTGAAGTAGTCGGCGAAGATGGGAAGCGCGGTAAGGTGGTCTACCGGGGTGTCGAAGAAGCCCTGGATCTGGCCCTGGTGCAGATCGATGGTGATGGTGCGCGTGATGCCGGCAACGCTCATGAGGTTGGCAACCAGCTTAGCCGTGATGGGCTCGCGGGCTGCAGCCTTGCGGTCCTGGCGGGCATAGCCGTAGCACGGAACAACCGCATTGATGGTGCGGGCGGAAGCGCGCTTGGCGGCATCGGCCATGATCAGCAGCTCCATGATGGCCTCGTTCACGTTGGGCGTGGAGGTGGACTGCACGATGAACACGTCGGCACCGCGGACGCTCTCGAGATAGCGTGCGTAGATCTCACCGTTCGAGAATTTCTCGAGCTTCACGTTGCCAAGCGTGGTGCCCAGCTGCGTGGCAATCTCCTCGGCAAGTTCAGGACAGGTTGACCCGGCGAAGATCGCCATGGTCTTGGTCATGTTGCTCATTAGTTGTTCCTCTCGTTCCAATGCTCGATCTCGGTTTGGCGCGCGCGGCCCAAGCCAAGGGCCCCCGCGGAAACGTCTTTGGTGATAACCGACCCGGCTCCGATAAGCGAGTTCTCGCCCAGCTTAACGGGGGCGACCATCATCACGTCGCTGCCGACGAAGCAGTTGTCGCCGATGGTGGTGGGCCATTTCTTCTTGCCGTCGTAGTTGCAGGTGATGCTGCCGGCACCGATGTTCACGCCCTCGCCCATGGTGGTGTCGCCGATGTAGCTGAGGTGCGGAACCTTGCTGCCCTTGCCGATGGTGGATTTCTTGATCTCCACGTGGGTGCCGGCCTTCGAGCCGTCGCACATGTGCGTGCCCGGACGCAGGTAGGCGCGCGGACCGCAATCCACGTCGGCGTCGAGCACGGCTTCGATGGCGACGGTTTCCTCGACCTTGCAGTTCGGGCCGACCGTGGTGTCGGTAAGGCGGGAGTTCGGGCCGATGACGCTGCCGGTGGAAACATGGGTGGCGCCCATCAAAAACGTCATGGGAAGCAGCTCCACGTCGGGCTCGATGGTGACGTCGGGGCCGATGTAGGTGGCATCGGGGTCCATGATGGTAACGCCGTTGTCCATATGCATACCGTTGATGCGCTTCTGCAGCACCTTGGCGGCCTCGGCCAGCTGGCGGCGGGAGTTCACGCCCAGGCACTCGCAGGCGTCGGCGGCCTTCAGGCCCAGAACGCGCTTGCCCTGGCTGCGGGCGATGCCCAGCACGTCGGTAAGGTAGTACTCGCCCTGCGCGTTGTCGGTGGAAACTTCCTCCAGCGCGGCGAAAAGGGTTTCGATGTCGAAGCAGTAAAAGCCGGAATTGCACTCCGTTACCGCCGCCTGCTCGGGCGTGCAGTCCTTCTGCTCGACGATTTCCTGCACATCGCCCTGGGCGTCGCGGATGATGCGGCCGTAGCCGGTTGGGTCTTCCGTCTCCATGGTAAGGACCACTACCGCAGCGCTTGCCTCTTCGCGCGCGCTGACAAGACTGGCAATGGTCTCGGGGCGAACCAGCGGGGAGTCGCCCGTGAGCACGACCAGCGAACCGGTGCGGCCGGCCAGTGCCTCTTTGGCGGCCAGGACGGCATGAGCGGTTCCCAGCTGCTGTTCCTGCACCACGCAGGCCACGTCTTCAAGAAGGGGCTCTACCTGTTCGCGCCCATGGCCGACAACGCCTACAACGGATTCGATGCCCGCAGCGTGCGCGGCATCGACAACCCAACGGACCAGCGGCTTGCCGAAGATCTCGTGGGTCACCTTCGGCTTGGATGATTTCATGCGGGTACCTGCACCCGCAGCAAGAATGAGAGCTGATGCTTCCATGGACGCCTTTCTGCCCAATTTGCCTATAGCGTCCTAAGTATAGCAGCCCCGTGAAGCACCATCACTGCTTCGCCGCAGCAAGACCAGAGCACAGTGCGTCCAGCAAGACGATGGCGTAATGCTGCGCCGAGCGCGCCTCGCCCGCATCCTCCCAGCCTTCGCCGGGCAGGCGAACGGCGATGCGGCCGCCCTTTACCGGGGTTGCCGCAAATGCCTGGGAAATGCGGTCGGCCAAGCTGTCCTCGTCTTCGAAGTCGACCACCGGAACACGCGTTGCGGGCTTTTCGGAGCCCGTCAGGATCTGCACGAAACACATGCTGGGGTCAGGAGTCACCAGCAATGACTCCGCACTGGTTACCTTTGATGCCGGATTGGTTGCAAGGGCAAGGTTCGACATGCGCGCCGCAACCGAGCGGGTGAACTCCGTCAGGCCGAACAGGCAGATCAGGTTCGACTCCAGCACTTCCGATGCTCGGGCGAAGCCCAGACGTGGAATAGGGCTGAACGAGTCTTTGCCCTTCCAGGAATGCTGCAGGTGCAGAAGCGCGCGGAACGTGAAGGCGCCGGCGATGCCGTCGTTGGGCAAGCCCATGTTCAGCTGGAAACGGCGCAGGGCGTCTTCCGTATGGGCGCCGAAGATGCCATCGGCAGCACCGCAGGTGAACCCTAGGGCCGAAAGCGCTTCCTGCAGCGTGCGCACATCGGCGCCGTGGAAGAAAGGAACGCGCAGGAACAGGTTGCGGTCGCCCAGCTCGAACGAGGCATCCACCAGCCTGGTCCACACCGTTTCGTCGACCTCTTCGCGCACCTCGATGCCAGCATCGCGACACAGCGAGGCAACGGCTACAGCCGTGGCATCATCGAAGCAGCCGGTAAGCTGGCCTTCGCTCAGGTAGCCGGCCTTGGCCAACCTGCGCTGCACGTCTTCAACCGGTGCGCCGGTATCGTTTCTCTTGATAGTTTCCATAGGTATCACTACTTAAGTCGGTCTACGAACCAGTCCGCCATGGAAACCAGCAAGTCACGGGCGCGCGACGGGGCAAGCACGCCTTCCAGGCGGGTCTTGGCGTCGGCGGTGAGCTTTTCCGCATAGGAGCGGGCGTAGTCGATAGAGCCCGCCTCGCGCATGATGGAAACGGCTTCTTCGAGCACAGCCGGGTCGGTTTCCTTGGAAGAGAGGATCTGGATCAAGCGATCGCGCTTAGGGGTATTCTGCAGGGCGTGCACCACCACCAGCGTGCGCTTGCCTTCGGTGATGTCGCTTCGGTAGTCCTTTTCCTTGGCCTCTTTGGTGCCGACCAAGTTCAGCAGGTCGTCCTGGATCTGGAAGGCAAGGCCGGTATCGAGGCCGTACGAGCGCAGCGACTCTACCTGCTCGGGCGTACCGCCGCCCACCATGGCGCCCACAGCAAGCGGGATGGCGCCGGAATAATGGGCTGTCTTGTGCGTGGCCATGATCAGGTAGTCTTCGGGCGTGATGTCGTAGCGTCCATCGCGAGCCCAGCCGATGTCCAGGGCCTGACCTTCCACAGTGCTCTGTGCCATCGAAACCAACTCGATGGCAACCTTCACCTTCATGGAATCGTCCAGCAGGTTGTCGCGCATGACGATGCCGTTAACGATGGAAAGGGCCAGGTCACCAGCGTTGATGGCAAGGCCTTCGCCTTCGGTGAGGTGCATGCAGGGCTCGCCACGGCGCAACGTTGCCTCGTCGGCGATGTCGTCGTGGATGAGCGCTGCCGTGTGGAAGTGCTCGATTGCAGCTGAAGCAGAGAACGACTTGCGGATGTCGCCGCCCACCGCCGCACAGGCCGCCACGCAGATAAGCGGACGGTGGCGCTTGCCGCCGTTGGCGCTGTACTTCACCAGCGGGGCGTACAGGTACTTGTCCATATCGGGATGGGTGCCGCTGGGGATGAACGCGTTGACGATCATGCCCACCTTGGGAGCATAGCGGTTCAGGTACGACTCGAACAGTTTGGGCGAGCCGACCTCCGCAGAAGGCTCCTGCGCTTTGCAGTACTCCTCGAACTCGGCGATGGAGTTCGCGATCTCGGGAATCTGCATGTAAGGTTCGATGTCTATCATCAATCAACGCTTTCCGTGATGTTCGTATTTGGATGAGCCCCTGAAGGGCACATGCGGTGCGCCCCGACGGGAGAACTGGTAGGAGCGGTGGGGTTCGAACCCACAAGCCCAAGGGCGGCGGATTTTAAGTCCGCTGCGTATGCCAATTCCGCCACGCTCCCGTACAACCCATTCAGGACAGCGCTACCATCATAGCAAAAAGACATGGGCTATTCGCAGGCTCCAAGGATGATGCCCTGAAGTATATCGGACTCGCTTACCGTGAAGCTTTCGCAGCCTGCTGCGGCAAGGACCTCAAGCAAGATCCCCATACCGGCCACTATCACTCCAGCGCGCGCCGGTTCAAGCCCGACTACCTGCTTGCGCTCTTCCAAGGGAAGCAAGCGAAGGTGGTCGTAGATGTCCTGCAGCGTGGAGACGGGAACGACGGTACCGTGCACTTCGGCCGAATCGTAGACGGCCATCTGTTTGCTTACCGAAACCACGCTGGTGGCGGTACCTGCCACGGCGACTATCCGATCTATGGCGATGCCCTGCTGCTTGGCTTGGGAGAAGAACGGCTCGAACTGCTGACGCACCCATTGCCGCGCCTGTTCGCATTCCTCTACAGCCGGCGGGTCCGACGCCAGGAAGCGCTCGGTAACGCGGCGGCAGCCTATGTTGAAGGAATGGGCCAGCTTGGGTGCCTGCCCGCCGATGCCCAGCACGATTTCCGTGGACCCGCCGCCAATATCGGCCACCAGAAGGTTCTCACCCTCGAAGCCGCACGACGCACCGCGGAAGGAAAGCGCGGCTTCCCGCGACCCTTCGATAACCGAGAGTTCCACACCCAGTGCGCGAAGCTTGCCTATCAGCGTATCGGCGTTCTTCGCATCCCGCGAGGCACTGGTGGCCATCGCCACCACGGGGATCTCGGGGAACTGCGGGGTTCGGCAGGCTTCCACGATCTGAAGATATTCGGCTATCTGGGCAACCACTCGCTCGATGGCGTCTTCCTGCAAAACACCAGTTTTGTCTACCCCGACGCCAAGGTCGGTGATAGCACAGCGGCGTTCAAGTTCGGCAAGCTCGCCGTTTTCAACCTGAGCCAAAAGCAAACGGCACGTCACCGTGCCGATATCGAGCGCAGCAATGCGCATTGGTTTAGCTGCCATAGCCGAAAAGCACATCCAAGAATCCGGAATACCAGGTTTCGGGGGCCTTGACGCTCCCTGAGGTTATCGCATAGAGCCGCTCGCCCGAATGGGTGTTGTCCTCGCTAGAGGTGACGCCTTCGACCGTTACGACGTGCTCGTCTGGGCGCACCCAACCAAGCTCAGAACGGGCATAGTCTTCTATGCCCTCGTCGGAGCTAAGGTAGTCGACCTGGGCCTGAACCTTGCTGTTGTAGGTTTGGAGCGCATCGTACTCGGCTTCGAGTTGCTGAAGCGAGCGCGTTTCGTTGTAGAGGTTCTGGCAAGACGGGTACAGCATGACGGCCGCGAAGACGAACGCGGCAACGCCCACCACGCAGCGCATGCCCCAAGCGGAAATAGAGCGGCCGAACGAAACCGGCAGGCTCACGCCGCGGCGCTTGGCGCCTTCCTCTTCGGCCATGCGAGCACTTTTGCGATGGGTGGATCCCATGCGCATGTCGTAGACCGCCGCGCGGCTTCCCTGCGCCTGCTCGCGCTGAGCTGCCGCACGCTCGCGCGCACCGACCGTGCGGTCGAACTGGCGATCGGCTTTGGCAGAGCGGAGCTTCTTGCGGGTGCTTGCCAGGAAGCCTTCCTGGGCGGCACGACCGCGTTGCCCATCATGCTCGGAGGCATGGGGCGAATCGTTGCGGCGAGCGCCCTGGCCTTCCTGGAAACGGCGGCTGCGACCAGCGTGGTCAGGCTCACCGAAAGCGGAGCCACCATGACGCGAAGCTCGCCCGCGCCGACTTGGCTGATGGGTCTCATGGTGCAGAGAAGCATGGGCACTCTGGTCGAAACGGCCATGGTCCGCCTGTCGGATCGCAGAGCGACCGCCGTAGGCCGGCGCATAACCCTGGCGGGAATAATGCGGGCTTCTACCTTGACTGCCCGAGGGAGTACCACGGAAAGGGCGGCCTTCGCCTTCGCCCAAAGCAGCGGCGTAGCGATCGTATTCGCGGCGAGAGGAAGATGAAGGGGAAACGGTACGCGGAGATGAGGCCTCACGGGCCTTGACCTCGTCGAACGAGAGAATGTTCGCTTGGCGCGTCACTGAAAGATGATCCCCTTAAGCATAGTGGTTTGATTTAGTGGTACAGATAATGCTTTGAGTTCAACCACTATACCACAGCAACCCGTTCTCGAAGGTTTGCTGAAAAAAGAAACAAGGCCGTCAAAAACGGCCTTGCTTCCAATTGGGATTCTCAATAAAACCCCAGCTCATATTAAGATTTACAACATTCGCAGCCTCGCTGCACGAATGCAAGGCGAAACGCCTACTCCTCTTCCAAGGCAGCAGCGATCTCGTCGGTGATGTCCATGGTGTGGTAGACGCTCTGAAGGTCCTCAAGTTCTTCCAGACGGTCTACCAAACGCATAACCTTCTTGGCATCGGAAGCGGTGACCTCGGTAGGGGTGGTGGGCTCCATGATGAACTCAGCGCCCTTGGTTTCGATGCCCTGCTCTTCCAGGCCCTTCTTCACTGCGATGAGGTCGGTGGGAGCGGTGTAGACGATCCACTCCTCGCCACCATCTTCGTAGTCGGAGCCGCCGGCTTCGGCAACGGCCATCATGAACTCGTCCTCGTCGACGGCGTTTTCCTTGTCGGCGACCTTCTTCTGCTCGGACTTGATGACCTTCTCTACCAGGATCTGGCCCTTCTTCTCGAACTGGAAGGCAACGGAGCCGGAGGTGCCCAGGTTGCCGCCATGGTGGTTGAAGGCAGCGCGAACGTCGGCAGCGGTGCGGTTGCGGTTGTCGGTAAGGGCCTCGCAGTAGATGGCAACGCCGCAGGGGCCGTAGCCTTCGTAGACGACGGTTTCGTAGTTGGCGGCATCCTTGCCGGAACCGAAGGCCTTGTCGATAGCGGTCTTGATCTTGTCCTTCGGAAGAGAGTAGCTCTTCGCCTTGTCGATGGCGGCTGCCAGGGAGGCGTTGTTCTCAGGGTTGGGGTCGCCGCCTTCCTTGGCAGCAACGGTGATGTTGCGGGAAAGCTTGGAGAACAGCGCGGAACGCTTTGCGTCCTGAGCTGCCTTGCGATGCTTGGTGGTTGCCCATTTTGAATGCCCTGACATATAGTTACCTTTCCGATGGTTGTATTCCGACCCGTTATTCTAACACATGCGGTATTCACAGCCGTCAACGCCCACAACACCAGCTCATTCACCCTTTACGGCAGGAGGAAGCAGTGGCGCAGATCAAGCTCGAAAACCTATCCGATGCGCGCCTGCGCGTGTTCTCGGCCATGACCGATGCGGAACTTCGCGACCCGAAGCAGCTGGTGGGCCTTCGCCGTGCCACAGGCGCCAAGATATCGGACGAGGGGCTGTTCATCGCCGAGAGCAAGAACGTCATCGAGCGCGCGATGGATGCCGGGCTTGCGCCCTTCGCGCTTCTTGCCGAAGAGCGCTGGGCTGAACCGAGCGCGGAGCTGTTCGCGCGCATCGAGGCTGCCGCGCCCAGTACTCCCCTGTTCATAGGGTCGCGAGCCCAAGTGCGCGAGCTTACCGGCTACGAGCGCACCCGCGGTCCCTTGGCGGCGTTTTACCGACCGAAGATGCCTTCGGTGCACAAGCTGCTGGAATCGGCAACCCGTATCGCCGTGCTGGAGGACATAACCAACTTCACCAACCTCGGCGCGATATTCCGCAGCGCCGCCGCCCTGGGGATGGATGCGGTACTGGTCACCCCCGGCTGCCACGACCCGTTCTACCGTCGCGCCAACCGCGTTTCCATGGGCACCGTGTTCCAGGTTCCCTGGACGCGCATCGGCGAGTGCTGCGACTGGGCTGCCGAGGGCGTTCCGCTGCTGAACTCGCTGGGATTCACGGTTGCCGCCTTGGCGCTTGAAGACGAATCCCTGGCACTGCAAGACCCGAAGGTTTCCGGCGCAGGGAAGCTGGCCTTGGTGCTGGGAACGGAGGGCGACGGGCTGGCGCACAGCACCATCGCCGCCTGCGACTGCACCGTTAAGATCCCCATGGCACACAGCGTGGACTCACTGAACGTGGCAGCTGCCAGCGCCGTGGCCTTCTGGCAGGTTCGCGGCCAATTCCTATAAGCCGGCCGAGCATGGGCAAGCCGATGCTCGGCCGCACCGCAAAATAGGATCTTGAGGACAAGTACGCTGCACGCTAAACCCGAATCGCAAAGAGAGGACCCCCCATGAAGCTCGTTATCGCATCCGACATCCACGGCGCTGCCGATTGGTGCCAGAAGCTGGTAGACGCCGTGCGCGAAGAGCAGCCCGACCGCGTGGTCCTTCTAGGAGACCTCCTCTATCACGGGCCGCGGAACAACCTGCCGGCAGACTACGAGCCGAAGCGCGTTATCAAGATGCTGAACGGCATGGCAAGCAAGATCATCGCGGTGCGCGGCAACTGCGATGCGGAGGTGGACCAGATGGTGCTGGAGTTCCCCTGCATGGCCGATCACAACATCCTTGTAGACCCCGAGGCGAACGGCAAAACGCTGTTCTTCACCCATGGGCATATCTACGGCCCGGGCCTGCACAACAGCGTGGACGCTTGGCCTACCCTTGCGCCGAATTCGGCCCTGATATACGGCCA
>CAVFYB010000021.1:18231-21603 GCA_963626845.1 Bacteroidaceae bacterium | reverse complement strand
GGCACCTGGTGTACGTATCGAAGATCAAGGGGAAGGTTCCGGCATATTTCGGCGAATGCCCTGGCGATATCAACACCAAGATCCTGGAGCGCATGCGCCTCGCGCTGCAAGAGCAGCATATATACCCCTATCTTATGAAGAATGCGCGGGCCAGGCTTTCGCTTGCCCGTCGAGTTGCGGCCAATGCCGGCGTCACCGGTTCGCCGCTTATCAATTTGGGTGGTGATTCGTGGGCGCTGTTCCCGTGGCTTGGGACCTATGCGTTTATGGCGCTCGAGCGTTTTTTGAAGGTCCGCTGTGCGGAGGATCTTGGCCTGCGCGCTTTGGATTCCTATCGCCCGTATTACCTCCAGTTCCGGATGGAAGCCTCCGAGGAAGAGTTTTTAGAGGTTCTTGCGAGGGAGGCGTCTATCGCTATAGACCCTATGGAATTGGTGTATCCCGGTGAGGTTCCGTATTTTGAGAAGTATGACTTGCTGCTTCCCAAGGAACTCGTCCGGAAGGGCTTTGCTTTCGGGGTCTTGGATATCGATGGGATGCTAAGGCGCGTATCATCATGGACGGGAGTCGCTGCTGCTCGTCCTCTTCAGACTCACAGGCTAAGTGCGGCAGAGTGAGCAGCGTAGCTAAAGAAAGGGGTAATCATGGAAGATTTCTTCAAGGACTGGAACTATCGCAAGCATGCCAAACTTTGCTGCGGGGTGTATGCAGTTCTGTTCGCATTGGATATGACCCTGGGATATGCAATCGCGAAAAAGCTTCTCGATTCTAAGAAGGGTGAATAGGGCAACACTGGCCAAGGCGATCTTTCTGTTGCTTTTGGCGGGAGCTTGATCTGGTTAAACGTTTAGCAATTTCCATCTGCGCATGAAAACAGGCCTCCGTAATGGAGGCCTGTTTGTGCTTGCTTTTCTTTGCCTGCGCTCTTAGAGGTGGGCCTGTACGAGCTTGGGGCGGAAGCCGTTCTTTTCCAGCGCGTCAACGATCTTGTGCTTGTGATCGGTGCCGAATGCTTCGATGGTAACGCGAAGCTCCACAGCCGCATTGCGGTTGGCGCTGACGAACTGGTTGTGCTCCAGGCGCACCACGTTGCCGTTGGCGTCGGCAATGGTCTGTGCAACGCGGACAAGCTCGCCAGGACGGTCGGGCAGCAGCACGGATACCGTGAAGATGCGGTCGCGCTGGATAAGGCCGTGTTGCACAACCGTGGACATGGTGATGACGTCCATATTGCCGCCGGAAAGGATGGAAACGATCTTCTGGTCCTTCACGTCAAGATGCTTCAAAGCGGCGATGGTAAGAAGGCCGGAATTCTCCACGATCATCTTGTGGCTTTCCACCATGTCAAGGAAAGCAACGATCAGCTCGTCGTCTTCCACGGTGATGATCTCGTCGATGTTCTCCTGGATGTAGGGGAAGATGTTGTCGCCCGGCTCCTGAACTGCGGTGCCGTCGGCGATGGTGTTCACCTTCGGAAGCTTCACCACATGGCCTGCCTCCAGGCTGGCTTTCATGCAGGCAGCGCCGGCAGGCTCCACGCCGATCACCTTGATGCGCGGGTTCAGCATCTTCGCCAACGTGGACACGCCGGTGGCCAGTCCGCCGCCGCCGATGGGAACCAGGATGTAATCAACCAGGGGAAGTTCCTGGACGATCTCCATGGCAATGGAGCCCTGACCTGCGGCAACGATCGGGTCGTTGAAGGGGTGGATGAAGGTGAGGCCGCGCTCTTCGGCAACCTTCAGCGCGTGTTCGTACGACTCGTCGTACACGTCGCCGGCAAGGATGACCTCGGCACCCTGTTCCTTGGTGCGCTCAACCTTGATAAGCGGGGTGGTGGTAGGCATCACGATCGTAGCGGGCACGCCGTACTTGCGTGCAGCATAGGCAACGCCCTGGGCATGGTTACCCGCCGAAGCGGTGATAAGGCCGCGCTCGCGCTCTTCATCGGTCAGCGTGCTGATCTTGAAGTAAGCGCCGCGAACCTTGTAAGCGCCGGTACGCTGCATATTCTCGGGTTTCAGGTACACCTCGTTGCCGGTTTCCTTGCTGAAATGATGGCTGTAAATCAGCTTGGTTTCCTGCGTGACTTCTTTGACCTTTTTGGCTGCTTCTTCGAATGTGTTGAGCGTCAGCATGGGTGTCCTTTGTCTTTTTCAGATTTGCGGCTCTTGGATGAGCTTTGGTTTTGGCGAAAGGGTACTATGGAGCAAATACCCCGTTGCGTGACGTTTATTATGCGCCACCTTTCCCAAGGAGGAAACCATGCATTCCATCAGCACCGAAAAAGCACCTGCGGCAATCGGGCCCTATTCCCAGGGCGTCGTGGTAAACGGCCTTCTTTTCGCTTCCGGTCAAATTGCGCTTGACCCGGTTACCGGCGAGCTGGTTGGCTCTACGATCGAAGAGCAGGCTGAACAGGTGATGAAGAACGTTTCCGCTCTTCTTGCCGCCGCGGGAACCGACTTCGACCATGTGGTGAAGACCACGTGCTTCCTTGAAGACATCGCTGACTTCGCGAAGTTCAACGCCGTGTACGCCGAGTCATTTGGCGAAAAGCTTCCCGCACGTTCCGCTGTTGGCATCGACAAGCTCCCTAAGGGCGCTTTGGTCGAGGTCGAGGTTATCGCCGCGGTAGAGGAGTAACCGCTTCCTTTGAGTGCTGGAAAGTTGATAATCATCCCCACTCCACTCGGGAACTTGGGCGATGTGACGCATCGCACGCTTGACGCGTTTCAGGCGTGCGATGTTCTTTGCTGCGAGGACACGCGGGTAACTGGGAAGCTGCTTGCGGCGTTGGGCATCTCGAAGCGCCTTGAGCGTCTTGACGAAGCTGCTGTTTCCACAAAGGCCGACCAGATCGTCCAGCGTGTGCTGGACGGCGAGGTTGTCGGCTTCGCTTCCGACGCGGGTATGCCCGGTGTGTCTGACCCGGGGCAGCGCTTGGTTGATGCCGCCCGCAATGCGAATGCGGAAGTGGAGGTTCTGCCCGGCGGCACGGCTGTAGCCACCGCCTATGTGGCAAGCGGCTTTCCCACCCAGTCGTTCTATTTCGGAGCCTTCTTCCCCCGAAAGAGCGGTGACCGCAAGCGTGTCCTGTCCGGCTTGAGTTCTTTGGATGCCGCGCTGGTGTTCTACGAGAGTCCCCGGCGCCTTGTCTCTGCCTTGGAATCAATTGCCAATGAGCTTCCCTTTCGCAGGGTTGCGGTATGCCGCGAGCTCACCAAGCTTCATGAAGAGGTAGTTCGCGGGTCGGCGCCTGAGGTGTACCGGGAGTTTGCCGCCAGGTCCGAAGGTGCGCCCATCAAGGGTGAGATAGTGATCGTCATCGATGCGCCTTCGGCTGAAGAGTCGAGCGCAGCCCATTCCTCT
>CAVFYB010000021.1:14971-17819 GCA_963626845.1 Bacteroidaceae bacterium | reverse complement strand
GGCGAATCCGCGCTTGCCGTAACCGCCCGCGCTGCGGTTGTGCCTGCCCGCGAGCTCTCCGATGCCGTTTCCTTCTGCGAGCGATACGGAATCAAGCATGTCCTGTGCGATCCGAACCCCTTTTCCGAAGACGAGGTTCGCTTCAACGCCGCCAACAGGTGCTACGTGTGCAAGAAGGTAATCTTCGGGGCATTGATGGAGGCAGCGGCACAGCAGGGCGTTACGGTTATCGCTGACGGGTCTAATCTCGACGACCTGGGGGATTACCGTCCTGGCCTGCAGGCGCTCGAAGAGCTTGAAGTTAAAAGCCCGCTTCGCGAAGCCGGCTTCTCCAAGGCCGATATCCGCGAGCTTTCGAAGGAACTTGGGCTTGCCACGTGGAACAAGCAGTCGAATGCCTGTTTGGCTACGCGATTCCCTTACGGTGACGAGCTAACTGTCGAGCGTCTTGAACTGGTAGACCGCGCCGAGCAGCTTTTGGGAACCTTGGGCTTTTCGCAGCTGCGCGTTAGGGTGCATGGTGATGTTGCGCGCATAGAGGTAAGCCCAAGCCAGATCCCTAAAGTATTGGATGAAGCCGTCCGCACGGAAATAGTGGATAAATTGAAGCAAGTGGGTTTTGCCTACGTAACGCTCGATCTTTCTGGGTATCGTACAGGAAGCATGAACGAGCAAATAGGGAGGTAGCGGTGTCCGAGAACGCCGAATCGAACAAGCGGGTAATCTGCGCGATGAGCGGTGGGGTAGACAGCTCTGTTGCCGCGAAGCTCCTGGTTGATTCCGGGTTCGACGTTATGGGCGTTACCATGAAGCTGTTCGACAGCGACGGCATCGTCTTGGAAGAGGAAAGCCGCACCTGCTGTTCGCTTGAAGACGTGGAAGACGCCCGCAGCGTAGCATTCAGCCTGGGCATTCCTTACCATGTTTTCAACTATTCCGACAGCTTTGGAACGTGCGTGATCGACAAGTTCTGCGACAGCTATTTGCAGGGGCGCACCCCCAATCCCTGCATCGATTGCAACCGTTACCTGAAATTCGGCGCTTTGCAGCAGCGACGCCGGGAGCTGGGATACGACTATGTTGCTACCGGCCACTATGCGCGCAGGACGTTCGACCCATCGACGGGAAGGTGCCTGCTCAAGAAAGGGCTGGACCCCAAGAAGGACCAGAGCTACGTGCTGTACCACCTTACGCAAGATCAGCTTGCCCATATGCTCTTCCCGGTGGGAGAGCTCTCCAAGCCCGAGGTGCGCGAAGTTGCCAAGCAGGCTGGCCTGGTGAACGCCGAAAAGCTTGAGAGCCAGGACATCTGTTTTGTTCCCGACGGCGATTATGCCGCCTTCATCGAAAAGCACACGGGGAAGGGCTTTGAGCCTGGCCCGATCGTGGACGAATCGGGCAAGGTCCTGGGCACGCATTCCGGCTTGCCCCGTTACACCATCGGCCAGCGCAAGGGGCTTGGGGTTGCGGTTGGTGAGCCCCTGTTCGTTCTGGCGAAGGATCCTAGCAACAATACGCTCACGGTTGGGCCGGCGTCTTCAGCTGGGTTCAGCCGTATCTATGCAGAGGACGTCAACCTGATCTCCGTCCCTGCCATCGAAGAGCCCATCCGTGTGCAGGCGAAGGTGAACTACCGATCCCAGCCGAAGGAAGCCACTGCCTATATGGAAGGCGAAACGCTTGTGGTGGAACTCGATCAGAAGGTACGCGCCGTTGCCCCTGGGCAGGCAGTGGTGCTCTACCAGGGCGATGTGGTAGTCGGCGGCGGCACCATCGAGCGCGCGGAATAGGCTAACCGTATGATCTATCTCGACAATGCTTCGACCACGAAGCTCCATGCTTCGGTGTTCGAAGCCATGATCCCCTGTTTGACGGAGGAATTCTTCAATCCCTCTGCGCAATATCCTGCTGCCCAGAAGAACAAGCAGGAACTCGAGCGCGTGCGCGCCTACATCGCCGGCACCGTGAATGCCCAGCCGCGTGAGATCTACTTCACTTCCGGTGGCACGGAATCAGACAACTGGGCGCTGAAGGGATTGGCGCTAGCCAACGAGGGACGAGGCAGGCACATCGTTGTTTCCGCCGTAGAGCACCATGCCGTGATGAATTCAGTCTGCTGGCTGGAGAGGCATGGCTTCGAGGTTTCGTATGTCCCGGTGAGCAGTGACGGTGTGGTGGACGTTCAGGCTTTTGCGGCTCTGCTCAGACCCGATACCACGGTTTGCTCCGTGATGCTGGTGAACAACGAGGTCGGCACCATCCAGCCTATAAAAGAGCTTGCCGAAGCGGCGCACAGCGTGGGCGCCTTGTTCCATACGGATGCGGTTCAGGCGTATGCCCATATGCCTATCGATGTTCAAGACCTCGGTGTTGATGCACTTTCCGTTTCGGCCCATAAGTTCCAGGGGCCTAAGGGCTCGGGGTTCCTGTACTGCAAAAGTCGAATCCCGATAGAGGCGTTCATCCATGGCGGCGCCCAGGAGCGTGGGTTTCGCGCCGGCACCGAAAACATCGCAGGCATTGTGGGGATGGGGCAAGCTGCCAGGCTGGTGTATGGCACTTCGGAATCCGATGGCGCTCTTCGGCGAAACGCCAAACACGTGAAAGAGCTGTGCGATCTTATGGAACAGGAGCTGACATATAGGGTTCCCGGCATCAAGGTAAACGGGGATCGCGCTCAACGATCTCCCTATATCCTGAGCGTAACCATCCCCGGCGCATCGTCTGAGGCGTTGCTGGTTCTTCTGGGTCAGAAGGGCATTTGCGCATCTGCGGGGTCCGCATGCGCATCGGGCTCGCTCGAACCGAGCCACGTGCTGCTGGCCATGGGTATGTCGCACCAGCAGGC
>CAVFYB010000021.1:11925-14666 GCA_963626845.1 Bacteroidaceae bacterium | reverse complement strand
TGGCATCTGCAAGCGCGATGTGCTCGGTCGCGCCGAAGAGGCCGGATTCGATATGGAGAACCTGAAGGCGGTCCTTATTACCCACGAGCACTCCGATCACGTGAAGGGCCTAGGCGTGCTCTATCGCGAGTTCGCAAGGCGCAACATGGAGGTTCCGCTGTTTGTGAACGAATGTTCGCAGCGGGCATCCAAGGCGATTCGCGAGGTATGCGATCTCACGGACGTCAATGGGCTGGAAGAGGGCATGCAATTATCCCTGGCCGGCATGCAGATCGCGCCCTTCGCCACGTCCCACGACTCGTGCGCTTCGTTCGGCTTCCGCCTTTGGGACGGCGAAGACCGCCTTGGCTTCATGACCGACACCGGCGTGGTTACAGGCGCTGCCCACGAAGCGCTGCAGGGTTGCCGCATTCTTGCCATCGAGTCCAACCACGACCCCGTTATGCTCGCAAACGGTCCGTATCCACACGACTTGAAGATCCGCGTGGCGTCGGAGCACGGTCATCTGAGCAACGAGCAGTCCGCCGATGAGCTGCGCAAGCTCCTTCATTCGAGGCTTCAGCAGGTAATCGCAATGCATATCTCCGAGAACAACAACACGTACCGGCTTCCCGTGAGCAGCCTGAGGGACGTGCTCAAGAGCGAGGGCCATGGCGCGCAAGTCGTCTGCGCCTACCAAAACAGGCTGGTCAGCTTTTAATCAGTGGGCTTTTAGCGTGAAGACGCCATGCCAGGGCGCTAGTGCTTGGCCAAATCGGCAAGCGTCACCCCGTCAACATACTGTTCGATAACCTGATCCAAGCCTGCCCAGAACCGAACCGCATTGCATTCATTGCCGCGTTCGCACCCGGTCTCGAGCGCCTGGCAGGCAACGGGGATGGTTGTTCCCTCGACGGCGCGAAGGACATCGCCGGCCTTGATACTCTCCATCGGTTTGGCCAGGCTGTACCCGCCGTTCTTGCCGCGCATTCCCTTGATAAGGCCCGCTTGGGTGAGGGGGCGCACCAACTGCTCCAGGTATTTCTGCGATATCCCCTCGAATTCCGCGATCTCGCGAAGGGAAACCTTGTCGTCCTCGTCTCGTTGGGCAAGGTCGATCATCAAGCGCATGGCGTAGCGGCCTTTGGTTGAAATGAGCATCGGTTTCCTTCCCGTTCGCGGTCGTCCGCCGTGGGTTCGTTTGCGTTTATCGCAATCGCGCGCCTGCGCCTTGACAATACCCCCAGAGCGTTTATCTTAATCCTAGCAAACTAGTATGATTAACGAAAGGCGAGCATGATGTCAGGCGCTGATTCACTTCTTTCTGTACAGGGGATAAACGTCTCGGTGGACGAAAAGCCCATCCTTCGTGGCATCGACCTGAACGTCGGAGCTGGGGAAACCCATGTGGTCATGGGCCCGAACGGTGCCGGTAAATCCACTCTGGGGCGCGTCGTCATGGGCGACCCGGAGTACACGTTGGATTCCGGCAAGATCGTTTTCGACGGGCAGGACATCACCGATCTTTCCCCCGACAAGCGTTCGCGCGCCGGGCTGTTCCTCAGCTTCCAGGCGCCTACCGAGATCCCCGGCGTTCCGGTTTCCAGCTTCCTGCGCGCCATGGTGGCCGACCGCGAGGGCTTCGATATGAAGGGCAAGCAGTTCCGCAAGCATGTCCGCGCCCTGGCCAACGAGCTGAGCTTCGATTCCTCCTACCTTGACCGCGAGCTTGGCGTGGGCTTTTCCGGCGGCGAGAAGAAGAAGCTGGAGATGCTGCAGCTGCTGCTCCTTGCACCCAAGCTGGCTTTCCTGGACGAAACCGATTCCGGCCTTGACGTCGACGCGCTCGGCGTAGTCTCCCGCGGCATCGACACCTACAAGCGCAACACGGGCGGCGCGCTGGTCATCATCACCCACAACACGCGCATCCTCGAGCACTTGAGCGTCGACCGCGTCCATGTTGTGGTGAAGGGCCGCGTTGTGGCCGAGGGCGATGCTTCGCTTATCGCGGATATCGACGAGAACGGCTTCGATCGCTTCGAGCGTGAAGCCGCCGCAGAGTAGGGAACCGCCATGTCGAAGAATCGCACCCAGGTCGAAGACGTCGACCGCAGCCTGTACGACTTCCGCTATGCGGACGCGGTTGCGGGCAAGCTCGACGCCGGCCTTACCCCCGAAATCGTGCGCGAGATCTCCGAGAAGAAGGAAGAGCCCTCGTGGATGCTTGAGTTCCGCCTCAAGTCGCTCGAAACGTACCATTCCATTGCCAAGCCCGATTGGGGCCCTTCCATCGATGGCCTGGACATGGACAACATCGTCACCTACGTGAAGCCCGCTACCGATCAGAAAAGCGATTGGGACAGCCTTCCCGACGACGTGAAGAACACGTTCGACAAGTTGGGAATCCCTGAAGCCGAGCGCTCCTACCTTGCCGGCGTCGGAGCCCAATACGACTCCGAGCTGGTGTACCACAACATGCAGGACACTGCCTCGAAGATGGGCATCGTATACTCCGGCATCGAAGAGGCACTGAAAGAGCCTAAGTGGGAAGAACTCATCCATGAGAAGTTCATGACGCTCATTCCGCCAACCGACCATAAGTTCGCTGCCCTTCATGGTGCTGTTTGGTCGGGCGGAAGCTTCGTCTACGTTCCTAAGGGGACCAAGCTCGATTTCCCGCTGCAGAGTTATTTCCGTCTCAATGCCAAGGGCGCGGGCCAGTTCGAGCATACCCTGATCATCGTGGAAGACGATGCCGACCT
>CAVFYB010000021.1:4069-11645 GCA_963626845.1 Bacteroidaceae bacterium | reverse complement strand
GCCGGGGCGGGGCAGAACCTCGACACCGGCTGCAAGGTTGTCTTGAACGCCAAAGACACCTCCGCCGCCATCGAGACCAAGTCCATATCCAAGGGCGGTGGCATCTCCACCTTCCGCAGCTCGGTTGTTGCCACGGAAAAGGCCGACGGTTCCGCCGCTTCGGTTTCGTGCCAGTCCCTCATGCTCGACGACCAGAGCCGATCCGATACCATCCCCGCAATGGACATCCGCTGCAAGAACGTCGACATCGGCCACGAGGCCACCATTGGCCGCATCGGCGATGACAAAGTGTTCTACCTGATGAGCCGCGGCATTTCCGAGGAAGAGGCGCGCGGCATGATCGTGAACGGCTTTGCCGACCCGGTTTCCAAGGAGCTGCCGCTTGAGTACGCCGTGGAAATGAACAACCTGATCAAACTCGAGATGGAAGGGGCGATCGGCTAATGGACGCTTCCGTGAACAACGCTTCGCGCCAGTTCGGCGCAAATGCCATGCCGGCTCCAACCTGGCATAGGCTCAAGGTTTCCGATGCGGTCGTCGACCTTCCCGACGATTTGGGCGTTGACGCAAACGTATCGTTCGGGCTGAACGGGGTGGAGCTCTCCGAGTCTCCGGAAGGCGCAGATACCCTGTTCGACGCGGCACTTGCACGCTTCCAGGAATCGCTTGGCGCCGTTGCCGGCGAAGGCGTCAAGCGTGCTGTAGAGACCGCTGCCCGCTCCTCCGAGGAGTCCGGCAACCTCGATATTCCCGCGCTGTCGGCCTATCAGCGCGAGGCTGTGCTGCAGGAGATCTCGGGCAACGTATCCGATTCGTTTTCCACCGGTATGGGCGAAGAGGCCTATGGCCTTCTTGCCGGCTGGTCCGGTGGGCGCGTTGTGCTTGCTGCCCCTGAAGGCACGAGCTGCTCTGCAACGGTGCGGATCGGCGCCGCAGAAGGCTGCTGCTCTGCTGCCTGCATCGACGTTGTCGTGGAGGCCGGCGCGTCCCTGAGCCTGCTCCTTTCCTATGAAGGCCAGGTCGATGCCGGCGTTGTTGGCAGCGGCTTGCGCGCGTTTGTCGGCGAAGGCGCCCATCTTGAGGTGCAGTCTGTTCAGGCTCTTCTGGGGGATGTTGCCGTGCTGGAAGATTCCGGCTACGTTTTGGCCCCCAACGCCCATGCGGTAGTGGGGCACCGGGTGCTGGGTGGTGCCAAGGCATACACCGGTTTGGCGGCAGACCTTCGCGGCGACAATTCGCGCATCGACATCTCCACCCGCTACATTGGGGCTTCCAGCCAGGAACGAGACTTCAATTACTCGGTTAAGCAACGGGGCAAGTGCACCGAGAGCTCTATGGACGCAAATGGCGTGCTTTCCGGCTCTTCCCGCAAGACCCTGCGCGGCACCATCGACTTCGTTCATGGGTGCAAGGGCTCGGTCGGCAACGAGCGCGAAACCGTTCTGTTGGCCGACCAGGACGTGCAGAACAAAACCGTTCCGGTGATCCTCTGCGACGAGGACGATGTCATGGGCAACCACGGCGCAACCATCGGGCATGTTCGCCCCGAGCAGCATTTCTACCTGAATTGCCGCGGCCTTTCCGATGCGGCAATCGAATCGCTCTTCTCCGTTGCGGCACTTGAAGAGGCTTACGTTGCCTTCCCCGACGAGCAGGTTCGACATCAGATCTCTTTGCTTGCGGCGGATCGCGGTATCGATGCCCAGGAATTCTCCGATTCTGAAGAAGGGGAGGCATAAACCATGGAAGCCACCCAGCTTTCCGCCATACAGGAAAACCCTTACAAGGCCGACTTCCCGCTGCTGCAGGCCAACCCTGGGTTGGCGTTCCTGGACAGCGCGGCAACTGCCCAGCGCCCAACCTGCGTGCTCGACGCCCAGCGCTACTTCTATGAGAGCATGAACGCGAACGCGCTGCGCGGCCTGTACCAGCTTTCGGTTCAGGCAACCGAGGCGATAAACGAATCGCGTGAGCACTGCGCCCGCTTCATCGGCGCTGGCGATGCTCGCGAGGTGGTGTTCTGCAGGAATACCAGCGAGGCGCTGAACCTGGTTGCCAAGACCTACGGAATGGCAAACCTCAAAGAGGGCGACGAGGTATGCATCACCATCATGGAGCATCACTCGAACCTGATCCCCTGGCAGCAGGTTTGCGCGGCTACGGGCGCGAAGCTCGTTTACCTATTCCCTGACGAACGTGGGGTTATCACGCCTGAGGAACTGGACTCCAAGATCACCGAGCGCACCAAAATCGTTTCCGCCACCCAGGTGTCGAATGTTCTGGGTGTCGAGAACCCCATTGCCGAAATGGCCCGCAGAATCCATGCGGTCGGCGGTGTCATGGTGGTCGACGGTGCCCAATCCGTTCCCCACAAGGCCGTGGACGTCGAGGCGCTCGGCGCAGATTTCTTCGCATTTTCCGCCCATAAGGTCTTCGGACCGTTCGGCATCGGTGTGCTGTGGGGGAAGCTTGAGTTGCTTGAGGCCATGCCGCCCTTCCTTACCGGCGGGGAGATGATCGACAGCGTTACCCAGACCGATGCCGTTTGGGCGCCCGTTCCCGAGAAGTTCGAGGCCGGCACGCAGGACGCAGCCGGCATCTACGCCACCTCACGCGCCCTCCAATACGTCGAGGAAAAAGGCTTCGACAACCTTGAGCAGCGCGAAGCCCTGCTGATGCAGTACCTGATGGAGCGCATGGAAGAACTTCCCTTCGTGGAGATCATCGGATCGCATGACCCGGCAATGCATTACGGCGCCCTGAGTTTTAATGTTTCGGACATCCATCCGCACGATGTGTCGAGTATCCTCGACGGAAGCAATGTGGCCATTCGCGCGGGGCATCATTGCGCCCAGCCGCTTCTTGCGTGGCTCGGCGTAGAGTCCTGCTGCCGCGCCTCCATTGCGTTTTACAACGATACGTCCGATATAGACGCCCTGATCCAGGGCCTGGAAACCGTTTGGAGCATGTTCCATGGCTAATGCGCCGGTTGGCAATATCTATACCGCAGCCCTGATGCAGCACAACTCGCATCCGGACTACAAGTACCAGATGGAAGGGTGCACGTGCTCGCACGAGGGCGTTAACCCCAGCTGCGGCGACGAGCTCACCCTCCAGCTTCGCATCGAGGGCGACGTTATCGAAGAGGCATCGTTCGTGGGAAGCGGGTGCGCCGTTTCGCAGGCTTCCGCAGACATGATGGCCGACCTTATCACCGGGGAAACTGTTGCCGAGGCGAAGCGCCTTGTGGGCCTGTTCCTGGGGATGATCCGCGGTGATGAACTGAGCGATGAGGACAGGGAAGACCTCGACGAAGCGGCAGAGCTTGAAGGCATCTCACGCATGCCCGCGCGAGTAAAGTGCGCTGAATTGGCATGGCGAACGCTGGAAAAGCTCTTGGCGGACAAGTAGGCAAACCCGTTCACCGAGCGCAAGGACTACAAGGCGAAGCTTTAGGCTTCGCCTTGCTTATTCAGATTAGAGTAGGGACTGCGACGTTCGTCGCTTTTTGTTTATAGGATCCCGGAAGAGGGGCATGCCAATGGAAATGATAGGGTTCCTTATCCTGTTCCCCCTGGTGATTGCGGGGCTGATTGTGGTCATCCGTGCCACCAAGCCGCGCAACATAATCGTCTGCGTGGGCTCTGCGGCCATCGCCGTCGTCTCGGTGGCGTTCGTGGTGATGAACCTGGGCACAACAGGAACGTACTTCAGCTTTCAATCGAGCATCGTTGACTACGCGTGCCTCGCCATCAGCGTGATAATAGGCATCACCATCATCTGCTTCGGCGTGAAGTACAAGAACATCGCCGCCATCATCTTGGCTGTTGTCCAGCTGGCCGGGTCGTTGGTGTTCGAGTTCGTCTTCGCGCATGGCCTCACCTGCACGAAGGCGCTTTACTTCGACTCGCTTTCCCTGATCATGGCCTTGATCATCGGCATCATCGGTACCGGCATCTGCGTGTATTCCATCGGCTATATGCACGACTTCTACTTCGGCATCCATCACCCCGATACCGAGATGCCTGATCGTCGCCCCACGTTCTTCGCCCTGATGTTCGTGTTCCTTTCCGCGATGTACGGCATTATCTTCTTCAACAACCTCATCTGGCTTTTCACCGCTTGGGAGGTGACCACCGTCTGCTCGTTCCTGCTTATCGGCTTCACCAAAACCGATGAGGCGATTCGCAACTCGTTCAGGCAGATAATCATGAACCTCGTGGGTGGCCTTGCCTTCCTGGGCGCCCTTTACTACCTTGCCATCAACTTCAGCTGCATCGACTTCACCGACTTCATCGTTCTGGGCACGCTTGCGCCCACCATGGTCGTACTGCCGCTCACCTGCCTCAGCTTGGCGGGCATCACCAAGGCGGCGCAGATGCCCTTCCATACCTGGCTGCTTGGAGCGATGGTTGCGCCGACGCCTACATCGGCGCTGCTGCATTCGTCCACCATGGTGAAAGCCGGCGTGTTCATGCTCATCAAATGCGCCCCCATCTACGCCGTTTCGTTCGCGCCTTCGCTTCTGGTCATCTTGGTGGGCGGCCTCACCTTCATGCTCTGCTCGTTTATGGCCATCTCCCAACACAACGGAAAACGCGTGCTGGCATATTCGACCATCGCAAACCTTGGCCTTATCACCGCTTGTGCGGGTGTGGGTACCGCCGAGGCCATCTGGGCTGCAATCTTCCTGGTCATCTTCCATGCAATAGCGAAGAGCCTTCTGTTCCTTTGCGTCGGCACCGCCGAGCACCATATCGGCTCCCGTGATATTGAGGACATGGACCTTCTGTTCGAGCGCATGCCACGCCTTTCCCGCATGATGATCGTAGGCATCATGATCATGTTCCTTGCCCCGTTCGGCATGCTGGTTGCAAAGTGGGCCACGCTCGTGTCGTTCGTCGATACGCGTCAGTTCGCTCTGCTGCTCATGCTTGCCTTTGGTTCCGCCGCCACCTTCATGTTCTGGGCAAAATGGCTCGGTAAGCTTGCCGGCATCACCGGTACGCCAGAGAGCATCGAGCAGACGGTTCATTGGAGCGAATGGATCGCTACGATGACCTTCACCGTTATGGCGCTGGTAAGCTGCGCTTGCATTCCGCTCATCTCCGACTACCTGGTAGAGCCCTACGTCGGGTCCGTGCTGGGCATTGCCATCCAGCCCATCCTCTCCGATGACCTGTACACCTGCGGCGTGATCGTGGTTGTTCTGGCCATCGTTCTTCTGGGCGGCATGCGCAAGTTCCGCAAGTCTATGCGCAAGACGGACGTCTACCTTTCCGGCGTCTCCGCGAACAACGCAGAGCGAACCTTCATCAACTCGCTGTCGGAGCCCCAGGAGGCAACCGCACGTAACTGGTACCTGGAATCGGTTTTCGGCGAAAGCAAGATACGCCCCATAGGCAATATCTGCTGCTATCTGCTTCTGGTCGCTGCTTTCGGCTGGGCATGCTATTGCTCGGTAATCACGTTGGGCATCCTGTAGGAAAGAGGGGAGTTCAAGAATGGAAACCGTTATCACCATCCTCATCACCCTTCTGGGTTCAGCTGCTTTCGCGGTTGCCGCCACCTGCGTTGGGTGCCTTCTTGCCGGCCTTGACCGCAAGATCACGGCCCGTATGCAGGGCAGGGTAGGGCCACCCATCCTTCAGCCCTATTACGATGTACGAAAACTGCTCCAGAAGGAAAACGCTGGAGTGAATTCGGCTATCGGAACCTATATCTTCTGGGCGCTGATCTTCACGTTCGTGTCGGGCGGCATCTTCTTCACTGGCGGCAACATCCTGCTGTGCGTCTTCGTCATCACCTTGGCCGAAATGCTCTTCATCATGGCGGCTTATGCCTCGCGTTCGCCGTTCGCTGAAGTGGGCGCCCACCGCGAAACGCTGCAGGTGATGGCCTACGAGCCCATGGTTCTGCTGCTCGCCGTTGCGTTCTACCTCGCTGTTGGCAGCTTCGACGTAAACGCGATCCTGCATGTGCAGAACCCGATTATCGGCTCGTGCATCGGCGTGTTCCTGGCCATGCTCTTCATCCTTACCATCAAGCTGCGCAAGTCCCCGTTCGACCTCTCGTATTCCCACCATGCCCACCAGGACCTGGTGAAAGGCGTTACCACCGAGATGTCTGGCAAGGTGCTTGCGCAGGTGGAAGTCATGCATTGGTGCGAGAACGTGCTGTTCTTGGCTTGGATTGCCATGTTCTTCGTCTGGAACAGCCCGGTTTGCATTGCCGTTGTGGCAGTGGCGTTGCTCCTGGTCTTCTTCCTTGAGATCTGGATCGACAACAATTTCGCCCGCGTGAAATGGCAGCTGCTCTTGAAGTCGGCCTGGCTGGTTACGCTTGTGCTTGCCGGCATCAACATCGCGTTGCTTGTTTACCTGTAAGGAGAGCTTATGTCGTACTTATCAAAATCTCCTTGGATCATCCACTACGATGCCTCGAGCTGCAACGGTTGCGATATCGAGGTACTGGCCGCCCTTACGCCGCTTTTCGATGCCGAGCGTTTCGGCGTGGTGAATACCGGCAATCCGAAGCATGCCGACATCTTCTTGGTAACCGGTGGCGTTAACGAGCAGAACATCCATGTGGTCAAAGAGATTTACGACCAGATGCTTGAGCCGAAGGTTGTTGTGGCTTGCGGCATATGCGCCTGCTCTGGCGGCATCTTCCGCGATTGCTATAACGTTATCGGCGGCGTTGACCAGGCTATTCCCGTAGATGTTTACGCACCGGGGTGCGCGGTCAGGCCCGAAGCCATCATCGATGCCGTGGTTGAAGGCGTAGCCGTTCTCGAGGAAAAGGCGAAGAACATGAAGAAGCAGGAAAGGGGTGCGTAGGATGGCCATCAAACAGGATTTCCGCTCCATCGAGCTTGGTCAGCTGCTTGAGCAGAGCCAAGTCTTCAGAGACCAGGGGTACCGGCTGGCACAGCTTCACCCCGTGCTCGAGCGCGATGATTCGATCACGCTGTTCTATACCTTCGTGAAGGGAGCAGAGGTTGTGAACCTCAAGGTTCCCGGCATCCAGAAAGGCACTACCGAGGTTCCGTCGGTCACCGAGTTGTTCCTTACCGCCTTCGTGTTCGAAAACGAGGCGCACGACCTGTTCGGTGTGAACGTTGTGGGCAACCTGCTTGATTTCAAGGGCAAGTTCTACGCATTCGGCGAAGGCGTAGAAGCCCCTATGACCATCATCAGCCAAGAGCAGTTGGCCGCTCGCGAAAAGGCAGCCAAGGTGGCTGCCGCCAAGGCCGCCCGTGCTGCGAAGGCGGCAAGCGACAAAGCGGCTCCTTCCGATGACGAGCTGGAAAAGAAGCTTGCAGGCATGGATCCCGAAAAGGCCGCCAAAGTGCGTGCGGCCATGAAGGCGAAGGCCGCAAAAGCCGCTGAAGCTGAAAAGGCAAAGGCGGCAGACGACCTCGAGGCAAAGCTCGCTGCCATGGACCCCGAGAAGGCCGCGAAGGTTCGCGCGGCAATGAAGGCCAAGGCGAAGAAGGCCGCTTCCAAGGCGGCCGAGCAGAAGAAGGAAGGCGAATAGGCATGGGCAAAGCAACAGTGATTCCCTTCGGGCCCCA
>CAVFYB010000021.1:0-3714 GCA_963626845.1 Bacteroidaceae bacterium | reverse complement strand
CTGCGCGAGCGCATCCTCGACATCTTCGAGAACGTTGCCGGCGGCCGCGTTATCCTCTCGTACACCCTGCTCGGCGGCGTTACGCGCGACATCGATGCGCCTACGCTTGCGGGAATCAAGGACACCCTCGATTCTTTGAAGGGCGAGTATTCCGAGATCTGCAACGCCTTCCTGAAGGATTCTTCCGTGAAGAACCGTACCGTTGGCGTTGGCTTCATCGATGAAGAGCATGCCCGCGAATACGGCATGGTCGGTCCCTTCGCGCGCGCCAGCAACGTGAACAACGATGTGCGCTGCCTCGGCATCGGCGGCTATGGCGAACTCGCTGCCTTCGAGCCCATCCTCGACGACCAGGGCGACTGCTATGCCCGCATCAGGGTTCGTGCGCTCGAGGTCCTGCAATCGATCGACATCGTTTGCGAGCTGATAGACAAGATCCCCGATGGTGCGATCCTGAACCCGGTAAAGGGTACACCCGCAGAAGGTTCCGAGGCGTGTAGCATCCTCGAGCAGCCCCGCGGCGAGGTGTATTACTATGCGGCGGGCAACGGGACGAAATACCTGGAGCGTATGCGTATCCGAACACCAACCTCAACCAATATCGCAGGCATGACCATGGCTCTCAAAGGCTGCGATCTGACCGATGTGAACATGATCGTTCTTACCATCGATCCCTGCATCAGCTGTACGGAAAGGTAGACCAATGGGTGGTTTCAAACTTGGGAAAATGACCCTCAGGTCGCTCTTTGGGAAGCCTGAGACCGTCCGCTATCCGTTCGAAGAGCCCGAGCATCCCGCCGCCCTTCGCGGATGCGTGCGCTTCGACGACTCTGATTGCATCTACTGCGGCATTTGCGAAAAGCGATGCCCTACCAATGCCATCTCCGTTGATAAGAAGAGCACGACCTGGTCCATCAATCACTTCGAGTGCATTCAGTGCGAATCGTGCGTTCGCGAATGCCCCAAGAACTGCTTGAGCATGGATCCGGTGATTGTCCATCCCGCGAAGGGGAAGGTCGTGGAGACTTTCCGTAAGCCGGAACCGAGTGATGAGGAAAAGGCGGAGCAAGCGCGAAAAGAAGCCGAGAAAGCTGCTAGAATCAAAGCTGCGAAAGAAGCGAAAGCGGCCAAACTGAAGCAAGAGGCCGCTGAATCCGAATAGCGTTCTTTCGTAAGGAGAATCGGTGTTTCGAACCGGGTCCGTGTGGCCCGGTTCTTTTATGGAGGGCTCGATGGATCAGGCCAAGCAAGCTGAATACGAGGTTAGCAACAAGATCATCACCGTTCCCAACATCCTTTCCTTTATTCGACTTTGCATGATCCCTGCTTTTCTTATCCTCCTTTTCAACGATATGAACTTGGCTGCAACATTGTTGTTCGCCATCGCCGCCTCTACCGACTGGGTCGACGGCCAAGTTGCGCGCCGCACCAACTCGGTGTCTAAGCTGGGGCAGTTGCTCGACCCCTTCGTAGATCGCCTGTTGATGATCTCCGGCGTTGTCGGTTTGCTTGTTATCGGCCGACTGCCTATCTGGATCGTGCTGGTTGTCGTTCTTCGGGACTTGCTTATGCTTTGCGGCGGAAGTTACCTTATCTCTCGCTGGAAGGTACGGGTACCTGTTATCTACCTGGGGAAGGTTGCCACCACGTTCCTATACGTCGGCTTTGCGGGAATCTTGCTGAACATGCCGCTTCTTCAAGGTCTCGGGGTGGTTTCCTGGGAATGGCTCCCCGGTTTTTCCGGCGCCCTGTATTCGTGGGGGTTCTGGTTCGTCTACATCGGCCTTGTGCTCTGCATTGCAACGACCGCGCACTATATCGTCTCGGGCGTGAAGGGCATGAATGCCGCGCGTAAGGCAGGGGCTCGTTCTGGGCAAATGGGAGTAGAAGAGTAGGCATGTACTCAAACAGGAACAACAGAGATTCTCGAAATCCCTCGTTGGGGCCTTCATCGCGCAATGGAAACGGCGAGCCTAACCGTCATCGTTCCGCGAATGGCAGCGTGCGCGCAGTTGATGCCGCCGGACGTCCGAATGTAGTGGGCGGCCCTAATTCAGCTGCGCCCAGAACAAGCAGGGGGCTGCGTTCCTCTGACCAAATCGATCAAATCAGAAACAGGGCGGCACAAGCGCGCGAGGGCGCTGACGCTGCAAGCCCCAATGGCACGAATGGATCCGCCTCCGCTCCCATGCCAAGAGTTGAGGGCAGGACCGATCAAAGGCAATACCGGGGCAACGCAAACGCTTCCCGGCCTTCCAATCGCCGAAGGGCTTCTGCCGGCGCGTCCGAACGCAGGCAATCGAATAGCAACCGCCCGTCCGCCGACCGGCGTTCGGGTTCTTCCGACCCGCGCCGCCGGATGGCACAAGGCCAGTATGCGCAATCCCCGGCGCAGCAGCGCCCTCGTCCCGGCCGTGCGTCTGGTAGCCCCAACCCGGTAAGGGGCGGCAACAGGCCCCCTCGCAACAACTCCTCTTTGGGGACGCTGCCCAACCGCGGTCGCCGTTCGCGCTCTTCTTTCAAGCTGAAGGTTGCGCTTGCGGTTGTCCTTGTATTGGTCGTGGGTTTCGGCATAGATTCGTTTATCAACGGCGACCGAATCTATAGCGGGGTCAAGATCGGCGATGTATCCGTTGCCGGTATGACTAAGGACGAAGCGTCTTCTGCAGTTTCCGCTCACTATGCTGAGCGCGTCTCCACCAACGTAGATACCTTCTTCGCTACCCAATACGACCTGGAGAACCCGAAGAAAACCGACACCGATTCCAATATCGAGCAACAGATTTCCTACGAACAGTCCCTTTCCGACCGAACGCAATGGACCATTACCGGCAGCGAAGTTGATGCGGAGCTCAACATCGGCCTGCTGGTGGACGAGGCCTTCGAAGTGGGCCGCTCCAACTGGGGGCCTATCGGCCGTGCGCTTTCCACCCTCTTCGGTTACTCGATAGACCCTGTTTGCAGCTTCAACGATTCGCTGCTGGACAACCTGCGCTATCAGATGACGGCCGCGGTCGGTACCAAGCGCGTTAACTACGACATCAAGGTTGAGGACGGCGTCGCCTCGGTAACCGATGGCAACGAAGGTAACGAGGTTACCCGGGATTGGCTCATTCAACACCTGAACAATGCGTTCCTGGGATCCGAATCTGTCTCCAAGGACGTTCTTGAAACCGAGCATCAATCCCTGCAGATTCGCGAAGCGGATGCGCAAAAGGTCGCAGATACTGTGAATCGCTCTATTTCCTCGGGCGCAACATTTACCTACGAGGGTCAATCGTGGACCGCTTCCCGATCTGATCTGGGAGCATGGATTGTCACTAGCGTTGCCCAGGAGGGGAGCGGTTGGAAACTTCAGCCCAGCTTCAATGCCGATTCCGCTAAGCATCAGATCCTCAGTTCGCTGCGTTCGAATCTTCAGGAAGAAGGCCTTACCGTCACGTTTGACAAGAACGCCGATGGATCCATCGCGGTCTCGACCACTGCACAGGGTAGTGTTCCCTTGGCTGCGGAAGCGGTTAGCCAGATGAACGAAACGTTCTTCACCAACCAAGAACGGACGCAAACGCCCACGATAGAGGTGCAGTCCACGGACATTCCCTCTAGCCTGTCTCTGGAAGATGCCTATTCTTTCGGCCTGATCGGTGAGATCTCTTCCTTCACCACGCAGTACAGCTCAGGCGCTGAAGCACGCGTGAACAACATCCATACGGC
>CAVFYB010000020.1:20288-21676 GCA_963626845.1 Bacteroidaceae bacterium | reverse complement strand
GGCAAGGGATGCACCGAATACGCGGTTGCCAACTGCACCGCCCGGCTGTGCGCTGCCATCTTGCACAACGAGCACGCGGTCCTTTCCGCCTCCACGCTGCTTACCGGTCAATACGGTGAAAAGGATATCTTCGCCTCACTGCCCTGCCTGATAGGTGCAGAGGGTGTCGAGCAGGTGTTCACGCCCGAGCTCTCCGAAAAGGAGCTGGAGGGCTTCCATGCCAGCTGCGACCACATCCGCGACAACATCTCGAAGCTCCCCTGGCTGTAAGCCGCGCCGGAACCCTTTAAGCACGAAAAAGCGGCTCGGATGGAACCGAGCCGCTTTTGTTTTCTGCGGGTATTTGTGCCGCCCAGAAAGGCCGAAGCCGAACAGGTTAGCCGTTGAACTTCTTGTACAGGCGGTTGTTGGTGTCCAGCCAGCTTTCCACCGTGCCAGTGTCGAAGCCGTCTTCCGGATCGATTACCAGGGCGTACATCTCCTCTTCCTTCAGAAGCGCGTCCATAGCATCGGTGAGCTGGATCTCGTTGCCGGCGCCGGGCTTCGCATCGGCCAGAAGCTCCATCACGCGGGGCGTGAGCAGGTAGCGGCCGAACACCGCCAAGTTGGAGGGAGCCTCTTCCACAGCAGGCTTTTCCACCAGGGAGTTCACCTTCCAAACGTCCTCGGAAACCTCTTCGCCGTCGATAACGCCGAAACGGTCCACCTGGTCTTCGGCAACGGGCAGCACCGCGATGACGCTGGCGCCGTTGTGCGCGTCGGACACTTCCTTCATCTTGATGAGCATCTGGTTGTCGGGGACGATCACATCGCCCAGCAGCACGAAGAACGGCTCGTTGCCCGTCTTCTCGGCGGCGCAATGCACGGCATGGCCCAGGCCCAGAGGCTCGTCCTGGTACACATAGCTCACGTTCAGGTTGCCGGCATGGGCCACCTTGTCGGCGTACTTGTCCTTGCCGCGGGAACGAAGCTCTGCCTCGAGTTCCGGGTTGGGGGTGAAGTGCTCTTCGATGGACTTCTTGTCGCGGCTGTTGATGATAACGACCTCGTCGGCAGCAGAGGCAAGACCCTCCTCTACCACATATTGGATAACCGGGCGATCTACCACAAGGAGCATTTCCTTGGGTTGAGCCTTGGTTGCGGGCAAGAAACGGCTGCCCAAGCCAGCAGCAGGAATGAGTGCCTTCATGAATCCTCCTGATCGATGTTCAAACGTCCCTATATTACCAAAAGCAGCGGGTTGCCCGGGCAGCGGGCAAGGAAACACCTTGACACAGCAGGTTGGCTGCTGTTTAATCATTACTCGCTGGGGATGTAGCTCAGTTGGGAGAGCGCAACGTTCGCAATGTTGAGGTCGTGGGTTCGATCCCCATCATCTCCACCAGAGA
>CAVFYB010000020.1:17654-20123 GCA_963626845.1 Bacteroidaceae bacterium | reverse complement strand
TCGATCCCCATCATCTCCACCAGAGATTACTAAGCAGGTGCAGAAATGCACCTGCTTTTTTCATTTTCCATCGCAGCGGGGATCGAACCGCTGAGGTGAAATCCCATCAACTAAAACAGCCCACTGGGCTGCTTCACTCCGGCTGAATCCCGTAGAGGACAGCGCTGGAACAGACTAGTGGCCGCCGCCGTGCATCATACTTACGGCGTGGGGCAGCACGCCAACCACGCCTTCCCAGTTCTCGGCCGCAGCTTTCTTGCTGCCGGGCAGGTTGATTACCAGCGTGGTGCCGCGCTGCATGCACAGGGCGCGGCTGAGCATGGCGCGCGGGGTGATGGCAAGGCTGTAGGCGCGCATGCCTTCCGCGATGCCCGGCACTTCCCTTTCGCACACATCGCGCGTGGCCTCGGGCGTGACATCGCGCAGGCTCAGGCCCGTACCGCCGCAGGTGAGCACCACATCGGCCTTCGCATCATCGGCAGCACGCTTGATGGCGGCAGCGATGTCGGCGCGCTCATCGCGAACCAGCTCGTAGCTGGCGCACTCCCAGCCTTCCTGGGCAATGCGCTCCCGCAGAAGCGCGCCGGCGGTGTCCTCCCCTTCGTTGCGGGTATCGGAGCAGGTGATTACGGCGAAGCGCAACATGGCTACAGCACCGTCCCCTCGGGAACGTCCAGCAGCACGCAATCGAGCAGCGTGCCGTCGGGAACGGGGTTCTGCTCGGTGCCCTCGGGCAGGATTGCCAGGCAGTTCGCGCGCTGGATGGTGCTGAACAGCCCGGAGCTCTGGTTCTTGGCCGGGGCAACGGTCAGCGAGCCATCCTCGCTTCGGGAAAGTACCGCGCGAAGGTAGATGCGGCGCGGATCCTTCTTCTTGCGATTGCCCACCAGTCGCGCCTTCACCGTGGGGCGCTCGTATACCGCAAAGCCCTGCATCTTGCGCAGGGCCTGGCGCACCAGCACCTCGAAGCCGCAGAACGCCGCAGCCGGGTTTCCCGGCAAGCCGAACACCGGCGTGCCGTTTACCAGGCCGAACGTCTGGGCCTTGCCCGGACGCATGTTCACCAGCGTCATATGCAGGGTTCCCAAGCGCTCCACCACCGGCTTGATGAAATCGTAGTCGCCGTTGGAAGCGCCGCCGGTGGTGACGATGAAGTCGTAGTCCTGCGAGGCGTTCTGGATAACGCGGGCAAGCTCGTCCAGGTCGTCGGCCACGATGGGAAGGCACGCGGGAATGCCGCCCGCCTCGGCAACGCAGGCGGCCATGGCGTACGAGTTGCTGTCGCGGATGCAACCCGGGGCCAAAGGCTCGGTAGGCGAAAGCAACTCGGAGCCGATGGCGACAACCGCAACGCGGGGGCGGCGGTACACCGGCACCTCCACTATGCCGCAGCTGGCAAGGAAGCCCACGCCGGCGGCACTCACCGCTTCGCCTGCATGGATGGCAACGTCGCCAACGGAGATCTCCTCGCCCTTGGAACGGATGTTTTCCGCAGGCTTGGCGGGCTGGCTGAAGCTTACCGCGCTCCCCTTGCGGCCGTCCCCTTCGCCGTAATCGACGATCTCGTACTTCACCACCGCATCGGCAGCCGCAGGCACCGGCGCGCCGGTCATGATGCGCACCACCTGGCCGGGCTCGATGGGGCCGTTGTACACCGAGCCGGCCGGGACCTCGGCAATAACCTGGCACGTTACCGGGTTTTCCTGGCTGGCCTGGGCAAGATCAGCCGTGCGCACCGCGAAGCCGTCCATGGCCGCATGGTCGAACGGGGTGATGTCGCAGTCGCTTACCAGGTCGGCCGCGGCAACGCGCCCTACCGCCTGCAGCAGCGGAACCGTTTCCACGTCGAGCGTCTTGATATGGGAGAGCAGGCACTCGCGCGCCTCTTCCACGCCCATCATCTTCGTTGCATCAGCCATTACAGCACCTCGTAATACGAATCGCCTGCGCAGCTGCGGCAGATCACCGCACCGCGCCCTGTCTTCACTTCGCGCCCATCGGTTATGTCCTCGCCGCATACCGCGCACGTGGCGTGGGCGTGGGGCTTGCCGGGTTCGTCGAATTCGGTGAAGTTGACCTGTACCTTCTGGATGCTGAACAGGTCTTCGTCGCTGCGGGCAGCGAACCACGCCTCAACGTCTTCGCCCTTCGGGCACTTCGGCGCCACATTCACCATGCGGATGGCCTCGCGCGTGTTCAGGTCGAAGAACGTCGCCGCCTGCTTGCCGTAGTCCATCACCTTCATGCGGCGCTTGCCGGGATGGCAGCCCGTTACCACCATGATGGCGTCGGTAAGGCAGCGGTCGCATTCCACGTACACGATAAGGTCGCGGTACGTTTCGGCGTCTTCGATGCCGAAATGCCTCAACGCGTAGCGGGCCATGCGCACGCCGGTAAGCTGGCCACCGCAGAGGTGCCCATGGAAATCGATGGCACGCTGAAGGTCTTCCTCGAATGATCTGGCCATAT
>CAVFYB010000020.1:8489-16865 GCA_963626845.1 Bacteroidaceae bacterium | reverse complement strand
CACGCGCTCCAGCATGCCCTCGCTGAAGTCGGCCGCAACAACCGCATGCCCGGCTTTCGCCAGAGGGACGGCCAACGAGCCAGTTCCGCAGCCCATGTCCAAGACGGACTCGCCGCCTGCCAGCTGCATATTCTGGATGAACAAGCGAACGTAGTCGTTCGGGGCGTCGTGGAAGGAATAGGTGCGGGCACGCTTGTCCCAATGGGCCTGGGCATCGGGCTTGTGGCGCACCGCATCGAGCTTGCGCCATTCCTCGGCTAAATCCAGCATCCCGCACCCCTTCTACGAATCCGATCGGCTCTTATTGTAGGCCGTCCAATGCCCGTTGCATGCCACGGCACGCGCGCAGGGCGCTAATCTTCCTTGCTCTGGAACTTCGGGTCGTTGGCCAGGGCGTCCAAACGTGCGGTGAGCACCTCTTCCACCTCGTAGGAAAACGGGACCAAGGGCTCGTCGATGTACACCGTGCGGATATAGCTTCCGCATTCGTCGCACAGCGCCAGGCGATGCGCATCGTCGCCCTCGATGTTGAAGAAGTGCAGATGGCCCTGGTTCTGCGTGCCGCAGCGGGCGCAGCGCACGCGCTCGAACTCCCAGTCGGTTCCGCACTGCATGCAGTACAGGGTGCGGCCACGGCCCTCCGTGGGGCTGTCGGCACCACCGACGCGCGCCAGTGCAGGGGCGCTTCCGCATACCGGGCAGCGCAGGGGATGGTGCCCGTCGCAGTCGCACCTCTTCTGCCCCTTGGCAACCTTCTTCGCAACCGGCTCAAGGTCTACACGCAGGGCAAGAAGGGCGCTCAACACCACCAAGCGGGCAATGTCCTCAGGCACTTCCTGCTCAAGCGCTTTCGCCAACAGGCCGCCCAAGAACGCATCGGCGTTGCTTGCGGCGGCTTCCATATCGGCACGGTCCACCAACCCCAGGAAATCCACCTCGGCAAGCGCCTTGGCGTCTTCGCCGGAAAGGACGCCCGACTCGACCATGTAGTTGCGGATACCGGCGCAAACGGCGCAGAAGCGGTCGCGCTTGATCTTGGGCGGGGCCATGCGGAATGCCGGAGTGTTGGCGTCCCAGGCTGCCGCCAAAGCGTCAGCGCTCGGAACGGTATAGGACTTCACCGCAGCCGACGGGCTGTCCGCCCAACGCTCCATTTCCTCCCACAAACCGCGGAAGTACTCGAGGCGCTTGACGTCGGCCGCATCAAGCGAGCCTTTGTAGGAGTCTATTACCCTATCGATGAATCTCAGATTCACGTTGCACGCTCCTTTGAAAGAAGTTGTGTCGGTTCAATATCTTGGTTTACCGCGAACGGTCCGCCCGGCGCGCGCGCATCGGCAAAGCGCCCGAACCGCCCATGAAACGGCAGGGCCGCCACGCCAAGCGCAGCGGCCCTGTGCAGATGGCACGCAGTTGCGAAGCTACTTCTTCACCACGTTCGTGCCCTCGTCAAGCTCCTTGCGTGCCCAATGGCCCCAATGGTACAGGCCGTCGGACTCGGAGATCATGCCGTCCTTCCACATGACCTTCCACATGCCGCGGTAGGGCTGGAAGATGCCGGCGCCCAGGAAGATATGGGCACAAGCGAAGATGGCCATGATCAGGAAGAAGATGTCGTGCAGCAGCAACAGGATGCCGTGCATGCCGCCCAGGCTGATAAGCGTCTCACCCAACAGCAGCAGCACGCCGGTGATGGCCATGATGATGCCGGAGACCCACAGCATGCCGTCTGCGAAGCGCTGGCCGGACTTCTGCTCGTCCTGGTCGGGCATGTGGATCTTCTTCGCCCTGAACAGGTACGGCACGAACAGCTTCATCCAAAGCTTGTCGTCGTCCGTCCACTTGCACACGTTGTTGTGCCAGATGTGCTTCACGCCGGCCGGGGCCGCGATGGCGCTGATGATGGGGACCAGCACGAACACCACGCCGATGACGCGGTGGCTCATATGCATGCCGAAGGCAACGTCGGAGCCGACCAGCTGCGTCAGAGGCGGAATGAACACGAAGCAGCCGGAAACCATAAGCCAAAGGCAGCAGATGACCGTGATGCCGTGCGTCCAGCGGGCCTGCTTGGAGTGGCGCTTGATGAAGCGCTCAGAGCGCCTGCGCTCTTCCAGGAACGCGTCGTTCTTGGCGCGCGTCGCCTCGTCTACTTGGATGGGCTTACTCATGGGAAGCCTCCTCTCCCCTAACGGCCTGGGCGAAGGTGCGGTCGTCCTGCGGGTCGCCCTGCTTCACCACTTCGCCGGTTTCCATGGAAAGCGTGTCCTTGGTTTCCTCGTTGTACACCAGCTTGTCGCGCTTGTAGCCGGCGGCAAGGCCGAACATCGCGGCCAGGCCGAGCACGGTTGCGCCCATGCCCACGCCGGCAACCGGCTTGATGATCTGGGACAGCGTGGCAACGGGGCTGATAGACGGGTTGGCCACCTGGCCATGCTGCTCGATGCCGTACTTCAGCACCTGGATCACATGCAGGCCGTCCATCTCGTCTTCGCCGTACACCACAGCCTTCTCGTAGCCATGCTCGTGCAGCCACTCCACGCGGGCCTTGGCGGCCTTCAACATCTCGTCGCGCTCGCCGAACTGCAGCGCATTGGGCTGGCAGGTGGCAACGCAGGCGGGCTCCATGCCATTCTGAATGCGGTCCACGCAGCCCGAGCACTTGTTGATGGTGCCCTTTTCGCCGTGATAGCGCGGCACATCGTAGGGGCATGCGGTGGAACAGCGCTGACAGCCGATGCACTTGGACTCGTCGAACGTGGTCATGCCCGTTTCCTCGTCCTTGTACAGGGCGCCGGAGGGGCACATGGAAACGCAGGCAGCGTTGGTGCAGTGCTGGCAGGCGCGGCGCCCGAATGCCCACTCGATGCCCTTCTGGGAATCGGAGTTGCGCTCATCGAAGGTGATGATCAGGCGCGTATCGTTGTTGATGTCGGGGGGATTCTGATAGGTGCCCGTGAACGCCCCAGCGCAAGCATTCAGCTCCGTGGGCGAAGGCAGGTTGTTCCAGCACTTGCAGGCAACCTGGCAGCCCTTGCACGCGGTGCACTTGGAGGAATCGAAGAAAATTGCCATTTCACTCATCGTCTACCTCCTCCTTTACGCTTTCTCGATGTTCACAAGGAACGCTTTGTACTCGGGGATGAAGCTGTTCGGGTCGCCGACGTTGGGGGTAAGGTCGTTGACCATGTTGTCGTCGGTGCCGAACACGCCCGCCCATCCGTAGTGATGGGTCATGCCAACCAGATGGCGCGTCTCGCCGTTTACCTTCAGCGGCTTCACGCGCTTGGTGACCACTGCGGGGATCTTCACCGAGCCGCGGTTGTTCCACACGTGCACCTTCTCGCCCGACTTGATGCCCTTTTCCGCGGCAAGCTCCTCGGAGATCTCCACGAACTGGGTGGGCATCGACTCGATGAGCGCCGGGCACATGCGGGTCTGGCCGCCGGTCTGCCAATGCTCGGTTACCGAATAGGTGGTTGCCACATAGGGGAACTCGTGGAAGTCGGCATGGGCCGTGCTCTTGTTGTCGGCGAACTTGATGCAGGGGTTGGACAGGCTGCCGTTCATGATGTTCTTCTCGAGCGGGCTCTCGAAGGGCTCGTAGTGCTCGGGCATCGGGGCATCAACCATGCCGTAGCTGATCAGGCGGGCGTTCTGCTCCCAGGTCATGAAGAAGGCGTTGTTGTTGGGCTCGACGGGCTTGTCGTTCTTCACGGCAACGAAGTCGGCGTTGTCGTTGAGCGTCCACTTGCCGTTCTCCCACTTGCACAGGGTGCGATCGGGGTTCCAGGGCTGGCCCTTGGTGTCGGCCGATGCGCGGTTGTACAGGATGCGGCGGTTGTTCGGCCATGCGTAGCTCCACTTGGGGTACAGGCCAAGGCCCGTGGGGTCGGACTTGTCGCGGGAAGTGCACGGCTGCTCGGCGGCATCGAGCGGGGCGGCGTTGTTGTTCCAGAAGCCGGAGTAGATCCACATGCCGCAGGCGGTGGAGCCGTCGGCAGCCAATTCGGAGTAGCCCTTCAGCAGGTCGGTCTTCGGGGCGGCCGTGGTGGTGTTGCAGTCGGTGCCGGCAACGCGGTAGCCGTTAAGCGCCCAGGCAACCGGCCTGGGGTCGATCTTGCCGTCGACGTAGTAGTCCCACTTGGTGTTCAGGATGGGCTCGGGGTTGGCGCCGCCCTCCTTCTTGTACAGATCCACGATGGCGGTCCAGATGAGGTCGCACATCTCGTAGTCGGGCTTGGCCTGGTCCCACGGCTCGCATGCCTGGAAGCGGTACTGGATCCATCGACCGGAGTTCAAGATCATACCGGGCTTCTCGTAGATAAGGGCGCAGGGCAGGTAGAACACCGTGGTGTTCACTTCCTCGGGCTTCATGTCCGGGGCCTTCCAGAATGTGGCAGACTCGGTAAGCACCTGGTCGGCCACAACCAGCCAGTCGAGTTTGGCCATGGAACGGCGCACGAAGCCGGCATTCGGGGCACTGTGGCACGGATTCATGCCCCAGTTGAAGTAGCCCTTCATGATGCCCTGGTCCATGAGCTCGAAGGTGTTGATGTGCGTGAAGTTCGTGGCACCCTTGCCGGAGGGAACCTTCGGCCACCAGTCGAAGCCGTAGTCGTTTTCCACCGTGGCATGCTCGCCGAACCATTCCTTCAGGGCCGACACCATGAACTTGGGCTTGTTGGTGTAGTAGCCGGCGGAATAGGTCTGCGACTCGAGCCACTTGCGCAGGGTGGAGCGGTCGGTGGTGTTCACCCATTTCAGATAGCCGGGCTGCTCGTCTACGAGCATGGCCATGTCGGTTGCGCCCTGAACGTTGGGCTCGCCGCGAAGGGCGTTGACGCCGCCGCCGGGCACGCCGATGTTGTTCAGCAGGAGCTGCAGGATGGACATGGCGCGCGTGTTCTGGCCACCGTAGCTATGCTGCGTCTGGCCAAGGGCGTACAGGATGGTACCCGACTTGCCGGGAGCGCCCGACTCGGAGTAGGTCTTGTACACCAGCTCGAGCGTTTCGGCGTCCATGCCGCAGATGCTGCACACGGTGTCGATGTCGTAACGCTCGTAGTGCTTCTTGAACTGCTGGTACACGCACATCGGATCCTGCAGCGTTGCGTCCTTCTTGGGCTTGGTGAAGGTGGGCGGCGTGAACTCGGGAACGCCTTCCTTCTTCACCCAAGCGTAGTCGCCCGTCTCGGACGTGTCCCACTGCTCTTCAGACTCGGTCTGGTAGTGCCAGGAATGCACGTCGTAGGTCTTGGTTTCCTCGTCCCAACCGCTGAAGTGGCCGCTCTTGGTGTCGAAGCCGAACTCCGGGTCGAGCAGGTACGAGGCGTTGGTGTAGTTGATGAGGTACTCGAAGTTGTAGTTGTCGGGGTTCTTACCCGTAGCAGTGTATTCCGCCAGGCCGGGTTCGATGAGGTTCTCGATGATGTAGTGGTACATGCCGCCGTAGAACGCGATGTCCGTGCCGCTTCGGATAGGGCAGTAGATGTCCGCCTGCTCGGCCGTGCGGGTGTAGCGCGGGTCTACCACGATCCACTTGGCACCCTTGTCGTGGGCGCGGTGCAAGTGCAGCGAAGAGGTCGGGTGGCTCTCGCAGCTGTTGGAGCCGCAATGCAGGATGTAGTCAGCGTTCGCCATGTCGGACCAGTGGCTGGTCATGGAGCCGCGGCCGAAGGTGGGCGCCAGGCCGACGACTGTGGAGCTGTGGCACACACGGGCCTGGTTGTCTACCGCGACGATGCCCAGCGAACGCATCATCTTCAGGATGAGGTACTCCTCCTCGGAGTTCTCCTGGCTGCCGCCAAGGCTTGCCATGGCAGGCGTGTAGTTCACGGTAAGGCCGTCTTCGTTCTTCTCGACGAAGGTCTCGTCACGCGTGTCCTTAACCTTGCGGGCGATCTCCTGGATGATCTGGTCCCAGGAAACCTCTTCCCATTCCTTGGCGCCGGGACGGCGGATCATGGGACGGGTTGCCCTGTCGGGGTTCTTGATAACCTCGCGCGTCTGAGGGTCTACCACGTTGCGCAGCTGGAACATGGTTGCGCCCTTGGGGCACAGGCCGCCCTCGTTGATGGGGTGATCGGGGTCGCCTTCCAGGTTGATGAGCTCGCCGTCGCGCGAAGAGCACAGGCTGCCGCAACCGCCGGCGCAGTAGCAGCAGATGTTGGTGTATTCCTCGGTGTTGACGAGCTTCCAATCCGGAGAGGACTCCACGGCCAACGCCGGCGCGGGAGACATAAGCTCATAGGCAACGCCGGTTGCGAACAATGCGCCGGTTGCCTTGAACAAGCTTCTGCGAGTAAGGTCCATTTCTCACTCTCTTTCATGCTTTGCCAATTCCCCACTTGTTGCGAAGTGGGCTTCATTGGGCGAATCATACGAGGTTGAAACGGAGAATTAACCATTCAAATAAGCGGCCATGAATGCAATAACCAGCGAACGGTAGAGGAAGCACGTGTTCTTCTCAACTGAGAATAAGCGATATTCTCAGTTGAGGACAATGCCACAGAATCATTGTTTTATGTAATTGTATGAGTTATTCAAGGTGGAGAATAATCTGCTAGCGATCAGATCCAGCTGCTCTTTTACACAAATTTACGGAAGTGTAGAACCGCTCATCTTACGCAAAACAACCCCTACCCGTGGAACTTCGGGTCGTGAGCGATGGCGTCCAAACGTGCGGTGATGACTTCCTCGACCTCAAAGGAAAACGGCGTGAGCGCATCCTCGACGAACACCGTGCGGATGTACTCGCCGCACTCGTCGCACTTGTAGATGCGGTGCGAATCGTCGCCTTCGACGTTGAAGTAATGCAGGTGCTTGGGGTTCTGGGTGCCGCAGCGCGCACAGCGGATGCGATCGGCGGCCCATTCCGTGCCGCACTGCTGGCAGTACAGCGTGCGCCCGCGGCCGTCGGTGGGGCTTTCGCCGCCGACCTTCGAAAGCGCCGGGGAGCATCCGCAAACAGGGCACTTGAGTGGATTGTGGTTCATCTTGCTCACCCTGCGCTGCACCTTCAGCACCGCCTTGGCAACAAGCTCCAGGTCAACCCGAAGGGCCATCATCCCGATCAGCCCAACCATATGGGCGCTGGCATCGGGAACATCCTGCTCGAAGGCGTGCGAGAGCAGAACGCCCAGGAACGCCTCGGGGTCGGACGCGGCAAGCTCCATGTCTTCCTGGCTTACCAGGTTGCGGAAGTTAACCGCCCGAAGCGCCTCGGTGTCCTCTTCGGAGAGGATCCCCTCATCGCAAACGTACTCGCGCAGGCTGTAGCAGATGGCGCAGAAGCGTTCTTTGGCAAGCTTCGGCGGCGCGAACGAGAACACGGGCTTGTCGTCGATCCAAGCAGACTCGAGCTGCTCTTCGCTGGGCACCGTGTAGTGCTTGTCGGCGGTGGTGGGCCCCTTCGACCAGCGGTCCATGTCCTCCCACAGGCCGTAGAAGAACGAGAGGCGCTTCATGTCGTCGCCGGAAAGGCGAGGCTCGTAGGACTTGATGACCTTGTCGATGAATCTCAGGTTCATTGGAGGCAAACGCTCCTTCTTCGATGGGAACACCCGGCGAAGCAGCGCCAAGGCCGCTTCGCCGGGGCTTTTCGTATATCACCAACCCTAACGGGTTGAAAGGGAGAGCCCCTATACCCCAAAAGGCAACCGGCATAACGAGGCAGGTAATGAAGATTGGCAAAGCATCGAAAGCCGAGGGCGCTGCCCCACCTTGCAGCGGGGCAGCAGGGACCCTCCCGATCAAGCTATTTCTGGTCGCCGTCCTTCTTGCGGACAACGCCGTTGTCGCTCTTCAGCTCCTCGCGTGCCCAGTGGCCCCAGTGGTACAGGGCGTCGGACTCGGAGATGTAGCCGTCTTTCCACATCACCTTCCACATGCCGCGGTACGGCTGGAAGATGCCCGCTCCTAGGAAGATATGCGCCAGGGCGAAGATGAGCATGATGCAGAAGAACAGGTCGTGGAAGAACAGCAACCACGAATGCACTCCGGTGCCCATAGGCAGGCACGTGGAGTTCAGCAGCAGCAGCACGCCAGTGATGGCCATGATGAAACCGCTGATCCAGAGGGCACCGTCAGCCACACGCTGGCCGGACTTCTGCTCATCCTGATCGGGCATGTGGATCCACTTGGCCAAGAACAGGTACGGCAGGAACAGAAGCATCCATTTCTTGTCGTCTTCCGTCCACTTGCACACGTTGTTGTGCCAGATGTGCTTTACGCCGGCCGGAGCTGCGATGGCGCTGATGATGGGCACCAGCACGAACAGCACGCCGATGACGCGGTGGCTCATGCGGAACGCGAACACCACGTCCGGCCCGACCAGTGCGGTCAGGGGCGGCACGAACACGAACGCGCCCGAGA
>CAVFYB010000020.1:0-8237 GCA_963626845.1 Bacteroidaceae bacterium | reverse complement strand
ACCTTGCCGGTTTCCAGGCTGATGGTGTCGCCGGTGCCGTCGTTGTACACCAGCGTGTCGCGCTTGTAGCCGTGGGCCAGGCCGTACATGGCCGCAAGGCCGAGGACGGTGGCACCCGCGCCGACAGCCGTGATGGGCTTCATGAGGCCGGAGAGGAATGCCGCCGCAGGAATCTGCGGGTTCTCAACCGCCCCATGGGCTTCCATGCCGTGCTTGAGCACCTGGATAACATGCAGGCCGTCCATCTCGCTTTCGCCGTAGACGCAGGCGTTCTGGTAGCCGTGGTCCTTCAGGAACCCAAGGCGCTCGTGGGCGAGCTTGATCATCTCGCTGCGCTCGCCGAACTGCAGCGCACCGGGCTGGCACGTGGTTACGCAAGCCGGCATCATGCCGTTCTTGACGCGGTCCACGCAGCCCGAGCACTTGTTGATGACGGTCTTGCCGTTGCGGTCCTCGTAACGGGGAACGTCGTAGGGGCAGGCCGCCGAGCAGTTCTGGCAGCCGATGCACTTGGCCTGGTCGTAGGTGACCATGCCCGTCTCATCGTCCTTGTACAGCGCTCCGGCCGGGCACATGTTCACGCAGCCCGCATTGGTGCAGTGCTGGCAGGCGCGGCGCCCGAAGGCCCAGCCCACCCGCTTCTGCGAGTTGGTGTCCTCGAAGTCCTGGAACGTCATGATGAGGCGCGTGCAGGAGTTCAGGTCGGAAGGATGGGTGAACTTGCCGTCCCAGTCCACGGAATGGTACGGGTTTTCCGCAGTGGGCTCTGAGGGCAGGTCGTTCCAGCACTTGCAGGCCACTTGGCAACCCCTGCAACCGGTGCAGCGAGAAGAATCGAACAGTATCGCCATTTCAGTCATTGTGGGTCACCTCCTAAACCGTGGTTTTCTCGATGTTGACCAGGAACGCCTTGTATTCGGGCGTCTGGCTGTTCGGGTCGCCGACGTTCGGCGTAAGGTCGTTCACCGCACCGTGCGTGGTCAAGCCGAAGAGCTTGCTCCAGCTGTAGTGGTGCGTCAGGCCGATCTGGTGCTGCGTCTTGCCGTTCACGGTGAGCGGGCGCAGGCGCGGCGTTACGACGGCCGTGACGACAACCGATGCGCGGCGGTTCCAAACGCGGATCTTGTCACCGGTCTGGATGCCCTTCTCCTTGGCAAGCTCACGCGACATCTCGATCATGTCGCCAGGCATGGCCTCTACCAAAGCCGGGCAGGCACGCGTTTGGGCGCCCGTCTGCCAATGCTCGGTAACGGAGTACGTGGTTGCCACGTACGGGTACTCGTCCACCGTGGCGTGACGCGTGGAGTCGTCGACGTACTGGGTGCCCTTGCGCTTCTTGCCCGCCGTTTCCGGACGGCCGAGGTAGCAGGGGCTGTTCAGGCGGCCGTTCAGGAGGTTCTCGGACATGGGCGTCTCGAAGGGCTCGAAATGCTCGGGCAGCGGGCCGTCCACCATGCCGTAGCTCTCCAGGCGGCCGTTCTGCTCCCAGAGCATGAAGAACGCCTTGTTGTTGGGCTCGATCTGCTGGGTGGTGCCGTCGGCCAGCGCCTTGGTGGCGCTGAAGTCGGGGATGTCCATGCCGGCCTTGTAGCCGGAGATCCACTTCTTGGCCTCGGTGTCCCACTTCACCAGCGCCTTGTCTTCCGCCCAGGGCTGGCCCTGCATGTCGGCGGAGGCGCGGTTGTAGATGACGCGGCGGTTGTTCGGCCAAGCGTAGGCCCACTCCGAGTTCAGGCCAAGGCCGGAGGTGTCCACCGTGTTGCGGCGGTACACCGGCTGGCTCTCGGCGGAAACCGGAGCCTTGTTGTTGCTGTAGAAGCCGGAGTAGATCCACATGCCGCAGGCAGTGGTGCCGTCGGCGGCAAGGTTGGCATAGCCGGAGAGCAGGTCGATCTTGCCGCTGGAAAGTGTGGCGTCGTCGGTGCTGGCAAAACCGCTCTTCCAGTCGGAAGTGGTGGTCTTGTAGCCGTTCAACGCCCATGCAACGGGACGCGGGTCGATCTTGCCGTTCAGGTAGTAGTCCCACTTCAGCTTCAGGATGGGATCGGTGGCCACGCCTCCCTCCTCCTTGTACAGGCGGACGATCTCGCGCCACAGAAGGTCGCAGATCTCGTAATCGGGCTTGGACTCGTCCCAAGGCTCGACTGCCTGCTGGCGCCACTGGATCCAGCGGCCGGAGTTCAGGATGGTGCCCGGCTTCTCGTAGATGAGGGCACAAGGCAGGAAGTAGCACGTGGTGCCGATTTCCTCGGGCTTCATGTCGGGGGCATCCCAGAAGGAAGCCGTCTCGGTGATTACCTGGTCGATGGTAACCGCCCAGTCCAGATGAGCCATGGAGCGGCGAACATTGCCGGTGTTGGGCGCGCTGTGGCACGGGTTCATGCCCCATGCGAAGTAGCCCTTCATGGTGCCTTCCTTCATCTTCTCGAACGAAGACATCTCGGACCAGTCGGAGCCGTCGTGGCTGGGGACCTTCGGCCACCAGTCGTAGCCGTAGTCGTTTTCCACAGTGGCATTGTCGCCGTAGAACTCTTTCAGCTGGGAGACCATGAACTTGGGCTTGTTGGTGTAGTAGCCGTCCGAATAGGTCTGGCTTTCCAGCCAATGGGCCAGCGTGTCGCGGTCGGTGGTGTTCGACCACTTCAGGTAGGCCGGCTGCTCGTTCACCAGCATGCCCATGTCGGTTGCGCCCTGAACGTTGGGCTCGCCGCGCAGTGCGCACACGCCGCCGCCGGGGACGCCGATGTTGCCGGAGAGCAACTGGAGCACCGACATGGCGCGGGTGTTCTGGGCGCCGTAGGTGTGCTGCGTCTGGCCAAGGGCGTACAGGATGGTGCCTGCCTTGCCCGGGGCACAGGAGGTTGCCCAGGTGGAGTACACCAGCTCAAGGTCTTCCTTGTCCATACCGCAAACACGGCACACGGTGTCCATGTCGTAGCGAGCGTAGTGTTCCTTGAACTTCTGGTACACGCAGCGCTCATGCTGCAGGGTTGCATCCTTCTTGGGAACGGTGAGCACCGGTTTCTCAAAGGCGGGGACGCCTTCCTTCACCGACCAGGCGTAGGTTCCGTTCTCGGAGGTGTCCCACTGCTCTTCGTGGTCGGTCTCATAGTGCCAGGAATGCACGTTGTACGTCTCGGATTCCTCGTCCCAACCGCTGAACAGGCCGGTTTCCGGATCGAAGGAGTATTCCTCGTCCAGGATGTAGGAGGCGTTCGTGTAGTTGATGAGGTATTCGAAGTTGTAGTTGCTCGGGTTCTTGCCCGTAGCGGTGTACTCAGCCAAACCAGGCTCGATAAGGTTGTCGATGATGTACTTGTACAGGCCGCCGTAGAACGCGATGTCCGTGCCGCTTCGGATGGGGCAGTAGATATCGGCTTGCTCGGCCGTACGGGTATAACGGGGGTCTACAACCATCCACTTCGCGCCCTTATCGTGGGCCCTATGGAGCCACTTGGAGCTTACGGGGTGGTTTTCGACGGAGTTTGATCCGATGTTCATGATGACATCGGTGTTCTGCATGTCGCACCAATGGGTTGTCATTGAGCCGCGACCGAATGATGCCGCCAGACCGGCGACGGTAGGACCGTGTCAAACACGGGCTTGGTTATCGATTGCCACGATACCAAGCGCTCTCATCATCTTCAGGATGAGGTACTCTTCTTCAGAGTTCTGTTGGGAACCGCCCAGGCTGGCAATGCTCTCGCAGCGGTTCACGGTAAGGGTCTTGCCCTTTACCTCTTCGGTTTCAACGAAGCCCGCATCGCGGGTTTCCTTTGTTTTCTGGGCGATTTCCTTGATGGCTTCTTCCCAGGTAATGGGTTCCCATTCCTTCTTGAAGGGACGGCGTACCAAAGGCTTGGTCTGGCGAACCTTGCTCTTCTCGATTTCGTGGGTTTCGGGGTTCACGACGTTGCGCAGCTGGAACATCGTGGCGCCCTTGGGGCACAGGCCGCCCTCGTTGATGGGATGATCCGGATCGCCTTCCAAGTTGATAAGCTCGCCGTCGCGCACCGAGCAGATGGAGCCACAGCCACCTGCGCAATAGCAGCAGATGTTCGTGTACTCTTCGGTGTTGACGAGCTTCCACTCGGAGGAGGATTCCACTGCCAGGGCTGGCGACGGCTGCATGAACTCGAAGGCCATGCTGGTCGCGAAAGCGGCGCCGGCTGCCTTGAAGAAGCCGCGGCGTGACAGTTCCATTTCCCACACTCCTTTCAGTTGCTCTCCTTTCCCGCCCAGTGGGCAGGACTCTACTGACAGTATCGTATCCACAAGCAACGAGGCATAGGTCAAGGGAATCAACGAGCCCCGATAACTAATCGCCGAACGGTCGAAAACAGGTAGATCTTCTTAGTTGGGAATAATTTATAACCCCAGTTCGTATATGGATTTATTCTTTCTGATGAATAACTCGGAACCGCTGGCCGCAGGCTGCCCATTGGTATACTTGGGCAGAACGAAAGGAGGCCTTATGTCCGAGAAAGAAGAGCGCATCCGCTTGACGCAGCTCACCTCGAAGGGTGGTTGAGCAGCCAAGTGGGGTCCGGGCGACCTCAAGGAAATACTTTCCTCCCTATCCCCCGCCGGCGCACCGCCGAAAGACGCGCGTCTGATACTCGGATATGAGACCAGCGATGACTGCGCAGTATGGCAGATCAACGAAACCACTGCCGCCGTGCTCACCGTCGACTTCTTCACCCCCGTGGTAGACGATCCCTACGAGTTCGGACGGGTTGCCGCAGCCAACGCGCTTTCCGATGTGTTCGCCATGGGGGCTCAGCCCTATGTTGCCCTGAACCTGCTGGCACTCGACATCAACCTGGGAACCGAGGTTGCCGCGGCCATCCTGCAGGGCGGCGCCGATGCGGTGGCACAGGCCGGCGCGTTCGTTTCCGGCGGCCACACCATCGATGACAACGAGCCGAAGTACGGCCTTTCGGTGTTCGGCACGGTAGACCCGGCGCGCATCGTGCGCAACGAGGGCGCAAAGCCCGGCGACGTGCTGTACCTTACCAAGCCACTGGGCACCGGCATCATGAGCGCGGCATTGAAGATCGACCAGATCAGCGAAGGGCAGATGAGGCCCGTGGTCGAGTCGATGATGGAACTGAACTACGCGGGCAGCAAGGCCATGATCGCCGCGCAGGTGCACGCCGCAACCGACGTGACCGGGTTCGGATTGGCCGGGCACCTGCACGAGATGCTGGCAGCCAGCGGATGCTCGGCAGAGATCGACTTCGCCTCCCTGCCGCTGTTCGGCCCCGTGTGGCAGCTTTCCTGCGACTACTGCCGGCCGGGACGCACCTTCGCCATCATGGAAGATCTGGGGCCCTACCTGCACCAGGGCTCGCTTGAAGACGAGGAGTTCGACAACCGATTGGGCGTCGTCTGCGACCCGCAGACCTCGGGCGGCATACTGGCAGCCATCCCGCCTGCGCACGCCAGGGAATTCGAGGAGACGTTCGAAGCCCTGGCAGGGCGCGCGCCGGCACGCATCGGCACGGTTACCGCAGGCGACGTTGGCTGCATGAGGTTTGCCGACGGCCAATAGCTTCGGCTGCGCAGCGTATCAGCCACGCAGGCCACAGAATGCCATGCCCGAAAGAAGAAGCGGCGCTTCCTACACCTTTTCGTAGGAAGCGCCGCTTTTAAGGTAGATGCCCTCTATCTGGTCGGCTACGCCAAGCTGCTCGGCCACATCACGCACCCGCGCAGATGCCTGTTGCGGATCGGGCGATGCGAACAGCAGCCCCATCCCGCACCCAGCGCGAATCGTTGGAGGCACCGGGACCAAGCGCCCATCGCTGCCGAAGGCGGCTTCGAAGGAAAGCGCCGCATGGGTGGAGCCGAACGCCACCAAAAACGAGCGCATGCTACAGGGTGATGGTCTTGCTGGAGGCCTGCATACGGCCCAGGATGTCGTACATGTTCGACACCTCGCCCACCGCAAGCTGGTCCTTCAGGCCGTAGAAATCGAGGCACGTGCCGCATACCAGCACCTCGGTGCCGCGCGCAAGCAGGGCGCTTACGCTGTCGATGACCTGCTGCTCGCCGCCGGCAACCAGCTTCACGCCGCTGTTCATGAACAGCAGATGCGCCGGCGGGTTGTCCGACTCGGAAAGCGTGTAGAGCGCCATCTTCATCAGGCTGGCGCCCAGCTTCGGGTCGCCTTCACCTACGTGATCCTTGCCCACGAACACGGCATAGGGCTCAAGGCCTGCGCCCGGCGCAGCGGCATCGAGCGCCGCATCGCAGGAAAGCTCGCCGAACGTGAGCGTCCACTCGCCTTCGCCTTCCTCCACCGAAAGGCTGCGGCCCAAGCGCTTCGCCAAATGGGTGAGGTTGGCCACCGCGGACTCGTTCCCCACGCGGATCTGCAGGGGGTCGGGGGAAGCATCGAGCTCCTTCTTCGCCATCATCAGCGGCTTCGGGCACAAGAACTCCCGTGCATCGATTTCCTTCATTGCCATCAACTTCCTTTCAAACCAGGCGCTGATACAGCGCCACTCTATCCGTCAATGCGCCCTTGAGCGGGCGCCGGCTAACCAGGCAGCACGTGGGATCCCGTCAAAGATTCCCGCAGCTGGCCTGCGCATTCGCCCAATGCGATTATCCCTTTCTCCACCTCGGCTTCCGTGTTGAGGCACGAGAAGCTGAAGCGAACCGCCCCACGCTGCTCGGTGCCGAGCGCCCGGTGCATAAGCGGGGCGCAATGGGCGCCGGCGCGGGTGCAGATGCCCCAATCCCGGGCCAAGGCATCGCCCAAAAGCGCCGAGTCCACGCCCTCGACGTCGACCGCGACCACGCCGCTCCTATCGATTCCTCCATGGCCGCCCAAGACCCTTACGCCTGGGACAGAGCGCGCACCTTCCTCGAAACACGAAGTGAGCGCGGCGACCTTTTCGTGCAGGGCGGCAACGCCCACTTCCTCGATGAAGCGCACGCCGGCGGCCAAGCCCGCAAGGCCATGGGCGTTGACAGTACCCGCCTCGAGCGCTTCGGGCATGAACAGGGGATGGCGCTCATCGTAGGTGTGGGTGCCGGAGCCACCTTCCAGAAGCGGGTGGATGGAAACCGAGGGAAGCGTGCACAAACCACCGGTGCCCTGCGGGCCGAACATGCTCTTGTGGCCCGTGAAGCACACCACGTCAGCGCCGATTTCCTGCTGCGAGAGCGGCAGCGCGCCCGCCGTCTGCGCGGCGTCTAAGACGAACAGCGCGTCATAATCGTGCGCCAGGCGCGCCATGCGGGCAACGTCGTACACGTCGCCGGTGAGGTTGGAGGCGTGGGTTGCCGCCACATAGCGCACGCCGCCTTCGGCCAGCAAGCGCTCGTATTCTGCGAAATCAAGGCTGCCATCAGGATTGATGGGTGCAACCTTCACTGTACAGCCCTGCTCGTCGCGCAAACGGAACAAGGGCCGCAACACCGAGTTGTGCGATGCCGCGGTGGTGAGCAGCGTATCGCCCGGCTTCGCCAGCCCCTGCAAGGCGATGTTGAGTGCCATGGTGGCGTTCAACGCGAACGAGACACAGGAAGCGGAAGGCGCGCCCAGCAGCTGGGCCACGCTGCGCCGCGCCTCGAACACGGCCCTGCCCGCCTCCAGCGAAGCGGGATGCACGCCACGCCCCACGCCGCCGAACGATGCCATGCCGTTCACGACGGCCTGCGCCACCTGGGGCGGCTTCTGCATGGTAGTGGCAGCATTGTCGAAATAGATCATCGCTCGTGCACCCCTTCGTATTCGAGACCCTGCTGCTCGATGAACTGCAGCAGATCTTCGGTCTGCGCGCCCTCGGCGAACCAGGCAAAGCCGCAGCCGGCGGAAACGGTACGCGGGATGGTGCCCAGACGGCCGCCTAGGCCACAGCGCTTGGCGGCTGCTTCGAAGCCGAACGCATCGGCCGTTGTGTGAAAAGATACGATAACCATATGCTCTACCCTACTGCACCGCCTGCTCCCGCAATCAGCTAAAACGGCTAGAGCGGGAAAACAAACGGCGGAATGCGCGCCAAGGGAAGCCAAGCGCCCTAACAGAACCTGTCGCGCGAAGGGTTGATGGCGCCCTCCACGCGTACGATGCGCTCGATGGGGTACGGCGCCGCATCGATGACCGCCTGCGCACGTCCCACTTCGGCAGGGTCCAGCATCACCGAGGTCCCGCAGCACGCCTGCATGCCATGGGGCGCAGGGGCCACGCGCGCCGGGATGCCCGCTTCGCGGATGCGCTCGTA
>CAVFYB010000019.1:8853-22868 GCA_963626845.1 Bacteroidaceae bacterium | reverse complement strand
GATGCCGTAGTGGTCTGCGATCTTGATGCTCGGTTCTGGCGAGCAGGCGAGGCGCATAACGCCATCATCGGGCTCGAGGATAAGCTCGGGTTCCCGCCGCGCCCACACGCCCTTGCCGATGCGCGCCGGCGCTTCGAGGGGCTGAAGTCGCGTGCGGAAAAGGTCTTCGCATGCGAGCGCCTTCTGAACGCGGGCGGCGACGAGGACGTGTACGCATCGTTCGTCTTGGACGAGTACTGCACTGCCTTGCGCCAAGGCGAAGATGACGAGCTGGATTCCTTCGGGGTTCCGGCGAGCCTCTCCGATTGCATCGTGGTCCGAAACGAGGGCGGGGAAGCTTCCACCTATGCCGCGAATGCCGATTTCGGCGGCAACGATCCGGCGTCGTTCGCCATTCCCGGCTTTGTGCCTGGTTCGCTGTCGAAGACGTGCGTTGCCGATCTGTCGCTTCACCGCGCTCCCGACGATCCAGCCGTTATGGTTCTTTCGCCTTCGGCAATCGAAGAGTACGTGAACTGCCCGTACCGCTGGTTCGCGAGCCGCCGTTTGCGCCCGCAGGCTCCCGATGAGCAATTGGGCGTGCTGGAGCAGGGCGTGTTTGTCCACAGCGTGCTCGAGGCGTTCTATTCGTGCCTTGAGCAGGAGCTGGGCTGCAAGCGCCTTGACCAGCGGAGCCTCGACCAGGCGCAAGTGCTCTTTGAGCGCGTGTTCGACAAGGTTCTGGCAGCTCAGCCCGAGGTCCAGGACAATGCGCGCTTCCTTCCCTTGAGCCCGGTGGAACGGGCGCGCGCAAACCGCTTGAAGCAGATCCTGTCCAGGAACCTTGCCGTGCAGGCCAAGCTCATGCCCTCGTTTGCGCCTGAGCTTCTGGAGTGCCAGATAGAGCCCGATCAGCGCATCGAGTATGCGGGTGTTCGCGTGATGGGCCGCGTTGACCGCGTTGATGCGGACCCCGAGCGCGGCCATTTCGTCGTGATCGACTACAAGGGCGGCGTTGCTGGGCACGATGCCGGTATAGACCCGGATGATGCGGAAGGCTACAGCCTGCCGCCCAAGATCCAGGCGCTTGTGTACGCCCAGGCGCTCTCGCGTGGGATAGTGGGTGCCAACCCGGTCGGCGCCCTGTACCTGAGCTACCGGGCCTCAGAGCCCAAGAGGTCGGTTGCGGGCTCGTTCGACGAGGCGCTCCTTGATGTGCAGGGCTTTGCGGGCGGCAAGTCAGCCGTGAAAATGAACTTCGGTTCGTACCTGGATATGGTCGAAGACCTTGTTCGGGAAAAGCTGGACCGCCTGTACGAGGGCTGCATCGAGCCGAACCCCCTGCAGAGCCAATCCTGCAAGTACTGCCCGGTTGCCAATTGCGCAAGGAGGCTATCGTGAACCTCGATTCCTGCACACCCGGCCAGCGCCGGATCATCACCACGCTCGATGCGCCGCTCATGGTTTCGGCCGGTGCGGGCAGCGGCAAGACGTTCACGCTTACCCAGCGCATCGCCTACGCATTTGAAGACAGCGGCTCCGGCGCGTTTGCAAGCAGCATCGAAGACGTCCTTGCCATCACCTTCACCAAGAAGGCGGCGGCCGAGCTGAAGTCGCGCATCAAGGGGAAGCTTATCGACATGGGCCTGCGCGAAGAGGCCTTGAAGGTCGACGACGCCTGGATCTCCACGATCCACGGCATGTGCTCCCGCATCCTGCGCGAGCACGCTTTCGAGCTGGACGTCGACCCCGCCTTCACGGTGGCAAGCGAGCTGGAGGTGACCACCCTTCGCTCGCGTGCCTACGATGCGGTTATGGAGCGCCTGGAGCAGGAGCCCGATTCGCAGCTGGCTGCGCTGGTTTCCTACCTTGGCGTGGGCGAGGAAGGCTCGGGTGCCGCCGGGGTCGAGAAATGGGTGGGCACCTTGACCGCTCGCGCCTTGGCCTTGCCCGATGGGTTCGATGCCATCGACCTGCCAGATGCCGATGCCAACCCCTCTGCGCTTCTGCGTTCCCTGGTGGAGCGGGCGGAAGACCTTGTTTCCTGCGTGGAGTCGTTGCCCAAGCAGGGCAAGACCGATGCGAAGGTTCTTGCCCAGATGGGGGAGGCGCTATCTGCAGCCCACGATTACCTGCTTTCGGGTTGCTGCGGTACCTCGTTCTATGACGAGGGCTTCGATGCCGAGCGCTTCGTTCGCGTGTACTTCGGGTTCCCCCGAACGGCCAAGAACTTCCATGCCAAGGAGTCCGACCCTGCGCTGTTCGGCGATTACCGTCAAAGCTACGCCGAAGACGGCGCTGTGGTCGAAGCCGCCCTTGCCTCGCGCGACCTGCGCGCCTTGGTTGCGCTCGCGCGCGAAGTCGATGCCGAGTATCAGCGCATCAAGGGGCCGTCTGCGCTCGACAACGTCGACCTGCTGCGCCTTGCGTACAAGGCGCTGGTCGGCAACCCTGCCATTGCCGAAGCCTACCGCAACCGCTTCAAGATGATCATGGTGGACGAGTTCCAGGACACCGACGAGCTCCAGGTTGCGCTGATAGGCGCCTTGGCGAAAGAAGGCTACGCCAACGTATGCACGGTAGGGGATGCCCAGCAGAGCATCTACCGTTTCCGCGGCGCCGACGTCAACGTGTTCTTCGGGTACCACGCCATGCTGGAGGAAAACTGCGCCGACATGCAGTTCGTCAGCCTCCCCGACAACTTCCGCAGCCACGCCGATGTGCTCTCGTTGGTGGACTGCATATTCTCGCAAGACCAGGTGTTCGGCGATTACTTCCTTTCGCTTTCGCCCAAGGGGAAGGTGAACGACGCGCCCGACCCGGTGTTCGCCAGCCGCCCCCGCGTCTCCATGGCGCTCTATGAGTGCATGAGCACGGGGCCGGGCGTCGGTGCCGGCAGGCAGCAGTGCGCAGAGCGGATCGCGGCTCACTTCAGCGACCTTCGCCAGGCGGGAGAGGAGCCGGGAAGCATGGTCGTCCTGTTGGGCGGCATGTCGAACGTGGACGTGTATGCCGAGGCTCTGCGGAATGCCGGGTTCGAGTGCCTGGTTGCAGGTGGATCGACGTTCTCGGGGGCCTACGAGGTGCAGCTGGTCTCGAGCATGCTTTCCTTCTTCGCCGATCAGCTGGACAACGAGGCGCTGTATGCGCTTTTGGCATCGCCCCTGTTCGCGTTGGGCGACGATGCGCTTCTACATCTTGCAACCGGCCATGACCGTCAGGGGCGTTCCCATCGCCGCGAGCTTTCCACCGGTTTCGCTCTTTGGGAAAAGGAGCGCGGGCTTTCCGGATTGGCTCCTGAGCAGGAGGATCAGCTCGATTTCGCCCACCTGTGCCTGGCGGACGCGCTTAAGGTTTCCCGTACCGACGGGGCCGGCGCTGCCGTTCTCCAGCTCTTGCGTTCCAGCGGCTGGCTCATCCGCCTACAGGGCTCGGGCGCCGAGGGGCAGGCGGTAGTGGGGAACCTCAGTAAAGCGCTTCGCCTTATCGAGGACATCGAACAGGAGGGCTTCGGCCCGGTGCGCACGGCCAACCGTTTCAGGGGCAACCTCGAGGCGATGAAGCTTTCGCCGGGAACCCTTTCTGCGGGCAGCTCCGATTTCGTGCGCATCATGACCGTGCATGCCAGCAAGGGCCTGGAGTTCCCGCATGTTGCCCTGGCCGACCTGCGCATGACGGGCCGCAGCGACAGTGTTTTGGCGGAGAACATCGCTGGGCGCACCTATGCTTGCATCAAGCCGCCTGTCCTGAAGCCTGTTCGCAAGCCGGTGGACTCCCTTTACAGTCTGCTTGAATGGCCCGAGGCAACCCAGGAAGGCATCCAGCAGGCTCCAACGTATGCCGCCCGGTGCGCGCTTTTGGGCAGCTATGTCGACGACCAAGAGCTGGCCGAGTCGCGCCGCTTGCTCTACGTTGCCCTTACCCGCGCCAGCAAGTCGCTGTTCATCGGGGTTGTGCGCAAGCCCGACAAGAACTTCTCGTACGAAGACAAGGGTGTGCTGGAAGACCTGCACGATGCCCTGCAGTGGGAGGCCTCTCCTTCGGCTCCGGTGCAGATGCTCGATTACGGCGGATCGGCCCCGATGCGCTTCGAGTTCAACGTGTTGGATAGCCCGCTGGATGCAGAGCCTGTTGAATTGGGCGAGGGCAGCTCGTTCGATATCCCTTCCCAGCCTCCGCAAAAGGCTCCCTATGCTTTGCCGCTGGTGAACTCCCGTGCCGATGTGTTCTCCTATTCGTCGATCGCGTCTCCTTTGCCGGTGGGCGATGCTGCCAGCGAGCCCGGGATGTTCGATGCGCTCCCATTGCAGGACGAGGACGCTACCGCGTTGGGCACCGCATTCCATCGCCTTGGTCAGCGGGCCATCTTGGATGCAGCCGACGGGGAGCTTCGATGCCCTGGCGAACAGGCCATCGAGGCCCAGGTTCGCGCTCAGGGGGTAACACCCGATCAGGAGCAAAGACTGCGCTCAGCCTTGAGCCGCTGGTTCGCAAGCGACGTTTGCGCTGATCTTTCCAAGGTTGGCACTCCGCGCGCGGAGGTTCCCTTCATGGTTTGCCTTGAGGGCGCGCAAGCCCCGGTTTTCCTGGAAGGCGAGATCGATGCCGTTTCGTTCGCTGAAGACGGATCTGCGTTCCTGGTCGACTACAAGACCGGCGGCTCCGTTGCCGAAAGCGAAGCTCATCTGCAGGAAAAGCATCTGTTGCAGGCACAGTGCTACGCCTTGGCGCTTATCGAGCAGGGGTGCCCTGCGGTCAATGCCGTTTTCGTGCGAGTGGAGCAGGACGATCCGGCTAAGGCTGGGCAACCGCAAACGGTGAGGTATCGATTCACCTGCGAACAGATGGGGCAGTTGAAGCAGGCTGTCCTTGAGGCATATGCCCGCGCCTTGTAGCCTATGGCGCATAGATAGAGAACGCTGAATCGTGGAACAAAGGTGATGGGATAGCCCATGGATACGCTATTTACCGAGTTGGACAATGCAAAGCGCACCAAGAACGCTCCCTTGGCGGTGCGCATGCGCCCCCGTTCCCTCGACGAGCTCGTCGGCCAAGAGGACGCGTTGGGCGAAGGCACCTGGCTGCGTGCGGCAATCGAGGGCGATACGCTTTCTTCGGTCATCCTGTACGGGCCTGCCGGCACTGGCAAAACCTCTATTGCGCACGTCATTGCCGAAACGACGCATGCGCACTTCGTCGAGGTTTCTGCGATCGGCGGAACTGTTTCCGATCTTCGCCGCGAGATTGCCGAAGCCGACAAGCGCCTTGTGTCGTTGGGTATCCGTACCATCCTGTTTGTCGATGAGATCCACCGCTTCAATCGGGCGCAGCAGGATGCTCTGCTCCATGCGGTGGAAGACGGTGTGGTCGTGCTCATAGGCGCCACGACTGAAAACCCCTTCTTCGAGGTGAATTCCGCGCTCATATCCCGCTCACGCGTGGTCGAGTTGCACCGGCTTTCCGACGATGCGCTCTCCCGTATCCTGGATCGCGCGCTCAGTGCGGATCAGGGGCTTGCCGGTGCCTTCGAGCTTTCCAATGATGCCCGCAAGGCCATCCTCACGCTTTCGGGTGGCGATGCCAGAAGCGCGCTGAACACGCTGGCCCTTTCCTGCGACCTGGCCCGTGCCAAGCAGGAATCGCTCGTTTCCGAGGAAATGGTGCGCACCGCCGTTCCGCACCGAACCCTTCCGTACGACAAGAAGCAGGACATGCACTACGACGTGATCTCCGCCTTCATCAAGTCGATGCGCGGATCGGACCCCGATGCGGTGCTGTACTGGCTGGCGCGCATGATCGACGGCGGGGAAGACCCGAAGTTCATCGCGCGCCGCATCTTCATCTGCGCGGCGGAGGATATCGGCAACGCCGACCCGCAGGCAGTGCTCATCGGCGAGGCCGCTTTTCGCGCTGCTGAGGTTATCGGCTACCCCGAATGCCGTATCAACCTTGCCCAGGCGGCGGTGTACATGGCCCTTGCGCCGAAATCCAACGCCTCATATACCGGTCTTGCCAAGGCTATGGATGAAGTGCGCAACGGCCCGCTTCGTTCCGTCCCGGATTACCTTCGCGATCGGCACCGCCCCGGATCGGAGGAATATGGGGAGTATCTCTATCCTCACGACAATCCGGAAGGCTATGCTGACCAGCGTTATCTCCCCGAAGGCCTTGAGCGCGGTGCCTTTTTTACGCCTGGGGAACGGGGATGGGAGCGCTACCGCACGGATGCGCCGCTTTCGGATAGAATGTAAAAGCGTACGTGGCCGGCTTGGCCGCCGATCAGAGGAGGAAACATGGAAGTCTTCGAATCGCTGGTCCCTGTAGGGATTGTGCTGCTGTGCGTTGCGGGCATTGTCGCCTTGGCTGCGCTTGCATATCTGTTGGTAACGCTCACCAAGTCCATGAAGGAAACCTTCGCCAAGGTTGATCCTCTTATCGATCAGGCTCAGGAAGCGCTCGATATCACCAAGCCTGCGCTCGAGCGCATCGATCCGCTTATGGAGCGCATTACCCTTACCGTAGATGCCGCCAATCTTGAGATCATGCGAGTCGATCAGATTCTGGAAGACGTCAACACCATCACCGGCAACGTGTCCAAAGCCACCGAGTCCATCGACTCCATTACCTCGTTGCCGCTCGATGCCCTGAGCAATATCACCGGTCGCATCCGCAATTGCATCGCCCCCTTGGGCTCTAAGGAAAATTGCGTCGGCGCTGCTGCTGTGGCCGTGGATGCCAAGCTCGACTCCGTCGAGGGCCGTGTGGCCGATGCCCAGGCCCGCAACGATGTGAAGCGTGCCGAGGCCGCCGAAGCCGCAGCCGCCCGTGATGAAGCTGCAGCACAGGCCAACGGCATGTCCTCCAACCTGAAGGAAGCCTTCTCCGTTCAGATAACCCGCGATTCCGAGTCTGTCCAGGGAAGGTAGGAGAGCGCTTTTCCGATGGCTGCTTCTGCTTCTGTTGCCGAAGACGACGAGCTTCGTCTAGAGGAAATCAAAACCCTGAAATCTCGTAGGCGCCTGTACACGGGCGTCTACCTTGTTGTCCTGTGTGCGCTTCTGTACCTGCTGGGTAGGGTGCTCAACCTCCTTGCCACTCCGATGGGGATCATCGTTTGGACCACCATCATCGTTTTTTGTCTGCGCGGTCCGGTGAACTACCTGGATAAGAAGGGGGTCCCCCGTTCTGTTGGCACGCTTCTTGCTTATATCCTCATGTGCGTTGTCCTGTTCCTGATGGGTTGGCTTCTCCTTTCCCCGGCTATGGGCATCGGCGATCAGTTCACTGCGTTGCTGCAAACCTTCGCCAACCAGATCTCTGCTGCTCGGGACTCTTGGAACGAGCTGTATGGCCAGTATGCCTATCTTCTTCAAGATGAGCGCATAAACGGCTGGCTCAACGATGCGCTTTCAAGCGTTGGTTCGTGGTTTTCCGGCATGGCTTCCGCCAGCGCTGAAGGCGTTGTCGGCTTCGGTTCGGGCCTTGCAACCTCGGCCTTGGTCATCGGCTTTTCCCTGGTGGTTGCCTATTGGGTGCTTATGGAGCTCCCGGCCATGGGTGCTGAGATCAAGCGCTTGTTCGGCCCTCGCTTCCATGACGACCTGAACATCATCTACCTCACCGGTACGCGTGTTATGGGCGGATACATCAAGGGCACGCTGGTGCAGTGCCTGCTCATCGGTGCAGGGTGCGGAATCGGTTTTGCCATCATGGGGATTCCCAGCGCAGCTGCCTTGGCTGTTATCACCGGCCTTCTTAACATCATTCCCGTGGTGGGCCCTTGGCTCGGCGGAGCGATGGCTGCCCTGGTGGGCGTATTCGTAAGTCCGGTGGTTGCCCTTCTGGCGCTGGTGTACACCATCGTGGTGCAGCAGATCATCTACACCTTCGTTTCGCCAAAGATCATGGGCAATTCCGTGGACATCCACCCCGCATTGGTGATCATGGCGTTGATGATCGGCTCTGCTTTGGGCTTCGCCGTCGGCGGCTTCATGGGCAACATCGTGGGCATGCTTGCCTCCATCCCTGCTGTTGCTGCCGCAAAATCGCTGTTCGTGTACTACTTCGAGAAGCGCACGGGTCGTGCTATCGTTGCGCCGGATGGCGTCATATTCAAGGGCGATGCTTCCCAAGACTGTCCGGATCCACTAGTCGATGCCACGGGCGGCTTTTCTGCCGACGCAGTAAAGCACCATGGTTTGCACCAAGGAAAATGATAGAATCGGCTTTTGCATAAGCGCGCTAACACGTAACCGAAGAGGACAACTACCGCATGAAGTACATGACTACTGCTGAAATCCGTGAGAAGTATCTGAAGTTCTTCGAGGAAAAGGGCTGCAAGCGCATGCCTTCCTCGTCGCTCATCCCTGACGACCCTTCGCTGCTTCTTACCAGCGCCGGCATGGTGCAGTTCAAGCCCTATTTCCTGCATCAGAAGGAGCTTGACAAGCGCTATATCGGAACCACCACGGTTCAGAAATGCGTGCGCACCAACGATATCGAGAACATCGGCGATGCCCGTCACCTGAGCTTCTTCGAGATGTTGGGCAACTTCAGCTTCGGTAAGTACTTCAAGAGCGAGATGTGCGCATGGGCATACGAGTTCTCCACCCAGGTTCTTGGCCTGCCTGCCGAAAAGCTGTATTTCACGGTTTTCGAAGACGACGATGAGACCATCGAGATCTGGAAGGGCCTCGGTGTTCCCGAAGACCATATCTCCAAGCTGGGCGAGGAAGACAACTTCTGGCGCGCTGGCCCCACCGGTCCGTGCGGCCCCTGCTCCGAGATCTATTTCGACCAGGGTCCCGAGGTTGGCTGCGGCAGCCCCGACTGCAAGCCCGGCTGCGATTGCGACCGCTACCTTGAGTATTGGAACTGCGTGTTCACTCAGTACGACGGCCAGGAAGACGGCACTCTTGCGCCGCTTCAGACCAAGAACATCGATACTGGTATGGGCCTAGAGCGCATCGCCGCCATCATGCAGGGCGTAACCAACAACTACGATACCGATGTGCTTCGCAGCCTGGTTGCCGTTGGCGAATCCCTGTGCGGTAGGGAGTACGGCCAGGGTGGACCGCTTGACACCAGTCTTCGAATCATGGCCGATCATAGCCGTTCGGTCACGTTCATGATCGCCGACGGTATCCTCCCCTCCAATGAAGGCCGCGGCTATGTTCTTCGCCGCCTGCTTCGCCGCGCGGTTATGAAGGGCCATTCCCTTGGCATCGAGGGCGCCTTCTTGGAGAAGTACATCGACAAGATCATCGAGCTCATGGGCGATGTGTACCCCGAGCTCGTTGAAAACGAAGAGCTTATCAAGCGCGCGGTCTTCTCCGAGGAAGAGCGCTTCGGCGCAACGCTTCGCCAGGGCCAGGCCTACCTTGACGAAGCTCTTTCCGGCATGGAGGGCGGCGTTCTTTCCGGCGCCACCGCTTTCGTGCTTCACGACACCTACGGCTTTCCGGTTGAAATCACGAAGGAGATCTGTGAAGAGCGCGGGTTCCGTATCGACGAGGAAGAATTTGCCCGCTGCATGGAAGAGCAGCGTGAGCGCGCCCGTGCTGCAAACGTTAAAGATGCGGAAGCTGCCTGGAGCACATACGGCGGCATCCATGCGGAGCTGCTGAAGGAGCTTGGCGCTACCAAGTTCATCGGTTATGGTTCTTTGACCTCCGATTCCAAGATCACTGCACTGGTGAAGGACGGCGCACGCATTTCCCGGATCAACGCTGGGGACGAAGCTGAGGTTGTCCTCGACGTAACGCCGTTCTATGCGGAAATGGGCGGTGAAGTTGGGGACACTGGCCATTTGGTGGGCGACCAGGCTGTACTCGAGGTCGTTGACACCAAGGCTCCCGAAAAGGGCTTGGTGGTGCACAAGGTAAAGGTTCTTTCTGGCAGTGTTTCCGCTGGCATGTCTGTCGGTGCCAAGGTCGACGGAGCACGTCGTGCCCGCATCTCCCGTAACCACACCTGCACACATATCCTGCATGCTTCCTTGCGTCAGGTTCTTGGCGCCCACGTGAAGCAGGCCGGTAGTTATGTTGGACCCGAGCGCCTTCGCTTCGACTTCACCCACTTTGAGGCGGTAACGCCAGATCAGATCAAGGAAGTTGAGAAGATCGCCAACGACGTGGTGATGCAGGCCATTTCCACTAACATCTTCGAGACCTCTCTTGCCAAGGCCCGCGAAGCCGGCGTAACTGCTTTGTTCGGGGAAAAGTACGGCGACACCGTGCGCGTCGTGGAAGTGGGTGACTTCTCCCGCGAGCTGTGCGGCGGTTGCCATGTTTCCAACACTGCCGAAATCGGCCTGGTGAAGATCGTTTCTGAGAGCAGTGTCGGCTCCAACCTGCGTCGTATCGAGGCGGTTACCAGCTACGAGGCCCTTGAGTACCTCAATCGTTTCGAGTCCCAGGTAAAGGAGCTCTCCTCTCTGCTCCGCGTGCCTGCCTCCGATGTCACCGCGCGCGTAGAAGGCAACATTGCCCAGCTGCGTGAGTTGAACGCGAAGCGCAAGGCTGACAGCGCCTCGATGGCTACTGGCAACCTGCCTGAAGAGCTCGATGCCCATACGGTCGATTTCAATGGCATCTCTGTGTTCATTTTCCGCAAGGACGGTGTGGATGCCGGCGGGATGCGCAACCTATGGGATATCGTTCGTGGTCGTTTGCCCGAGTCCGGTGCCTGTGTCTTGGCGTCCGACAACAACGGAACGCCTATCCTGCTCGCAGCGGGTACCGACGAAGCTGTTGAAAAGGGCTTCAACGCCGGCAATGTCATCAAGGCCATTTCCAAGGAGATCAAGGGCGGTGGCGGCGGTAAGCCCACCATGGCTCAGGCAGGCGGCAAGGATGCTTCCGGCCTCGACGCAGCGCTTGAGGCCGCCCGAAAGCTCTTCGCATAAGCTTGAGCGCAACAGGTTAGGAAACGTTTCTTGAGAATCATGGCGTTAGACATCGGTAAGGTTCGCTGCGGGATCGCGATCAGCGACCCGCAAGAACGGGTGGCCACGCCCTTGTGCGTGCTGCCCACCGATGAGGTGCGCTCGAACGCCCCGAGCTTCCGCCGGTTGTGCGAAGATTGGGAACCAGAGCTTATCGTTTCCGGCCTGCCGCTTACGTTAAGCGGGCAGAAGGGCCCCCAGGCTCAGTCTATCCGCGAGGTTGCCCAGCAGGTTGCAGCCTCCACGGGCCTGCCCTTGGAGTTCTCGGACGAGCGCTTGAGCTCTTCGGAGGCAAAGCGCGTGCTGCGCGAAGAAGGGCTGTCCGAGCGCGACATGCGCGGGAAGGTCGATATGATTGCAGCATCGCTGTTCCTGCAGTCCTGGTTGGACAAGCGGCAGCAGATGCCTACGGAAAGGTGATTCCATGACTCCCAGGAAGGTTACGTATTCCCGGAAATCTACCCATGCTGCCCGCGCTGCCCATGCAAGGGGTGAACGGGAGTTCCGCACGTACGACACCTCGGCTATCAGGCCGAAGAAGTCGAAGGTGCCCTATGCCGTTGCGGGCGGTGTATTAGCCGTCATAATCATCGTGGTTATCGCCCTGTTCGTGGGAACAAGTTGCGCTGAAGCTGCCAACGACCATCTAGCGCCGGATGGGGAAAGAATCACGGTTCAGATAGCTGATGGATCCACGTTGCCCGTTATCGCAGACACCCTCTACGATGCGGGCCTTATCGTTCGTAGGGGCGAATTCACTTCCGCAGTGAATGCCCAGGGGGCTGCTTCGTCGCTGAAGTCGGGCGTCTATTCCCTTACAGGCGGGATGAGCTACGATGAGCTGGTGAACGTGTTGGTGGCAGGGCCTTCCAGTACGCAGTCGGGTGTGATTGTTTCCGAGGGCGCCAAGCTCGATGCCATCGCCCAGGCGGTCCAAGACGCTTATGGCGGTTCTATCACCGCAGATCAGTTCAAGGAAGCAGCCTCTAACGCCTCTGCATACGTTGATTCCTATCCGTTCCTAGGGACTGCGGGCACGAATTCCCTCGAAGGGTTCCTGTTCCCCAAAACGTATGAGATCTTGCTCGATGGCTCGGCCGATGCCGTTGTGCGCCAGATGCTTGACCAGTACCAGACCGAGGTTTCCGTGCTGGATTATTCGTACCCTCGTAGCCAGGGTCTTTCCGAGTATCAGACGCTTATCCTTGCCTCGATAGTCGAAAAGGAAGCTACCTCCGAAACCCGATCGAAGGTTGCTGCGGTGTTCTACAATCGCCTGTCCAATAGCGGCAGCCCTTCCTATGGTTTCCTGGGAAGCGACGCGACCACTGCCTATGAGGTGGGGGACAATCTTGACACCTACGACTGGACCACGAAAAGCCCTTATAACACCCGGGTAACCAAGGGTCTTCCGCCGACGCCCATCTGCAGCCCCTCGATCGAATCCCTTCAGGCTGTCTGCAATCCGGAAGCCGACTTCGGCGACTATTACTTCTTTAGTTTCTGGACTAATGACCAGGGTGGTGTCGACTACTACTTCGATAAGACCTATGAGCAGCATCAGCAAACGATAGCCAACCATTCCTAGTGTCGGGGGGTCCGATTTGTCGCCCGTGCATCCTGACAGGTATTTCGCGCGCACCAGTGCCATAGATGTTCGGCGCGATATCCTCGACTGCGGCTTTACCCATGTTCTGCTCGATGTAGACAACACCGTTGTATCACGCGCCGACCATCAGGTGCCCAAGGATGTGCGACTGTGGATTGCCCGGCTGCAAAAGGCCGGCGTTCGCTTGTGCTTCCTCTCCAACAACTGGCATAAATCCGTGCATGATCTGTCTTCTGAGATGGGAATTCCCGTGGTTGCGAAGGCATGCAAGCCGCTGCCGCATGGGTTCTTCCTGGCCTTGCGCAAGATTGGCGGCAGCCGCAAGTCAACCGTCATGGTAGGCGACCAACTCTCTACCGATGTGGTTGGTGCTCACTTGGCGGGGTTGCGCGCATATTTGGTTTGTCCGCTGGTAGAGGAAGATTTGAAGCACACCATGTTCGTGCGGAGCATCGAGCGCGCCTTTATCTCAGATCGCGAGCCGGAGGGGGTAGGTGCATGCGAAACCTCACGTTCATAGCCACTCCTGGGACCCTTTCCCTTGCCAAGGAGTTCCGCCGTTCCTTCATGGAGAAAACCGCGGTGTGGAATGTTATTGTCGAACCTTGCTCAAGTGCGCAAGAAGCGCAGGGCTTGTTCCAGGCCACGCGCACCCATGCGTTTGCTGTTTCATACCCGTTCCGGTCGCTCGCCTTTGGTGAGGGCAAGCTGCTGGGTGCCTCTGCCCGCCTTTCGCAAGGCGCTGATATCGTATTCCGAGGCGAACGAGGTGCCCTGGGTTTGAGCCAGCTTTCGCGAAGCGCTATCGATCTTATCGAGCGAACGTACTTGCCGCTGTATGGCTCGAATGCGGTGGTGCTGGGGTCGGGGAGCGCTGCGCTTGACGCGGTATACGAGCTGGCACGTGCCGGGGTTTCCCAGATTACCCTTTTGGGCAACGACAAGGACCGTGCGCGTGCCGCCCTGGTTGGCTTCTTGAGGTCCTTCGAAGAGCAGAGAACCCAGATCATTGATACCGAGCAAGCACGGGAGGGCCATCTTTCCGCCGCGCGTGCCTACGACAACACCCTGTTCCAGTGCGGTTCGCTTGCCTCCGTTTCGTGTATCGAGCAGGCGGATGTGGTTGTCTCGGTTGATGCGGACCTTTCGTCTGCTGGGCTTCCTTTGCGGCAGGGGCAGATCGTTTGCAGCTTATGGGACAGATCCGACCTTCCTTTCCCGCATGCGGCACAGAAAGCAAGCTGTGATTTCATTAGCGCTGAAGAGGTTATGCGCGCTTGGGGCACCGATTGCGCCGAGCTTTTCGTTGAGTTTTCCCGCGGCGGCCTTTAGCCGGTTGTCCCGCTCCCGATCGCTTTATTTCGGTGGAGTGGCTGGCGTTTTTGGTAGAATCGTAAACCGTTATAACCAACACCAATCAAGGTAAGGCAGCATGCAATACATCACAGCTGGTGAAAGCCATGGCCCCAGCCTCACAGCCAT
>CAVFYB010000019.1:0-8560 GCA_963626845.1 Bacteroidaceae bacterium | reverse complement strand
TGCGCAACGATATGGACGATTGCCGAAACATCCTTGAGCGTACCAGCGCCCGCGAAACCACTATGCGCGTTGCCGCATCCGGCATTGCGCGCGAGTTCTTGGCGGAGCTTGGCGTGGAGATCAAGTCTTACGTGGTGTCCATCGGCGATGCCTTCATGGAAGAAGACGACCCCATGCTCGATGCGGTTGGCTATTCGCCCCTCGACATCGAAACCAGCGAGGTTCGCTGCCCCGATGCGCAGGCATCTGAGCGTATGATGGCGGCTATCGACGAGGCGAAGGCCAATGGCGACACCCTTGGTGGTATCTTCCGTGTGGTGGTTACGGGCTTGCTCCCTGCAGTTGGCGGCTATGCCACTCCCACCGATCGCCTTACCTCCAAGCTGGGCGGTGCCATCTTCTCTATCCCGGCAATCAAGGGCGTCGAGTTCGGCTTGGGATTCGAGACTACCCGTCGCCCTGGTAGCCAGGTTCACGACGAGATCGTCCTGGAGGAAGGCAACGGTTTCGTGCGCACTTCCAACAATGCCGGCGGTTTAGAAGGCGGCATGACTACCGGCATGCCACTCGTGGTTACCGTTGGCATGAAGCCCATAGCAACGCTTACCACCCCGCTCAATACCGTTAACCTCGATACGCTTGAAGTGGCCGAGGCTTCCAAGGAACGCAGCGACACCTGCGCTGTTCCCGCTGCTGCCGTCGTTGCCGAAAGCGAGGTGGCGCTGGTGCTTGCCGATGCCTACCTTACGAAGTTCGGTTCCGACAACATGACCGACATCAAGGCGAACATCGCCAACTACCGTGAGCGCATCAAGACCATGTCCCGCTAGCAGCAACAGCGTATGCCATTGCTTGCGTTGAATATCCATTACCGCATTCTAGGAGCTTAGAAACATGACCGACCAGCCCATCCGCCATGCAGGCCAGTACTACCTAACCAAGCCCGTATTCTTCATCGGCTTCATGGGCGCCGGCAAGACGAGTATCTCCCAGCAGATTGCCGTTACATGCGGCGTTGCTTCCATCGATGCCGATGAATACCTTGAACTGCGTGAAGACCGCATCATCGCCGATATCTTCGCGGAAGACGGCGAAGAGGCGTTTCGCGACATCGAGACCGACGTGCTGCGCGACTTGGCCGGCCGTTCGCCTCGCCTTATCGGCTGCGGTGGCGGCGTTGTTACCAAGCGCCCCGAGAATGCCCAGATCATGAAGGAATCTGGCTTCGTTGTGTATCTAAAGGTGTCCGCCGATGGCGCAGCTGCCCGAATTCCCAACACCGATTCCCGTCCCATGTTCAAGAACCTGGATACCGCGCGAAAGACCATCGTGGAGCGCGAGCCCCAGTACGAGGCAGCCGCTGACGCTGCGGTGGACACTGAAGGCCGCAGCATTCGCGAGGTTGCTGATGAAGTGGTCGATCTCCTGCTCGAGGCCGGCATCATGGTGAAGCAGGCATAACGCGGTGACCAGGATTGTTGTAGATATCCCTGGAGAGGCTGCCTACGATGTGCTGGTGACTCCCGGCTGCATGGAATCCCTTGGCGCCGAGCTGCGCAAGCTCGACTCCAACCCAAGGGCGCTGGTTGTCACCGATTCCGAGGTGGCATCTCGCTACCTGCCCCAGGTGAAGGCTTCGCTTGAATCCCAGGGGTATTCCGTATCCGTCATAACCGTGCCCTCTGGAGAGACCGCCAAGTCGGTCGAATGCGCATCGGAGATATGGTCGGCTATGGCCCAGTGCGGCCTTTCGCGCGATTCCCTTGTGGTGGCCCTTGGCGGCGGCGTGGTGGGTGACCTTGCCGGGTTCACTGGGTCCACGTTCATGCGCGGCCTGCGCATTGTGCAGGTTCCCACTACCTTGCTCTCGATGGTGGATTCCTCGGTCGGCGGCAAGACGGCCATCAACCTTGAATCGGGCAAGAATCTGGTGGGCACCTTCTGCCAGCCGCTGATGGTATGCGCCGATGTCGCCGCGCTCTCAACGCTCCCCGAGCGTGAATGGGCGTGTGGCTGCGGCGAGATCGCGAAGTCTGCTGTCATCGACTCGGAGGAGTTCTTCTTCTGGCTCTATGGGCACGCCGACGAACTTGGCGCCCGCGTTCCCGAAATAGTCCAAGAGGCCGTGAAACGATGCATCGTGTTCAAGGCCTCGGTTGTTGCCCGCGACCAGGAAGAGACCAAGGGCGTGCGCGAATGCCTGAACTACGGTCATACGCTTGCCCATGCTATCGAAACCGAAGCCGGCTATGGCGTGTACTCCCATGGCCATGCCGTTGCCCAAGGCATGCGCTTCGCGGCTCGTTTGGCGGTGGCTCATCTTGGTGCCTCCATGGAGTTCGTGCAGGCACAGGACGCGTTGCTCGACTCCCTTGGCTTGCATGAAATCGAATTGCAGGCGGAACCCGAGCGCCTTCTTCAGCTTATGAAGGGCGACAAGAAGGTCCGTTCGGGCAAGCTCCGCTTTGTGCTTCCCCGTGCCTGCGGCGATTGGGAGGTTTGCGAGCTTGCTGATGCGTTCGTCCTGGAATACCTTCAGGCTTGGCAAAGAAGCATTGCCTTGAAGTAGCTGTTCTTGCAGCCCTGGCTTTTGCGCCGGGGCTGTTTTACTTGTGCCAGATTGTTCGATTTTGGAAGGGGAACCAATGGCTTACAACAAGAGCCGCCTTGCTGCGCTTCGTGGAAAGATGGCAGAAGCCGGCCTTGACATCCTGTACGTGCGCGGCCTCTCGAACGTGGCTTGGCTTACCGGCTTCGAGCGCGTGTTCGATGACGAACCCGCACATGCTGTGGTGCTGACCTCGTCCGATTGTACGCTCCATACCGATTCGCGCTATTTTGACGCACTGGATGATCGCGCCAAGGGCACTTGCATCCTCATCGATGGCGCGCGAAAGTCGCATTCGGCGTTTCTTGCCGGCACCGTCGATGCCCTTTTGCAGGACGGCGCAAGAGCATCGCTTCGCATCGGCATAGAGGATTCGCTTACTTTGGCGGAGTTCCGTCAGCTCCAGAAGTCGCTGGCTGAAAAGCCTGAAGTGCAGCTGGTTGAGCTGAGTGGCTTTGTCGAGAAGCTTCGCCAAGTGAAGGATGAAATGGAGATCGGGGCCATGCGAAAGGCCCAGGCCATCACCGACGCGGCGTTTGCCCGTATTGCCGAATCCATGCGCGCCGGGATGACCGAGCGTGAGGTTCAACTCATGCTCGACAACTTCATGTTCGAAGAGGGCGCAGAGGGCCTGGCATTCACCACGATCGTTGCCACAGGCGCCCATGCGGCATCTCCCCATGCCATTCCGGGGGATACCAGGCTCTCGTTGGGCGACGCCGTGGTGATGGATTTCGGTGCCCGTTTCGGTGGGTACTGTTCCGATATGACACGCACTGTGTTTGTGGGTCAGCCATCAGATGAGCTCCAGCGGGCCTTTTCGGTGCTCAGGAGGGCGAACGAGGAATGCGAGGCATTGGTCTGTGCCGGCGTTTCTGGTTCCGAAGTCCACGCTCATGCGGAGCAGGTGCTTGCAGAAGGCGGCTTCGAGGGCGCTATGGGGCATTCGCTTGGACACAGCGTGGGCATTGACATCCACGAATCTCCCAATCTTTCACCCAGAAACGATCAGCCGCTCGTTGCCGGCAACGTTTTAACGGTTGAGCCGGGCATCTACCTGCCCGGAAAATTCGGCATGCGACTGGAAGATTACGGTGTGGTTCGCAGCGATGGCTACGAGGTGCTTACGCAAAGCACCCATGAAATGGTCATCGTTGGATAGTCGATCAGGTATACTGTTTGAGTTCAACTGCAATATTTAGGTTCTAAAGGAGCGCAAAGTGGCAATCTCTACCGCCGATTTCCGTAATGGCATGTGCATCGAGTACAACAACAAGCTGTGCACCATCGTCGAGTTCCAGCATGTAAAGCCGGGCAAGGGCGGCGCCTTTGTTCGCACCAAGCTCCGCGACATCAAGACCGGTCGCGTTGTTGACTACACTTTCAATTCCGGCACCAAGTTCGAGGCCGTTCGTCTGGAAACCAAGAAGATGCAGTTCCTCTACAGCGATGGTGCTGATTTCAACTTCATGGACTCCAACACCTACGAACAGCTGGCCATCCCTGCTGAAACGGTCGGTTCTGCTGCCAATTGGCTCAAGGAGAACGACGAGGCTACGCTGATGTATGCCGGCGACGAGCTGATCAGCATTGAACCCCCAATGTTCGTCGAGCTTGAGGTTACCGAAACCGAGCCGGGCTTCAAGGGCGACACCGCCACCAACACCACCAAGCCCGCTACGCTCGAGACCGGCGTGACCATCCAGGTTCCCACGTTCGTTGAGATCGGCGACGTCCTTCAGATCGACTCCCGCGACGGTCGTTTCGTGAAGCGCGTCTAGCCTGTGCGACTTGACTGTATTTTCTACTAGCTGCGGGGCGCTTAGGCGCCCCGTGCTTTATACTAGACACTCGTTTCTATAGCTGCACTTCAAAGAAGCGCGGACTGCTGACAAGAGGAGGTGCGAAACACTTGGGAAAGCTACAGATCATGGATACCACCGTTCGTGACGGCCAGCAGAGCCTCTGGGCTACTCGCATGCCGATCGGTGATATGCTTCCGATCTTGCCTAAGATGGATCGCGTAGGTTATTGGGCTATTGAGGCTTGGGGCGGTGCCACGTTCGACACCTGCCTGCGCTTCCTGGATGAAAATCCCTGGGACCGTCTTCGTTCCATCAAGGCGAAAACGCCCAACACCCGTCTTTCCATGCTTACGCGTGGTCAGAACCTTGTTGGCTACAAGCATTACTCCAAAGAAGTGGTTTCGAGGTTCATTGCCGCATCGCACCGCAACGGCATCGATGTGTTCCGCGTGTTCGACGCGCTGAATGATATCCGCAACGTGGTGGACAGCGCCGAGGCCATCAAGGAATGCGGCGGCCATTTCGAGGGCGCTATCTCCTATACCATGTCCCCGGTTCACACGCTCGACAGCTTCCTTGAATATGGTCAGCAGCTCAAGGACCTGGGCGCCGATTCCATTGCCATCAAGGACATGGCCGGCATGCTCACCCCGTACCGTACCGAGCGCATGGTCAAGGCCTTCAATGCAGAAATCGGCCTTCCCGTTCATGTGCATTGCCACTATGTTGGCGGTATGGCGCCGGCGAACTACCTGAAGGCCGCCGAGGCGGGCGCAGCCATCGTCGATACGGCCAGCGCGCCCCTAGCATTCGGTAACTCCCAGCCTGCTGTCGAAATGCTTGTTGCCGCTCTTCAGGAAAGCCGTTACGATACCGGCCTCGATCTTGGCCTTCTCTTCGAGATCTCCGAGTACTGGGAAGAGGTCCGCAGGCGTGGGCACTACAAGCGCGGCGTTTCCTCGCTTACCCATATGAAGGTTTACTCGCATCAGGTTCCAGGCGGCATGATGTCGAACCTGGTCTCCCAGCTTGAGATCCAAAACGCGCTCGATCGCCTCGATGACGTGATGGAAGAGATACCTCGCGTCCGCGCCGAGGTAGGCTACCCGCCTTTGGTAACGCCCCTTTCCCAAATCGTTGGTACCCAGGCCGTGTTCAACGTGCTTACCGGCAAGCGTTGGAGCGTTGTTTCCAAAGAAATGAAGGACTACATCTGCGGCTACTATGGCAAGGCTCCCGGTCCTATGGCCCCTGAAGTGGTAAGCCGTGTTGTCACCGATTCCGACCAGGTGCTCGATCCGTCTGTTTCGCCTGGTTCGTTGGTAACCACCACGTTCGCCGAACTCGAAGAGGAAATCGGCGATCTGGCGAAGAGCGAAGAAGACGTATTGATGTACGCGCTGTTCCCGAACGAGGCTCGTACGTACCTGAGCAAGCACCGCACATCTGAGAAGGTCGACTTCCTCCTGGAAGAGGAGTCGAGCATGACCAAGGAGGACGATTACGTGGATATCAACCAGATTCGAGAGCTCGTTCGCGTCGCCGAGGAAAGCGGCGTTGGCGAAATCGTGGTCGAGGAAGAAGGCGCACGAATCTCTGTCCGTATGCCCGGCGCCGTTGCCGCTGCTCCTGCTGCCGTAGCAGCAGCCGCCCCCGTTGCCGCTGCTGCACCTGCTCCTGCCGCTTCCGCCCCTGTAGCCGATACCGCTTCGCGACCTGCAAGCTGGCACTGCGTTACCTCTCCGATGGTTGGCACCTTCTATGCGGCTCCTGCTCCTGGCGAGCCTGCTTTCGTCAAGGTCGGCGACGAGGTTGCCGCCAACCAGACGCTCTGCATCGTTGAGGCCATGAAGCTCATGAACGAGATCGGCGCAGAGGAGATGGGCACTGTTCGCGAGGTCTGCGTCGAAGATGCCACGCCTGTCGAGTTTGGCACCCCCTTGTTCTACATCGAGCCCCACACCACCCATGACGCTATCGGCCCGGAGAATGCCTAAATGTTCGAGAAAGTACTTATAGCGAACCGCGGCGAGGTTGCCCTGCGTATCATGCGCGCCTGCAAGGAGCTGGGCATCAAGACCGTTGCGGTCTACTCAACGGAAGATGCCGATACCTATCCCGTTCGCTATGCGGACGAGAAGGTATGCATCGGCCCTGCCCAGGCCAACAAAAGCTACCTTGTCATGTCGTCCATCATCGCCGCTGCGGTGAACACCGGCTGCCAGGCCATCCATCCCGGCTATGGCTTCTTGGCCGAGAACTCGGATTTCGCCCGTGCCTGTGCCGACAACGACCTTGTCTTCATTGGCCCTTCCCCCGACTGCATCGATGCCATGGGCAACAAGGCTGCGGCTCGCGAAACCATGAAGCAGTGCGGTGTGCCTACGGTTCCCGGTTCCGATGGCGTCATCGAAACGGTAGAGGAGGCCCGTCAGTTTGCCGAGAAAGTTGGCTATCCCGTCCTCGTAAAGGCTTCGGCTGGCGGCGGCGGCAAAGGCATGCGCGAAGTGCACGACCCCGCCGATCTCGAGGGTCAGTTCATGGCCGCTAAGAACGAGGCGCTCGCCGCGTTCGGTAACGGCGACGTCTACCTGGAAAAGCTTGTTCTGCGCCCCCGTCATGTCGAGGTGCAGATCTTGGCAGATCAGCACGGCAACCGCGTTTCCCTTTGCGAACGCGATTGTTCCCTGCAGCGCCGTCACCAGAAGCTTCTTGAAGAGGCTCCCTCTCCGGCGCTCACCGACGAGATCCGTCGTGCCATGGGCGTTGCCGCCGTCAAAGCGGTGCGTGCAACGAACTACGAGAACGCTGGCACCATCGAGTTCCTCCTGGACCACGACGGCAAGTTCTACTTCATGGAAATGAACACGCGTGTGCAGGTAGAGCATCCGGTGTCCGAGCTCATCACCGGCACCGATATCATCAAGGAGCAGCTTCGCATCGCCTCTGGTGAGCCGATGAGCTGCGCTGAACGTGCGCCGTTCGCTCCCTTCGGTCATGCAATGGAGTTCCGTATCAATGCGGAAGATCCTGAGCACGATTTCCGTCCTTGCCCAGGTACTATCACCCGCTTCGAGGTTCCCGGCGGCCCCGGCGTTCGCGTGGAGACCTACATCAAGCAGGGCGATCGCATATCTCCTTACTATGACTCCATGGTTGCCAAGCTCATCGTTTGGGGCATCGATCGCGAAGAGTGCATGGCTCGCGGCAAGCGTGCTTTGAACGAATTCGTTATCGAGGGCATAAAGACCACCATACCCTTCCATCTTGAGGTCTTGGAAAAGGAAGCCTTCAAAGAGGGTAGGGTGTACACCGACTTCATCGAAACCGAAATGGGAGACGAGTAATATGTCCGACATCAATACCGATACCATGGCCATTGCCCCCGGCGTTGTGGAGACTATTATCACCCTTGCTGTGCGCGATGTTGATGGCGTTGCCAGCGTAGGCGCCGCTCCTTCCGGCATCCGCTCCCTGCTTTCCTTCAAGCAATCAGCTGAAGGCGTTGCGGTCAACGTCCTTGAGGACAATTCCGTCGAGGTTGCAGTTTCCCTACGCGTGCTTTCCGGCCGCTCTTTGAAGGAAATCTCACAGAACGTTCGCGAGGCCGTTGCCAGCGCCATACTTTCTCAGGTTGGTCTTACCGTCAAGCGCGTGGATATTCGTGTAGACGGCATTGTGTTCCAAGATTAGGAGGATTGAGTGTCTAAGGCACCTCGTCATGAAGAGCGCATGCTTGCGCGTAAGCATGCGTTGCAGTTGATGTATCAAGGCGAGATCATGGGCAAAACACCCCGTGAGCTCCTTGATGATGGCAGTCTGGTTCCTGAAACCCAGGGCCTGGACGACTATGCCGTATCTTTGCTTGATGGCTCCCGCGAACAGCTTGAGGCCATCGATGCTTTGATCGCTGCTGCTAGCGAGAACTGGTCGCTTGAGCGTATGCCGGTTGTGGATCGCTCTCTTCTTCGCTTGGCCACCTACGAGATGCGTTTCGTCGACGAAGTCCCGGTTTCCGTCTCCATCAACGAAGCGGTAAACCTTGCCAAGGAATTCGGCGGCGATGATTCCCCTCGCTTCATCAACGGTATCCTTGGCCGTATCGCTACCCAACTTGAAAGCGAGCATGCATAATGGGGGAACAGGC
>CAVFYB010000018.1:0-23151 GCA_963626845.1 Bacteroidaceae bacterium | reverse complement strand
GTGCGCATGTTGTGCAGGCGGTCGGCCAGCTTGATGACGATGACGCGGATGTCCTTGCTCATGGCGATGAGCATCTTGCGGAAGGTCTGCGCCTGCTCGTCGGAGAGCGTTTCCACCTCGATCTTGGTGATCTTGGTAACGCCGTCCACCAAGTCGGCCACCGATTCGCCGAAGAGCTCTGCCACCTGCTCTTTCGTTGCCACCGTGTCTTCCACGGTGTCGTGCAGCAAGGCGGCGATGAGCGTTTCCACGTCCATATGCAGGTCGGCCAGGATGATGGCAACCTCTACCGGGTGGATGACGAAGGCCTCGCCCGACTTGCGCTTCTGGCCGTCATGCATCTTCTCGGCATAGCGGAACGCCTTTTCCATCAAGGCAAGGTCGTCTTCGCCAAGGTAGGCGCCGGCAAGCTTTTCCAACACGCCGAAGCGCTCTTCAGGGTCGGAGCCCACGGGCGCCGAGGTGGCCGATTTGATGGTGGGGTCGACCGAGGACATGACCAGGCCAACCGGATGGAATTCGTTTGACTCTGTCATGGCTATCGCCCCTCTTTCTTATCGGTATCGGGAAGAAGCGGGCGCCTGATGCGGTCCTGCAGCTGCTGAACCGAGCTGGTAAGCACCCAATCCTTGAAGGCCGTAAACGACCCGCGCTCGTCGATGCCCTCGCGATAGCGCACGCTGTCCTCGAGCTCGACTTTGCCCTTATAGTCTACGACATTGATGCTCACGCCTTCGCCCTGGGCGCCCGGCCTGCCGCAGGTTTTCACCAGGCCCAGCTCCTCGAACACGCCAACACCGCACTTGATCTGCGCCGGGGTGATTATGAGGCCCAGAAGCTCCGAGGATCGCTTGGCAGCCTGTTCCGCATCGAGGGCGAAGAACCCCTCGCCCTTCTTGCGCTGCAGGACGCGAAGGCCACGGTAGATCTGCGCCATGCCGTCGTGGTCGGGGGCCGCATCGTCCAGGATCGAGGTGTTCAGCTTCGCATCCTCCCCGCCGAACAGCAGGTGGATCCACGCGTCTTCCCCGTCGCGGCCGGCGCGGCCGCTCATCTGGTTGAATTCCACCTCGCTGAAAGGCAGGTGGTAGAGCACCACGTGGCGGACCCCCGGGATGTCGACGCCCTCGCCGAAGGCCGAGGTGGCCACCAGCACCTGCAGGCCGCCTTCGCGGAACAGCGTTTCCACCCGCTCGCGCTCGGAGCGGGAAAGCCCGGCGTTGTAGAAGCCGATGAGCGATGCGATGTGGGGCTCCTGCTTGCGCAGCTGGCGCGTAAGGGCGATGGTCTCCATGCGCGAGTTCACGTAGATGAGCGTCTTCTGCCCCTGGGCAACCAGGTTCACCAGGTAGCGCTCGCGCTTCTTCAGGTTGCGCTGGTCGACCACCTGGAGGTTCTGCCGCTCGAAGGCATCTTCCACCACACAATCGGCGGGGACGCTGAACGCCGAGCAGATATCGCTTGCCACCTGGGTGCTTGCCGTGGCGGTAACGGCCAGCACCTGGGGCGACCCGAGCTTCGCGGCCGATTCGCCCAATCTCGCGTACAGGGGGCGGAAGCCCGCCTTCGAGGTACCCACATGATGCGCCTCGTCCACCACCATGAAGCCGATCCTGCCGGTTTGGGCGAATTCCTGGGCATGGAAGGCAAGGTACTCCGGCGTGGTGAGCACGATGTCGGTGCCGCCTTCGGCCAGGCTGGACATGATGCGCTGGCGATCTGCGGAATCAGTGGCGCCGGTTATGACCTCGCAATGCACCCCGAAGGAACCCAACGTTCTGTCCAAGTGGAAGGCCTGGTCGGCCACAAGGGCGCGCAGGGGGTACACGAACAGGCTGGCCTTGCCCTCGGCCAGCGCCAACTGGGCGGCATGCAGGTGGAAGATGAGCGACTTGCCGCGGCCCGTGCCCATAATGGCCAAGGCGGATCTCCCCTGATCAAGAAGATCGAGCACCTGCGCTTGCGAGTCGTGCAGCTGCCCTTGCCCCAAGAAGGCCGCAACCATGTCGGCCCTAAAGCCCGCCGGGTCGGCCTGGGCGCGCTGCTGCCAAAGGGCGCGCTCCTCGTCGGAGGCAACCAGGCTCTGGGCGTCTTCCCCCTGCGCCTCGTCGTCCTCGTCGTAGGCAACCAGGCCCGAGACGAATTCCTTGTCCTCGCCCAGGCATTCCTCGAGCGCGGCACAGGGACTAAGCGGCTTCAAGCTGGAAACCACCGCCTTGACCGAGCGGCGGCCCTTCCACGTGTCTATCTGCAGCTCGAACACCGCATCGAGCGCGCACCCGCAGTTCAGAAGGCCCGAAACGTCAGGGCAATGGAACATGATGCTGGAAAGCGAGCTGATGCCGTCGGTGAGGGTGCACGAAAGATGGGTCTTGTCGGCGCCCACCGCCCTGCCGCCCGAGATCACCACGCCGTGCGCAAGGAAATGGGGGCTGGGGTTTTCCTGCCCGAAGGGGGCCAGCAGGTCCAGCTTGCCCACGTTGTCGATGGTAAGCTCCGACAAATCGACGGTGGCGTCCACCTCGATGCGGGGGATGAAGTCCTCGGGCGGAAGCTGGTCCATGTAGGCGCACAGGCGCTCCGAGAACTCGGGGAGCTTTTCGGCCGGAAGGGTGACGCCCACCGCCGCATGGTGCCCGCCGAAGCGCGTGAGGATGTCCTGGCACGAGGAAACGGCCTCGAACAGGTTCACATCGCCCACGCTGCGGCCGGAGCCGTGCGCCTCTTCCCCTTCAACGGTGAACAGGATGGCGGGAACGCCGTAGCGGTTGGTAAGGCGCGAGGCCACGATGCCCTTCACGCCCTCGTGCCAACCCTCGCCGGCAACCACCAGCGCGCGCTGGCCGGTGAACACCTGCTCGGCCTGCTCGGAGGCAACCTCCGCAAGCTCGGCCTCGATGGTGCGGCGCTGGGTGTTCACTTCCTCCAGTTGGCGCGAAAGATGGCAGGCCTCGGCGAAATCGTCGCAAAGCAGCAGGTCAAGCGCCAACTGGGCATTCCCCATGCGCCCCGCCGCGTTGAGACGCGGGATGATGGTGAAGCTTAAGGAGGAGGAAGAAACGGGCTTGTCGTCGAAGCCGGACTCTTTCAGCAATGCGGCGATGCAGGCGCGCGGGTCCTCGTTGAGCATGCGCACGCCGCGGTTCACCAGCGCGCGGTTCTGGCTGCGCATGGGCATGAGGTCGGCAACTGTGCCGAGCGTGGCCAGGTCAACCAAATCCAGCCACATGTTCGGCAGGCCGAAGCGGCTTCCAACCGCCTGCACCACCTTCAGGGCAACGCCGGCGCCGGCCAGGATGGAGCTGGGGTTGTCGCCGCATTTCGGGTCGACGACGGGAACCCCCTGCGGCACCAGGTCGGACGGCTCGTGGTGGTCGGTTATCACCACGTCCACGCCGTGCGCCTTCAGGACCTCTACCTCGTTCTTGGCGGCGATGCCGTTGTCCACCGTTACCAGCAGGTCGGGCTTGCACTGCAGGGCACGCTCGATGGCGGCTTGGGACAGGCCGTAGCCCTCCTCGAAGCGTAGGGGGATGAAGGGCGTCACCCTTGCCCCGCAGGCCCGCAGGCCCTTGGTCATAAGCGTGGTGGCGGAAACGCCGTCAAGGTCGAAGTCGCCGAACACCAAGATGTGCTCTTCGGCCTTGATGGCGTCCTCGATGCGGTTCACCGCCGCATCCATGCCCTCTATCTCGTACGGGTTGAGCCAGTCCCGCTCAAGGGACGGGTTCAGGAACTCCCGGGCCTTCTCGACCGAATCGATGCCCCGGGCAACCAGGACGGTGGCGATGAAGTTGGGAAGCCCCAGATCGGCAGCAAGCCGACTGGCCGCAGCCGGATCGGCCGCAGCGATGTTGATGCGCGCACTCATAGCAATACCTACTTACTTCTTCTTTCAAGCAGATATTGTAAGGGATGAACCCTCGCCTGCTGCAGGAAAGGGCATGCGGCCGTTTGGCGAAGGCTGGTGGAGGGAGAGCAGGCCCGCAGGCTCGCGCAACGGGCCTGCGGGCGCCCTGAAGGCCGCCGTAGCCCACTCGGAACGGGCGGCGCAACGGCCTCGGCTTCCACCGATCCGGAAACCGCTTACAGGCCTTTGGGCGGAACGGGCGAGCCATCGCCCTGATTCCCCTCGTCGTTTGCCGCATCGATCAGCCCGTATATGCCGCGCGTGGCAACGTAGTCCATGTGCGCCATACGCTCCGGCGGCGTCCGCATACCCCGCCGTGCCCATTCGATGACCATGTTCGTCACCGCATCCGCTGTGAAGCGCTCGTAGAACTCCAGCAGGTCGGCATCGAAGGTCTTCGTTTCTCCCATATAGCCCTTTATGAGCAGCTTCCAGCTGTCCAGGTTGCGCTTGCGCATGTAGTCCTGCAGGTTGTTCTGCCCGGTGTAGCGCACGGCTTGGCAGTAGAAGCTGCGATGCTCGTACATGCGCTCCAGGCACTGCTGGGTAATGCCCCGCCAGCTGGCATCGTGGGAAACGATGTACTCCTGCAGCGGCTCAACGATATCCACTTCGAACATCCAGTTGATCAGGTCGTATATATCGAAGAAGTGGTTGTAGAAGGTTCCGCGGCTCACCCCGCATTCCTTCGCCAGCTCGGAGACGGTAATGCCCTCCAAGGGCTTTTCGCCAACCATACGCAAAAGCGTCTTGGCAAACTCCCTTTTCATCAAATCGCGCCGATTCACCCCAAACCCCCTCAGGCAGAAAGATGGATCCCCGCCACAAATGGTACCGCTTGAACGCCAAGGGCGATCCGTTCAATCGGTGAACAATCGCCCGTCCCTGTCCAGCAAATGAACATGGCAAGGCGTATGAGCATGGATTCGCCCGATAACCCCAGCTAGTTTAAGTGGTGTCAAGAAGTGAACGTGTTCAAGATGGGTTTGGGAGTTACACCATCGGAGCGCGTTCGCGAATGGGGAGCCGGCGCAAGGGGATTATCTGACGCCGGCACGATCGAAGGAGTGATTGCAATGGAGGACTACAAGGGGAAAGTCGTTTTCATCACCGGCGGCACCTCGGGCTTGGGCTATGCCTTCGCCGAGATCCTGGGCGAAAAGGGCGCACGCGTGATCATCACCGGCCGCCGCGTCGAGAAGGGCCAGAAGGCAGCGGAAGCGCTGAAGGCAAAGGGCTACGACGTAACCTACATGCAGCAGGACATCACCGATGAAGAGGAATGGAAGCAGCTCGCCTTCAAGGTGAAGGGCGCCTACGGCAAGGTGGACTACCTGTTCAACAACGCCGGCGTCATGCTCCAGCCGAACGCGCTGATGAAAACCACCATGGAAGACTGGAAGTGGATCGTGGACACCAACTTCTGGGGATCTCTCTACGGCTTGCGCGTATTCGGCGGCCTGATGTTCACCCAGCCTGAAGGCGGGCGCATCGTGACCACCGCTTCCACCGCCGGCGTTTCCGCCTTCTCTGGCTGGGCGCCGTACTCGGTGACGAAGACCGCGCTGGTTCGCCTGGTCGAGAACTACCAGGCCGAGGCGCTGAAGTTCGACCTGGGCAAGGTGAAGTACAACATCTCGCTGCCCGGCGTGTTCGAGTCGGAGATCGCCAACAGCTCCCTGCACCGCAACGCGGAGTACCACAACATCCAAGGAGACGGCAAGGAAATGCCGCTTTCCCAGGCGCATACCGAAAGCGGCGACAGGCTGGGCATGCTCACCGGGCCGGAGACGGCGCAGCTCATCCTTGATCAGATCGACGAGGGTCGCTTCTACCTGCTGCCCCACGCCGACCTCACCGAGCGCGTGGTAACCACCGAAGCGGAAGCCCTTAACAACAACGGCAACCCGTGTGACCAGGCCGTAGTCGACTTCGCGTTCTATGCAGAGAAGCTTGCCGCACAGGGCATCACCGGCGGCGGCGACAACGTAGACCGCCTGACCATGGCCAAGTAAACAAACCCCCTACATCAGGCCGGCCCCGAAAGGGCGCTCAGCCAAGGGGCCGGCCCGGCAAAGACAAACCCACACCGCCTGTATCGGCACAGAAACCTGCCAGGCGGTGAATCGAGGAGGTAATGAAAATGTCTTTTTTCCTGAATGAGGATCTGGAACTGCTCCAGCAGTCCGCCAAAGAATACGCAGAGAAGTTCGTGGCACCCGCCGTTGCGGAAATGGAGGAAACGAACAAGTTTCCCCGCGAACTGTACCTGAAGGCCGGCGAGTTGGGCTTCCTGGGGCTCATCGTCCCCGAGAAGATCGGCGGCTCGGGCCTGGGGCTTACCGCGGTAGGAGTGGTGACCGAGGAGATTGCCAAGGTTTCCCCCGCGTTCGCCATCAGCTACTACGTTGACAGCTGCATGTCCAGCTACCTGATGGAATCCCCCAACCGCGTCGAGCTTCTGCAGAAGTACCTGGCAGGCATCATGACCGGCTGGACGGTGATGGGCGCGGGCATCACCCCGCCCCAGGGCTCCACGAACCTTTCCGAGTGGCCGGTGATGGCCGTGAAGGACGGCGACGAATGGGTGCTCAACGGCAGCAAGCTCTACGTTACCAACACCTCGCAGTCCGACCTGGTTGCCTTCCTGGGCATGACCGAGGACCGGGAGATGCGCTGCTTCTTCGTCGAGACCAGCGACCCCGGCCTGGACGATTCCCATGTCGAGACGAAGCTTGGCCTGAACGGCAACTGCTCCGGCTCCTACTTCCTGAACGACGTGCGCGTTCCCGATTCCTACAGCTTCCCCAAGAACCCGCTCGACGGCATGGGACCGGGCAACGCCCTGTGCGCCTGTGTTGCCCTGGGCTGCGCGGAGGCGGCGTTCGCGAAGACCATGGAGTTCATCAAGGAACGCACCCACGACAGCGAGCCCATCGCCAAGCGCCAGGTGGTTGCCCATCGCATGGCGCGCATGTGGGGCGAGATCGAGAAGTGCCGCGCCCTCATCTTCGAGGCGCTGGGCACCGCCGACAAGGTCCTGGCCACGGGCGACAAGGCACTTGGCGCAAAGGCGAAGGCCCTGATCAGCACTTCGAAGTACTCCACGTGCGAAATGGCAGTGGACGTTACCAAGCAGTGCATCTGGCTCCATGGCGGGCTGGGCATCGTCGAGGAGACCGGCCTTGCGCGCTACTTCCGCGACGCGCAGACGCTTTCCATCGCCGACGGAACGCCCGACCTCCACGTGGAAAGCGTGGCCCATGTTATCGGCGTACCCGGAGCCGAGCTGATCATCTAGCGCATCCGGTTCAAGAAGCGGGCTCCGAAGCCAATCGCCCGCTCGCCCGCAGGCTCGCGCAACGAGCCTGCGGGCGCCCTCCTTTTCGGGGCAAAACGAGCTACGGGCGGCTCCAGGCTTCCACCAGCTCTTGGGCTGCGGCTTTCGGGTCCGACGCACCGCACACGGCCGAGACCACGAAGAACCCTTCCACGCCGGTGCCCTTCACCAACGGGATGTCGGCCAGCTTCACACCGCCGCCCACCACGATGGGCACCGGGCTCACCGCATGCAGCTCGGCCAGGTCGGCCAGGCTCTTCGTTATCACCGTGCCGTCGGCCGCAAGGCCGCAATCCTTCTTGGTGGGGGTTTCGTGCAGCGGGCCCACGCCCAGGTAATCGACCAGGCTCATGTCGGCCGTCTTCACGTATTCCAGCATCTCGTCGGCGCGGGCGGAAAGCCCCACGACAGCATCGGGGCCCAGCAGCTTGCGGCACACCTCGACGGGGATGTCGGTTTGGCCCACATGGATGCCGTCGACCTTCACGCCCTGCTCGCGGCACGCCAGCACCACGTCCAAACGGTCGTCCACCAGAAGGGCAACCTGGCCGGTTTTCCCTGCGGCTTCGATGACCTTCGCAGCCTGGGCGGTGCATTCGATGAGCTCACGCGCGGAGCATTCCTTGGAACGCACCTGGACGCAGGTGAAACCGGCGTCTATGGCCTGCGCGATGACATCGCCAACCGGGCGGCCCAGGGTGTTTTCCGGGCCTATGACCAAATAGGCCGAGATGTCGAGCGATTCGCGGATGCTCATGCGCGTTCCTCCCCTTCCAGGATCTCGTCTACAGCGGCAACCTTGCGCTGCATCATGCCCGTACGGCCGGGACGGACGTCGGCCTTCAGCACCACTTCGGTGCGGATGCCCTGCTCTGCCAGAACGAACGTGGCTTCCCTCACCACGCGCATGACCTCGTCCCATTCGCCTTCTATCTCGGTGAACATGGAGTACGTGTGGTTGGGAAGGCCCGATTCGCGGATCACCTTCACCACCTGGGCAACTTCGGGGGCAAGCTCGTCGCCCACCCCGAACGGGGCGATTGCCACCGCTACCAGCGTGTTCATCTATGCCTCCTGAAGCTCGAGCGGGTTGGCGGCGATGTCGGCCGCCGTGGCCAGATACAGCTCGTCGATGAACTCAAGCTTGAAGCTTGCCGGAGCATCGGCGTTCTGCGCTGCGCGCGTTCCCGCCAGGTTGTAGTGGGCGACTCCAGCAACCGCTGCGGTGAACGGGTCGGTGGCCGTGGCGTACACCGCAAGCACGCCGCCCTGCGAGCACCCGAAGCCGGTAACCTTCTCCATCAGGGGCGAACCTCCGTGCGAAACGGCAACGGCCGACCCATCGGTTACCAGGTCGGTCTCGCCCGATACTGCAACGGCACCGCCGGTATAGCGGGCAAGGGCAACCGCCGCGCCGCGGGCGGAATCGACGGTGTCGGTGCTGTCAACGCCGCGCGGACCGCCTTCGGCACCTGCCTCCTGCTGCAGCCCCCACAGCTTCGCCAGGGCGATGATCTCCGAGGCGTTGCCCCTTACAATGGCTGGCTTGTATTCTTTCAGCTTGGACAGCAGGTCGGTGCGCAGCTGGCCGATGCCGATGCCCACCGGGTCGAGCACCCAGGGCTTGCCGGCCGCATGGGCCGCAGCTGCGGTACGCGGAAGCGTCTCTTCGTAGACCGGCAGCAGCGTGCCCATGTTCAGGTACACCGCCCCGCCGGCTGCCACCAGCGTCTCGCCTTCGTCGGGCAGGTACACCATGGCGGCGCTGCCCCCAACCGCAAGCTGGGCGTTCGCCACGAAATCCATGGTGACGCCGTTGGTCACCGAACCCGCCAAGGGGTTTTCCTGCCGAACCTTGGCAACTGCTTCCTCGATACCGCTTCTCAACTGGTCCATCCGTACCATGCGCATTCCTTCCACGCAAAACAAAAGGGACGCCAGCCATAGCGTGCGCCCCAGAATGAACCTGAGATGCTCCCTACGCCAGCACTAACTGACAGGTTCAAAGGGTTGGGCGCGTGCCCTCTCAGCCAAGCGCGGCGAACCGCCAAGGCACCCCTGCATCGAATCTGTGCTGAACATTGTGCCGCCACAGCAGGGCAACCGCAACATCGTTTCCGGGCAGCGGCGCAGGCGAACGGGCCAATTGCCAACGTGGGGCGCGAAGGCACGAGCGGCAAGGAGGAAGTCGACAGCCTAACGCTTCCGTCTCATATACAGCAGCGGATACGGATTGCCCTCTTCATCCAAATCGGTCCGGTTGTAGGTTTCGAAGCCCATGCGCTCATAGAACCCGACAGCCTGTGGGTTCTGCTCGTTGACCGTCGCTTCAACGACCCCATACCTCTCGAAACCGAGCTGGAGCAGCTGCTTCCCGATGCCCTTTTCCCGTTCCTCCGGCGCGACGAACAGCATCTCCAAACGCCCGTTCTCGGTCCCCATGAACGCAACCGGCACATCGGTCTCGGCGACAGTCAGGCGCTCCACGCTCGCCAAAGCCTGTGGCACGTACTCCTTGATGCTATCGACCTCTGCGTCCGAAAGGAACAGATGCGTTGCCCGAACAGAGCGTTCCCAAACATCCAAAAGCACATCCATAAGCTGCGATGTCCTGTTTTGCGCTTCGTAGATCCTCATGTTCGTCCTGCTCCCGTATTGCAACGCCCTGCCATGTATCGTCCAAAGGACATCCCTCATAACATTCCTGGCTCCAAGTCGGAGCGCGATTCGACCGCCGCTCTAGCACATCTGCTCTTTGGCAGCTTCTATCTCATCGGTTCCCTTGTTCAGCAGATAGCAGCCGCCCACGATCAGAACCAGGCCTACCGCGGTAAGTGCCGTGAACGGGTCATGCCACACCAGCACGCCCACCAGCATAGTTGCCGCCGAGCCGATGCCTCCCCATATGCCGTACACCAGCCCAAGCGGCAAGTGTTGCAAGATCTTTACCAGCAGGAAGACAGAGAGGCCATAGCCCACCACCGTCACTATACTGGGCAGCGGCACCGTGAAGCCCTCGGATGCCTTCAGGCAAATAGCCCCCGTAACCTCACTGCAAATGGCAACGGCCAGCAGAAGGAAATAGAATCGCTTCGAGCGCGCCTTTTCCCTGACCAGCGCGTGCTTTTCTTCTTCGAAGCCCATCCGCTACACCCCCAGTTTCAGCAGGGCAACGCCAACGATAATGGCAATAAGCCCCACGATCTTCTTCGCGTTCATACCCTCGGCCCAGAGCATTGCCCCTACCACGGCGGTAAGGGCAATGCCCAGCCCCGTCCATGCGGCGTACACTGGACCCAAAGGTAGCTGAAGCAGCACCTGCGACATCATCCAAAACGAAACGGCATAGCCCACTATCACGCCCACAACGGGCAGTTTCCGACGGAAGCCGTCGGAAACTTTCATCATGGTATCGGCGAACACCTCAAAGCACACCGAAACGCAGATCATCAGATAAGGAAGCATGTTCACCTCGCAGAGTGCCCAGGCAATGGGCGCATAATAGGGCGCAACGGGAGTCGTGGGCGCTGCGCCCGAGGAAAAAGCGCGTGCGATGCGGCAACGTCCAAGCGCCCCGACACGACAAAGGACCCCACCGCACGGCAGAGTCCTTCGCCATTCAACGCCAAAAGACCACGTAGAACCTAATAGGAGCAGACTAGAAACGCAGGGAAAGGCAGCTCAGGCCACCGTCGATCTTGCGGTACTCGGACGTGTCTACCGTCAAGGTCTTATAACCCAGATCCTGAACGGCCTTCAACACGGCAGGGTAGCCCTCGGGGACGATGACCGTGCCGTTAACCCAAATGCAATTGGCCGCATAAGCCTCTTCCTCGGGGATCTCGACGCGGTTGTACTTCTCGAAATCGGGCTTCTCCTTGAACTCGCCGGAAACGAGCATGTTGTTGTCTTCCAGGTAGTTCACGCCGGTCTTCAGGTGCAGCACGTGCTCCAGCGGAACCTCGCTGCCGGAAAGGCCCCAGCCTTCGAGGATCTCGATGAACTGGCGGATGCCCTCTTCGTTGGTGCGGGCGGAACGGCCCACGTAGAAGTGATCGCCCACCATCATGACGTCGCCGCCCTCAAGGGTGCCCGGCGCGGTGATATGGGCGATGTGGTCGTCGTCGAAGAACTGGCGGATGGTGGGCTCCATCTCGGCTGCCTCGCCGTTGCGGGTACCGGCACCAGGGTTGTCGATGATGGCGCCGCAGCGGGTGATAACGGCGGTGTCCTCAACGAAGCAGGCGTCGGGATACTCGTCCAGCGCCGGCAGAACGGTCACCTCTACGCCGCACTGCTTCAGGGCCTCGATGTAAGCGTCGTGCTGCTCGATGGCCTTTTCGTAGATGGGCTTGCCCAGCTCGGGAGCGCTGGTGATGCCGTCGCACAGCGACTTGCCCGGACGGCGGACGATTACGTGGGTGAACTTTGCCACGGTGAGGCCTTTCTCTTGGTATCTGCGGTATGCAGTGAAACTCAAACCAGTTGATTGTAGCCCCGAAACCCGAAAGCACCAAAGCCGCAGGAACGAGGGGCAACAGAGGTCCAAATCCCGGCAAAGCGGACCAAAGCCGAAGGCAGCCTTTGCTTCGGTTCCGACTCGCACAGGTTAGCGCTGGGGGGGGCAAAGCGCGCCTCAACGCGCGCAGCAAACACATCAGCCAGAGAAAGCAGGCTCAGGCGAACGGCAGGAAAGCGGCGTTCAACGCGAAGCGCAAAACCGTTAAACAGCCGCTTTCGGCCAAACCGGATGTTCACCTTGGGTTACTTGGCCAGGGCGGGTGTTTGCTGTTGCACAGAGCAAGATCTTCCGAATGAACCCGGGAACGGACGCCGCACCCAACCAACGCGGCCCCGTCCCCCCAGAAAGACCAGCCCGAACGTCTTTGAAGAACGGAGGTTCCATGGAAGCCAGCAACCTCACCACCGCGGCCGCTTCAGCCCCCAGCACCCTTGAGCGGATCTTGGACGACGCCCACGTGGACCCAAGCGACTGCTACCAATGCGGCAAGTGCTCGGCCGGGTGTCCCGTCGCCGCCGACGCCGATATGATGCCACGCCAGGTTATGCGCCACTTGCAGCTGGGCCAGGCAGAGGCCCTATTGGAATCGAACATGCCCTGGCTCTGCGCTGGATGCGGCATATGCCAGGCACGCTGCCCTCAGAGCATCGACCTGCCCAACGTCATGCTTGCCTGCAGAAGGGCATCGAAAGACGCCGGCAAGGCCAGCGTTTCCGAAGTGAAGCGCTTCAACGACCTGTTCATCGAAGGCGTGCGCCAGGCAGGCACCTCCGACGAGGCAATGCTTGCGATGCGTTACAACCTTTCCACCGGCCATCTGCTGCAAGACGCCCTGAGCGCCCCCAAGATGCTCACCCGCGGCATGCTGGGCATTCACGGCAAGCAGGCGGCCTTGAGCGAAGAGGTGGCCGCCATCATCGACAAGGCGCGCGCGGCAGAGAGCGCCGCCTACCCCCAACCCGGCAACACGAAGGAGGCGCAGGCATGAGATACGCGTACTTCCCCGGATGCTCAGCGCATTCCACTGGCATCTCGTACACGAAATCCTACGATTACGTTGCCCTTGCCGCAGGCGTCGAATTGGCCGAGATCCCCGACTGGAACTGCTGCGGGGCATCGGCTGCACACGCCGAAAGCGAGCTTCTGGGCGATGCCCTGCCTGCCCGCTCCCTCGCCCTGGCAGAGGAGGCTTTCGGCGACGCACCTGTGCTGGCCCCCTGCGCCGGCTGCTACCTGCACCTTAAAACAGCAACCGCGCACGCACAGGAAAGCGAAGAGGTCCGCACCCAGGTGGAAAGCGTCATTGGCCGTCCCTGGGCAGCAAGCGCCTACGTTGCCAATGGGTTGGAGCCGTTCCTCCCCCAGGAAGCGCAGGGCCGCATCGGCGCCCGCGTGTGCCGCCCGCTTGATGGTCTGAAGGTTGCCTGCTACTACGGCTGCGCGCTGCTTCGCCCCACCAAGGTATGCGCCTTCGACGACGATGAGCAGCCCCAGGCCATGGAGCAGCTGGTTTCCCTTTCGGGCGCCGAGCCGGTTGAATGGAGCTTCAAGAACGAATGCTGCGGCGCCTCGCATCAGGTAACCGTGCCCAGCCTGGGACGCACCATGGTGCGGCGCATCTTCGAGAACGCACATGCTAACGGGGCCGACGCCATCGCCTGCGCATGCCCCCTGTGCATGCTGAACCTGGACATGCGCGAAGCCGAGGTGAACAGCGCCCGGGCCAAGGAGGGCCTGCCGGCGCTCGACATCCCCGTCTACTACTTCACCGAGCTGCTGGCGGCAAGCATGGGCGCGCCGCAGGCGAAAAGCGGCATCGGCCGGCACTTCCACCCCGCCGCCGACCTACACGAACGCGCGCTGGCAGCATGGCAGCGCCAACGCGAGCAGCAGAAAGCCGCCGAGGAGGCCCAGCGCGCAGCGAAGGAAGCCCAGCGCAAGGCACGGGCCGCCGCACGGGCAAGCAAGGCGAAGGCCGCTGAAGGAAGCGGCGCCAAGAAGAGCACCGCGAAGGAGGTGATCGCATGAGCCGGATCGGAGTGTTCGTGTGCCATTGCGGCACCAACATCGCAGCGACGGTAGACGTGCAGGCCGTGGCCGACGCCGCGCGCCTTATGCCCAACGTCGCCTATGCAACCACCAACAAGTACACCTGTTCCGACCCGGGCCAGCAGGCCATCGCCGATGCCGTGAAGGAGCATGACCTTGACCGTATCGTCATAGCAAGCTGCAGCCCGCGCATGCATGAGCAGACCTTCCGCAAGATGCTGGCAGAGAAAACCAACATCAACCCCTACCTGCTGGAGATCGCCAACATCCGCGAGCAGTGCTCTTGGGTGCACAAGGACAAGGAAACCTCCACCCCCAAGGCCATCGACCTGGTGGCCATGGCCGTTGCCAAGGTGGACACGAACAAGAACCTCTACACCAGCACCATCCCCGTGAACCGCAAGGTGCTGGTGGTGGGCGCGGGCATCGCCGGCATCCAAGCAGCGATAGACGTGGCCGACGCCGGCTTCCCCGTTACCCTGGTGGAGCGCAACCCCTCCATCGGCGGCAAGATGGTGAAGCTGGACAAGACCTTCCCCACCATGGACTGCTCGGCCTGCATCTGCACGCCGAAGATGTCGGAAGCGGGCAACCACCCCAACATCACCATCAAAACCCTTTCCGAGGTAGAGAAAGTAACCGGCTACATCGGCAACTTCGAGGCAACCATCCGCGAGCGAGCCAAGTACATCGACTACGATCTGTGCACCGGCTGCGGCGCCTGCGAAACGAAATGCCCCAGCAAGACCGCCAACGAATTCGACGAGGGCCTTTCCCAGCGCAAAGCGATATACAAGCCCTTCGCGCAGGCCGTGCCCAGCAAGCCCACCATCGATGCCGCAACCTGCAGGAAGCTCACCGAGGGCAAATGCGGGGTATGCGCGAAGGTGTGCCCCACCGGCGCCATCCGCTACGACGACACCGACCGCACAACCACCGAGACCTTCGGCGCCATCATCCTGGCCACCGGCTACGACCTTATCGACTGGACGAAGATCTACGGCGAGTACGGCGGCGGCCGCTATCCAGACATCGTCACCGGCCTGCAGTTCGAGCGCCTGGTGAACGCCTCGGGGCCGACCGAGGGCCACATCCTGCGCCCGAGCGACCACGCAGAGCCGAAGACGCTGGCCATCATCAAGTGCGTGGGCTCGCGCGACCCGCATAAGGGCGTTTCCTACTGCAGCCGCGCCTGCTGCATGTACTCGGCCAAGCACGCGCACCAGTACCTGGACAAGGTGAAGGACGGCCGTTGCTTCGTGTTCTACATGGACGTGCGCTGCGCCGGCAAAGGCTACGACGAGTTCTACATGAACACCCTGCACGACGGCGCCGTGTACGTGCGCGGCCGCGTTTCGAAGATATACCCCGAAGGCGGCAAGCTCGTGTGCATGGGCGAGGACACGCTTTCCGGCCAGGTGGTGCGCGTAGACGCCGACATGGTGGTACTGGAAACCGCCATGGTTCCCAACGAAGGGGCCAGCCAGATCGCCGGCGTGCTGAACACCCAGCGCGGGCCGGAAGGCTTCTTCACCGAAGCGCACCCGAAGCTGCGCCCGGTAGAGACGAACACGGCCGGCGTGTACCTGGCCGGCGTGGCGCAGGGCCCGAAGGATATCCCCGACACCGTTGCCCAGGCAGGCGCCGCCGCATCGAAGGTGATAGGCCTGCTGGCGCGCGGGCAGATCGAGTCGAACCCCATGATCGTCCATGTGGACAACGCCAAATGCTCCGGCTGCGGCGCCTGCACCGACATCTGCCCGTACGGCGCCATCGAGCTTACCGAGGTCACCTTGCGCGAGAACTCGCAGAAGGTGACCCGAACAGTGGCGAAGCCCAACCCCGGCCTGTGCCAGGGCTGCGGCGCCTGCACCGTCGCATGCCGCGCGGGCGCAGCCGACCTTTTAGGCTTCACCAACGAGGGGATCATGCGCGAAATGGAGGCGTTGCTCCGATGAACCAGAACACTGAAACCACCATCCAGGCCGCCGGCGCAAGCGAGTTGCAGGCAACCAACGGCACCCCGCAGGAGTGGCAGCCCAAGATCTTGGCGTTCTGCTGCAACTGGTGCACCTACGCCGGCGCCGACCTGGCCGGCTTGAACCGAATGGAGTACCCAGCCGACATCCGCCTTCTGCGCGTCCCCTGCTCCGGGCGTGTGAACCCCCAGTATGTGCTGAAGGCCTACCAGACCGGCTGCGACGGCGTGCTGGTGTGCGGCTGCCACCCCGGCGACTGCCACTACGCCACCGGCAATTACTACGCCAAGCGCCGCATGCTGGTGTACAAGCGCCTGCTGGAATACCTGGGGCTGGAACCCGACCGCTTCATCGTGCGCTGGATCTCGGGTTCCGAGGCGGGCAAGTTCCGCGACACCGTGATAGAGGCAACCGAGCGCATCCGCGAGCTCGGCCCCCTTTCCAACGACCTTCCCCATTTGGCGCCCGAGGACATACCCCGCCCCATCGCCGCCAAGTTCGAATGGCTGGCAACGCCGATGAACGCAAGGGAGGGATTGTGATGGATTACACCGAAGCAGTACGCGAACGCGCATCCCAGCTCATACAGGACGGCACGGTGGCCTGCGTTATCGGCTGGAGCGCCGGACGCCTAGAATACCAGCGAACCCCCACCTGCGCCAACACCGCAGAAGAGGCGGCCCAGCTGGTGTGCGACCAGCACTGCGAGCATGCCCTGGGGAAATACGTGCTGGAACAGAAGGATAAGGGGCGCGTAGGACTGATTGCCCGCGGCTGCGAGTCGCGCGCCGTAAACCGCCTTATCGCCGACAGGCAGATCCGCCGCGAGGACGTGTACCTCATCGGCATCCCCTGCACGGGTTGCACCACACGCGAGGACATAGAGCTGAAGCGCTGCCGCGAATGCCAGTTCCACAACCCCGTTATCTACGACGAGCTTCTGGGAGATCCGGTACCCGAACCGAAAAACGACCGCTTTGCCGACGTGCGCAACCTCGAGGCCATGACCCGCGAAGAGCGTCGCGCGTTCTTCGACCTGATGTACGAAACCTGCATCCGCTGCCATGCCTGCCGCCAGGCCTGCCCCTGCTGCACCTGCAAGGTCTGCTTTGCCGAGCAGGAGCGCGAGGGATGGCAGGGCAAGCAGTTCGACGTGGAGCAGGCGCGCTACTACGGCGTGACACGATCGTTCCACGTGGCCGACCGCTGCATAGAATGCGGCGAATGCGAGCGCGTGTGTCCCATGGGCCTTCCGCTGATGACGCTCATGCACAAGCAGATCAAGGACATCGACGAACTGTTCGGCCCTTACGAGGGCGGCGGGCTTACCGACGATGGTCCCGATGCCCTGCGCACCTTCAAGACCGACGACGTCGAAGAGTTCATGTAGGAGGCCCGGGATGCTGTTCAAGAAAAGCCATTTGGCCGATGTGCTTTCGGCCACCGCCCAAGCCATGCAGGTGTACCTGCCAACCGTAGTGGACGGGACCTCCCGCTTCGCGCAGTACAACGAAGAGCAGGGCGTCACCGAACCGAACTTCGAGCTGCAGAACACCAAGATCCCCCCGAAGGGCCTGCTGTTCCCCTCCACCGAGAAGCTCTACACCTGGGGAAAAGGACCGGAAGGAACCTTCATCGAGAGCGCCCTGGAAGTGCCGACCCCCTTTGCCGTGTTCGGGGTGCGCCCCTGCGATGTTGCTGCCATCGAGCGCATGGACCAGGTGTTCCTCACGAAGGGCTATATAGACGAGTTCTACCAGGCAAAGCGCGAAGCTATGACGTGCGTGGCGCTTGCCTGCAACCGCGCAAGCGACGCCTGCTTCTGCACCTCCATGGGACAGAACCCCAACGAAGCGCCGGGTGCGGACGTGCTGCTCATAGAGTCGGGCGAAGCCTTCGAGGTCAAGGTTCAGTCGGAGCGCGGCCAGGCCTTGGCAAACATCTGGGAGCCGTTCTTGGAAGAGGGTTCTGTTCACCACGAGCCCGTTTCCTGCAAAATCCAGGTGAACATGGAAGGCGTGGCCGAGAAGCTGCACAACCTGTTCGACAGCCCGCTTTGGGACGAGGTTTCCACCGCCTGCCTTACCTGCGGCAGCTGCACGTTCATCTGCCCCACCTGCCATTGTTTCGACCTGAGCCAGGCGCGCAAAAAGGAAGAAAACGCGCGTTTCCGCTGCTGGGACAGCTGCATGTTCAAGGATTACACGCTCATGGCGGGCAACCATAACCCCCGCGAACAGAAGCGTAACCGCGTTCGCCAACGCTTCATGCACAAGCTCTGCTTCTTCCAGGAGCGCTACGGCGAGCCGCTGTGCGTGGGCTGCGGGCGCTGCCTGGTGGACTGCCCGGCAACCATGGACATCACCGCCATCATCGATCGGGTGAACGCATGGGAAGAGGAAGGGGCAAGCCATGCCTGACATCGTTGTTCAACACGGGTGCGCGGGCATCTGCGAAGGGTCCTCGCTCGTTCCCAAGGTGGTTGCCGTCACCGGCATCAAGGAGCTTACCCACGACGTGAAGCTGTTCACGTTCAAGACGCCCGAGGGCGCCGCCCCCTTCGAAAACGAACCAGGTCAGCTGGGCATGTTCTCGGTTCCGCCCTACGGCGAGTGCATGTTCTGCATCACCTCGCGTGGAGAAGATTACGTGGAGATGGCCGTGAAGAAAGTGGGTGTGGTCACCGAGCAGATGCACAAGCTGCGCGTGGGCGATTCCGTAGGCCTGCGCGGCCCTTACGGCAACTGCTTCCCCTATGAGAGCTGCAAGGGACGCAACATGCTGTTCATCGCGGGCGGCATCGGCATGGCGCCGGTGCGCGCGTTCTTGGAATACTGCCTGAAGCATCGCGAAGACTACGGGCGCATCGACTTGGTATACAGCGCATCTACCTACGATGACCTGGTCTTCAAGCACGAACTGTTCGAGGTGTGGCCCAGCTACCCCGACACGCATGTGCACGTGAGCCTGTACCACGGCAACGAGAGCTGGACCGGGCCGGTTTCCTACACTGCGCCCTACCTGGAGCAGGTGGTTGCCGAAGAGGGGCTTTCCACCGAGAATGCGGCCGTCACGCTCTGTGGCGGTCCCAGCCTGTTCCGCACCTGCCGTGAATCGCTGGTGAAGCTGGGCTACCAACCCGAGAACATCATCACCACGCTTGAGGCACGCATGAAGTGCGGCGTGGGCAAATGCGGGCGCTGCAACATCGGCGGCAAGTACATCTGCCTGGATGGCCCGGTGTTCACCGAAGCCGAGCTGGCCGACATCCCGCGCGATCTGTAAGGCCCACCCGCGCGACGGACGATAGCCGCCAACGCACCACCACCCTGGAAAAGCCTTGGAGCCCCAAGGGGATCAGCACCAGCTGTTTCCCTTGGGGCTCCTCTAGTAAGGAGAAGGCTCCACGCAAACCCCACCAGCAAAAAATGGCGCGCCACGCTCGTGACACGCCATTCTAGTAGCGAAATGCCAAATCGCAGCAGCGCTAGATAACCGCAATCTGACCGGTGGCAATGCTGAAGACGCTCACAACGAAGAAAATCACGATGGCGGCAGTAACCACTTGCTCGATAGGCTTATGCAGGAATTCCTCACCGCGTTCCTTCTGGCCCAGCATATACAGCAGAATGCCCGGCGCGTAGAGGATGGTGGTGATCATCATACCCGTAAGGCCGCCGGCGTAGATAAGGAACACGCTGTAGAAGAAACCCACCACAGCAATAACGCGGTAGAACGCAAGTTTCCCATTCGACACCTTTTCGAACCCGTCTTTCTTGAACACGCACACGAGCATGAACAGCGTACTGAAGAAGTACGGCACCAAGATCATGGAAACGGAAACGCTGTAGAAGAACTGATACGTCTGCTCGGAAACCACAACCAGGATAAGGAACAGCTGGATGATGGCGCAGGTAACGGTAAGCGTGACGATGGGCGCGGCATGCTTGTTCTTCTTGGCGAACGCCTTCGGGAACACGCCCTGGCAAGCGGCCTCGTGCGGGCACTCGGAGGAGATGATGGTATAACCCAGCATGGCACCCAGAAGCGAAAGGGCAACACCAAGGTTCACCAGCGCGGCACCCCACGGGCCCACCACCGCCTCAAGAACGCCGGCCATAGAGGGATTGGAAAGCTCCGCCAGCTCAGCACGCGGCATAACGCCCATGGAAAGAATGGAGACCAGCAGATAGATGGCCAAGATGCCAACGAATGCCGTAACGGTGGCACGGCCAACGTCCTTGCTGAAGCGAGCACGGCCCGAGATGACCACCGCGCCCTCGATGCCCAAGAAGATCCAGACGCTTACGCCGACCATGCCCACTACCTGATCGAACAGAGAGGGGCCGTCAGGCTCACCCCAGAAGTTGTCCATGAAGATTTCCGGATCGAAATGCAGGGAGAAGATGATGGCCACGATGGCGACGAACAGGGGGATGATCTTCGCGATGGTGGTAAGGATGTTGATGCTCGCCGCTTCCTTCACGCCGCGGCTTACCAAAAACCAGCACACCCACACGATGATGGAGGCGCCCACCACGGAAGCCACATTGTTGCCTTCGCCGAACACAGGGAAGAAGAACGCCAAGCTGGCGAACAGCAAGGTGGTGTAGGAAACGTTGGCCATAAGCGCGCTGATCCAGTAGCCGTAGGCCGAAAGGAAACCCATGTACTTGCCGAAGCCGGCGCGGGCATAGCTGTAGATGCCGCCGACCAGTTCGGGTTTGTAGCGGGAAAGCGCGAAGAAGCACATCATGAGGCAGAACACGCCCAAGCCGGAAACCACCCAGCCGATGAGCACACCGCCGGTGTTGGCACCGGCTGCAGCCATGTCGCCGGCCATGGTGAACACGCCGCCGCCGATTACCGCAGTGATTACCGCCGCCACAAGATGAGGGAAGGACAACCCGTTTACGTCATTTACCTGGGGCATTCCGCCCTTTCGCTGAGACATAAAAACCAGCTTTCGAATAACGTGGACCACGCCTTTCAATTCAACGGCCCGCCCCCACGCAAGGCAAACCAAGGCACAGCTTGTCTAGAGTACTCCACTTCCAACGCATTCCCTGCGTCAATTAATGCAATGGAAGCATCAGCCCGCCGAAGCAGGCTCAGAAAGCGAAGGACCGAACAAGACAACCTTGCTCGGCCCTTCGCAGAGATGCCCGCGAATCAGCATGGGCGATCGGGTATTCGGTTTTGACGAGCTACGAAAGCCCCAGCCACAACGCCACCTTCGGGGCATAACCCATCACGAAGATGATCACGATGAGCAGCGGGATGCCGTAGCTTACCCACACCCTACTCCATGCCGGGAACTTGATGCCTATGCCGGTGTCGGCTTCCTTCAGGAAGTTGTCCCAGCCCCAGCCGTAGCGGCGCGTGCAGAACAGCACGAAGATAAGCGAGCCGAGCGGCAGCATGTTGTTGGAGACGATGAAATCCTCGATGGACTGGATGTCGCCGATGCCTGGGAACGTGACCCCGGAAAGCACGTTGAAACCAAGCGCGCAGGGCAGGCTGAGCACCAGAACCAGCACGCCGTTGATGGCAACCGACTTGCGGCGGGACATCCCGTACTTGTCCATAAGGAAGCAGATCAGGTTCTCGAACACGGCGATGACCGTGGAAAGAGCAGCAAAGCTCATGAACACGAAGAACAGCGCACCCCACAGGCTGCCCAGAGGCATCTGCGCGAACACCAGCGGAAGCGTAACGAACACCAGCGAGGGACCGGAATCGGGCGTTACCCCGTAGGCGAAGCACGCCGGGAAAATGATAAGACCCGCCAGGATGGCAACCACAGTGTTCAAAGCGGTTACGGAAACCGCCTCGCTCATAAGGCGGCGCTCCTTGTTGATGTAGGAGCCGAAGATCTCCATGGCGGCAATACCCAGGGAAAGCGAGAAGAACGCTTGGCCCATGGCCGCGTACACCGCTTCCCCAAAGGTGCCGATGCCGCCTTCGAACATGCGGCTGAAGTCGGGCACCAAGTAGAACGCAATACCCTCGGCACCGCCGGGAAGGGTCATGGTACGGATGCACAGGACGATCATCACCACGAACAGGATGGCCATCAGCCACTTGGTAATGCGCTCAACGCCTTTCTGCAAGCCAAGGCTGCAGATGGCGAAGCCGATGGCCACCGCGGCGATCATCCAACCGATAAGCTCGCTGGGGTTCGCCAACAGGGCATTGAACACCGTGCCGGCAGCTTCGGTGCTTGCGCCGTCGAACGTGCCCGCCGCCATCTTGGGGATGTAGGCAAGCATCCAGCCGGCAACCGTGGTGTAGAACATCATCAGCAGCATGCAGCCGATGTAACCCCACCAGGAAAACCAATGGAAGCGGCGCTTCGGCTCAAGCACATCGAAAGCATGTGCGGCGCTCTTCTGGCTGGCGCGGCCAACCGCGAACTCCATCACCATTACGGGCAGGCCCAGGATAACCAGGAAGATAAGGTACAGAAGCACGAAGGCGCCGCCGCCGTACTCGCCCGTTATGTACGGGAAGCGCCATACGTTGCCGATGCCGATTGCGCAGCCCGCTGCGATTAAGATGAAGCCGATTCGCGATGCGAAATGCTCGCGGGAGGTAACGGCGTTCGCCGCCGTCTCGAATGCCTTCTTAGCCATAAGCCCCTACTTGGATTCTCGATTCGTTTATAAAGCGAGCATGATTCTACCATCGGATTCCTGGGCGGAAGCCAGACCAGAGCGCCGCATCGGCAGCAGGCAATGAAAAACGCCTGGGAAGCGGGCGGATGAGGTGCTGCCTAGCATGCCACTGGCTGCGGTTCGGACTGAATTGCAAGCTAGCGGCCGCCCTCGCTTTGCCGCCACGTCGCCAGCGAAAGCAGTGATCTCTTTCGCTTCAAGAAGGCACCTTCGCCCCAACAAGCCCACCGTACCCACCTCATTGGGGGCTGCAGAAAAAAGCGCGCCGGAAAACCGGCGCGCTTGCTGCCCTAACAGGCTGTTCCGTATGAAAAGGAGAAAACCTTATGCGTAACCACCGCGGTACAGAACATCGATCGGAATACCCGGATGCTCGGTTACATATTTGCCCTTGACCAGCTTCTTCTTGTACTCGACAGCGTAATCCTTAGGCCCGATCATCTTGATCTCGGGTGCAGGGTAAGCCTCGAGAAACGACTCGACCTCACGCATGAAATCGACGGCCTTGAAGGTCTTCTCGGAAATCGCGGTGCCAGCATGATCCAATGCAACGGCCATGAAATCAGCCTTTGGGAAGCCCGCGATAACCACGTACTGTACTTCGTCTGCCATAATTTCCCTCTCCTCCAATAGTTGTGAAGTGATCCCTGGGAACATTTTACGACAACTGATTC
>CAVFYB010000017.1:20677-23662 GCA_963626845.1 Bacteroidaceae bacterium | reverse complement strand
CCGTAGTACTCGTTGGCGCGCTCCTTCGGGATGAGCTTGCCGTACTCGGAGCGCGAAAGCGCCTGGATGCCGCCCTGGAACAGACCTACGCAGATGGCCAAGATCCAGAACTCGAAGGCGCTCTTCAGGAAGAATGCGGCGAACAGCACGATGAAGAAGTAGGCCAGCACGCCCACCATGAGCATGCGTTTGGTGCCGAAGCGCTTGGCCAGGTTGCCGTAGGCGATAGCCGAAGGGAACGCCACGAACTGCGTTACCAGCAACGCCAGCACCAGCTGCGTAGAGTCGATGCCCAGGTCGGTGCCGTAGCTGGTGGACATCTTGATAACCGTGTGCACGCCGTCGATGTAAAAGAAGAACGCCAGCATGAAGAAAAGCAGGCGCCTATCGTGCACGATGCTCTTCAGGGTATTCAGCAAGCCCACCACCGTTGCGTGTACCATGCGCTCGGAGCGCTTCTTGCCATGCAGCTGTTGCACGTTCTTGGCAACGGGAACGGTGAAGGCGATCCACCACAGGGCGGTTACCACGAAGGCGATCTTCATGCCCAGCATGGCCGAGATGCCGAAGCTAGGCCCGCCCAGGACCACCACCAGGCAAACGATGAACGGGATGCACGAGCCAATGTAGCCCCAGGCGTAACCATGGGAGGAAACCTTGTCGTAGCGGTCTTCCGTGGTGGCGTCTACCAAAAACGCATCATAGAACACCATCGAGCCGTTCAGCATGATGGCGGCAATCACGTACACCACCAAGAATGCCAGCGCGTGCTGGGGGATGCCCAAGGCCGCACAGGCAACCGCTCCCGTGCCGGCAAAGCCCACCAGGAACTTCTTCTTGTTGCCGGCGATGTCGGCCAAGCTGCCAAGGACGGGCATGAGCAGCGCCAGGATAAGCGAGGCCACCGTTTCGGCGTAGCCCCAGGCCACCACAACCGAAGAGCCGGGCTCCGCGATGGAGGCGAAGTACACGGGGATAAGGGCGGTGGAGAGCATGACGAACGCGGAATTGCCCACGTCGTACAGCACCCAGCTGAGTTCCTTCTTCGTCAGACCAAATGTCATCAGGCCGTTATCCTTTCGCCCTTGATCACGTTCCATGCAAGTCGCATGATGAACGCACATCAGTATAAATTGCCTGGCGCAACGGTAATCGGCGCCAATCTAAAATATCCGTAAGATTTGGAGGGAACCATGCCTGCCATCATCACCCACGACCAGTTCGGGCGCGATGCCCTGGAGCTTCCCGCCTGCTCGTTCATCGAAGGCGAGCGCGAGCACAACGCGTTCCTGCTGGGCAACCAAGGCCCCGACCCGCTGTTCTACTGTGTTGCGAATCCCGCCACTGCAAAGTACGTGAAGCTGGGCAACCACATGCACCACGCTGAGCCTTCCGCGCTTATGTCCTCTATGGCAAATTCGCTTGTTTACCTGCCCGAATCCGCCCATGGCATTGCCAAGGCGTACATCGCAGGCTTCCTGTGCCACTACCTGTTGGACCGCGCCGAGCACCCTCTGGTGTACGCGCAGCAATACGCACTATGCGATGCCGGCGTAGACAAGCTGGGCGACAAGGACGGCAGCGAGGTGCATGCCATCATCGAGAGCGATTTGGACGAGATGATGCTTTGGACGCGCCGTGGGGAAACGGTGCGCAGCTTCCGCCCGCAGAAAGAGATACTGAAGGCCGACCGCCAGACGCTTTCCATCGTCTCGTACCTGTTCAGCATGGCAGTCCGCGACGCCTACGGGCAAGACGTGCGCCCCGACTTGTTCTCGAAGAGCGTGCTGGGCTTTCGCCGCATTCAGGGCGTGTTCCATTCTGCGCACGGCAAGAAGCGCGCGGTGCTAGGCGGCATCGAGCGCAGGTTCCGCAGGCATTCGTTTGTGCAGGCAATGAGCCATCGCGCCGTTGAGCTGGACGTAAGCGAGTTCGAGAACCACGACCACGCAGCGTGGGTTAACCCCTTCAGCAAGGCCGTGAGCACCGCCAGCTTCCACGACCTGTACGCCGAGGCGCTGGCGCAGGCCGACCGCTGGATTCCCGCCATGGTAAGCGGCAAGCTTTCGCCCCAGCAAGCCCACGAGCTAACCGCCGGCCTGAACTTCTCCGGCGAAGTAGTGGAGGGCTAGATCCGGGTTATTCGCCAGGTTCTTCGAGCGCCCGCGAAGGGGCAGCGATGCAGGCAAGGGACACGCCCACCACGATGGCGCAGATAACGGGCAGAAGCGCCAGCGGATTGGCAAGAAGCGAATAACCGTTGGAATCCAGCAGCGAGCCGGCCACAACGGCAGCAATAAGCAACAGCCCGGCCAGCACCATGCCCACCACGCACCAAACGCGCTTGCCCGTACCGCACAGCAGCGACGAGACCACGGCCGCCAGCACCCATGCGACGATAGCCGCCCACGTTGAGGGGACGGAGAGCATGGCCGAAACGATGGCCTGGGCGTTCGGCCCGAACACAACCGAGGCGTAGGTTATGGCATCCCACCCGGCAAGCTGGGCAGACCCCAGCCCTGCCAGACACAGCGCCAACACAGCAGCGAACAGCGAGGTTGCCGCCGCTTGGATGGGCCGCAGCAAATAGCCCGCCGCAAACGGCGTGAAGGGCGTGAAGCCGAACGATCCCAGCAAGGCAGGCAGCACACCCACATCAGAGGAAGCCGTGCTGCGGCCTGGGAGCACAACGAAGTACCACCAGGCACCCGTTGCCGCGATAAGCACCAAGCCCAGAACAGGCGAGCCCAACACGCACAGCGAAACGCCCACGGCCACGCAGGCCACCGGTGCCCCTACCCAGGGCAGAATCGCCGCCAGCGCAACGATGGCAGCCAGCACACCCCACGAAAGGGGATTGCCCCAAGTGTCGGGGGCTCCGATGGACCCCACCGACAAGAACCCGAGCACGGTAGCGCCGGCCGCCGCCCAAACGCGCATGAACGCCGACTTCATAAGGGGGCTTGGGCGCCACGGCTCCTGCGG
>CAVFYB010000017.1:16775-20596 GCA_963626845.1 Bacteroidaceae bacterium | reverse complement strand
GGCCTCCTCTTCCCTGCTTCCCACCAGGCGCTTCAGCTTGTTCGCGCCCTTGCGCGGGCCGCCCAGGCAGGGCAACAGGGCTTCCGCGAACTCCTGCACGGTGGCATAGCGCTCGTCGGGATCGGGGTCCAGGGCCGTGAACATCACGTCATCCACGCCGGGAGCCAGCTCTTCCATACAGAGCGAGGGAATGATGATCTCGGCATCGTAGATGGCGTCTTCCGCCTCGGGGATGCTGTTGGCCAAAAACGGGTTCTCGCCCGAGATCATCTCGTAGGTAAGGCTGGCCAGCGCCCACTCGTCGCAGCGCTCGTCGAGCTCTTTCTGCTGCATCTGCTCGGGCGGCATGTAGCCGATGGTGCCGCCCTCGGCAGCGCCGTAGCCCGCTTCGCCCGCCAGTCGCGCCAGGCCGAAGTCGGCAACCTTCACGTGGCCTTCCTGATCGATGAGCACGTTGTCGGGCTTGATGTCCAGGTGAAGAACATGGTGCGCATGCGCCGTCTGCAGCGCACGGGCCACCGCCTTGAACACGGCGCAGACCACGTCCGCGTCCACTTCATCAGGGTATTCGGCAAGAAGGCCGCCCAGAGAGATGCCGTCGACGTACTCCATGATGAGGTACGCCATGCCGTCCTGCACCTCGAAGTCGTACACCTGCACGATGGACGAATCGGAGAGCTTTGCCGCCGTTCGCGCTTCTTCGAGCCCTGGAACTGTGGAAGTGTCCGCCTTGCTACCCAACAGGATGCTGCCGCCTTCGGGGAACAGCGCGCTGGTCGATTCATCAAGCGGCATGCACTTGATGGCAACGCGGCGCTCGATACGCGTGTCCCACGCCGACATAACCGAGGCGAACCCGCCCTTGCCGGCCTGACCTTCGAGCACGTAGCGACCCAGCAGCAGGTCGCTCTGCGGCTGAGCGGCGGCATAGGTTTCCGGGTCGATGTCGGAAGCGGCAGGCGCGCTGGACGCAACGAAAGTCGGTGCGTCAGCGGAGGGTGCGTCCGAGCCACCCTCTTCGGCAACGGGCGCGAACCGGTGCGAGCCCTGCCCTGCCGGACGGAACCCAAACGAGCGCGAATGGGCTATGCGAGCGGGCAGCGTAAGCCACCCGGCCTTGCGCGTTTCCTCTTCTTCCTGATGGTTTCCGGCGCGCTTTTGCACGGGCTATTCCGCAAACGAGCCAACGAAGTGCTTGATGATGGCCGCCGAAGTGGGCGTGCAGCGCTCGCCCGGAAGGCGGTCGGCCACCAGCGGGATGCCCATATCCAAGATGGCCGCCGTTGCCGGCGCCGGAACGGAAAGCGTGCCGTGGGCGCATTCGATCTGCCCCGAGCCGGGCTGAACCGCCGTTGCCGTAATCTCCTCAGGCGCAAGCGCGTAAAACGCCGCGCAGATGGCCAGGGCGTTGCGGATGCCGTTGGCGTTGCCCACCTCGTGGAAATGGGTTTCGCTCACCTCGCACCCATGCACCTGCGCTTCGGCTGCAGCAAGGATGCCGTATACGCCGTGCAGGTCTTCCTTCACCTTTTCGGGAACGTCAAGAGAGTCGATGGTCCGGTTCACCTCGACGATGTCGTGATGGTGCTTGTCGGGAATGGCGGCCGTGTCCATGACGGCGTCGAACCTATCGCGCTGCGAAGCGTCCATGGCTTCGAGCAGGGTGTCCAAGATGCAGGCGCGCGTGGCGTTTTCGCGGAAGTCGAAGAAAAGCTGCATGGCCGCTCCTTATTCTGCTTCCGGAGCCCTTCCCGGAAGATGGTTGATAAGATGCGCCTGGAATCCGGCGCCGAAACCATTATCTATGTTTACGACGCTTGTGCCGCTGGCGCACGAGTTCAACATGGAAAGAAGGGCGGAAAGCCCTCCGAACGAAGCGCCGTAGCCCACGCTGGTGGGCACCGCGATAACCGGGCAAGAAGCCATACCTCCCACCACACTGGCAAGCGCGCCCTCCATGCCCGCCACGGCGATGATCACCTGCGCCTGCATAAGGTCGTCCATATGCGCCAGCAGCCGGTGCAGCCCCGCAACCCCCACGTCGTAAAGGCGCTGCACTTCGTTGCCCAACGCTTCCGCAGTAAGGGCCGCTTCCTCCGCAACGTATAAGTCGCTGGTGCCGGCAGCGCACACCACTATTGCGCCGTTGCCCGTGGGCTTAGGTAGAGCGCCCACCAATCCCACGCGCGGCGTTTCATAGAAGGTAAAGCTATCGCCAAAGCGCTCCTGCAGCGGAGCCAAGGCCTCTTCCTTCAAGCGGGTGATAAGCACCGCTTCCGTACCGTCCGCGCGAAGCGATTCGGCGATGCCCACAATCTGCTGCGGGGTTTTGCCCGCCCCATAAATCACCTCGGCCGCGTTCTGCCGCAGCGCACGGTGATGGTCTACCTTGGCATAGCCCAAGTCAGTGAAAGGCTCCTTCTTCAAAGCCAGAAGTGCATCGGCAGGTGCCGTTTCACCTGCGGCAACGCTTTCCAAAAGATGCTCTATAGCAGTCGAATCCATGAAGCCCTCCTAGCCAAAACCAAGCGCGACGCGCCCCACTGTTTGCCGAACCGATACTACCATAAGCAACGCCGCGTCACTAAATGCACCCGCGCCGCGAAAGCCGACGAGCCCATGCAATGGCGGCCAAAGGCCGCCGAGCACCCTCCAGCGAGCAACCGAGCCCGGCCAATGGCAGCCAAAGGCTGCCGAGGCAACGGGGAGCGAACGGCAAGAGCAGAGCCGCAACCGCCCACCAAGCGACAAGCCCCCACAAGTGTAGATGCGATGGTGGCCGAAGGCCGCCGAGCACTCCCGTCCACCCGCACGCGATGGCAGCCAAAGGCTGCCGAGCCCGTTGAGCGACGACCCGACCTAGGGCGCGCCAAGGAAGGCCTGTGCACGAGATACTGGGCGAGTCAACCCCCTCAGGCCGGGCCGGGCGGCGGGATTCGGGGCATTCTGGAGCGCGGCTTTCAAGGAATTGCCGCAAAGAAATCGCCCCAGGTTTTCGAGCAACGATGCCGGGATGCGGTGAACCATGCGTCGAACCATCTCCGCGATTTCTTCCACGCCTATAAACCGAAATTCCTTGAAAGACGAACAAGCGGAAGCATGCCCCGAATCCCGCCGCCCGGCCCGACCCCGTAAGACTATTCGCCCAGCAGCTCGTCAACCTTCGGCAACCAGGTGCTTATGGCAATGTGCTGCGGACATATCTCCTCGCACGATCCGCAACTGATGCAGCTATCGGCGCGGCGACCGTAGCTGGTTACCTCATTTCGGTAGAAATCCTTCGCCAGCTCCATGTCGTCGTAGAGCACGCCCATGTTGTAGGCACGGAAGTTGTACGGGATAGCGATCTTATTGGGGCATAGGTCGACACAGTAGTTGCAACCGGTGCACGGGATGGCCGCACGGGCATCGAGGGCTGCCTTGGCCTGGGCGATTATCCCCTGCTCTTCGGCGGAAAGCATGCCAGGTTTGGCCTTGTCTGCGTAGCTTATATTCTGCTGCAACTGCTCGAGTGTGCTCATGCCTGAAAGCACGCAGCTTACCTCGGGCATGTCCCACAGCCAATCGAGCGCCCATTCGACGTTGCTGCGGTTGTAGCCGGAACCGTCGAACGCCGCCTGCGCTTCCTTGGGCAGGTTCACCAGCAGGCCGCCGCGCAGAGGCTCCATCACCACTACGGCCAAGCCGCGCTCGGCCGCCATGCGCATGCCCTTCAGACCGGCTTGGTAATCCTGGTCGTAGTAGTTCAGCTGGATCTGGCAGAAATCCCAATCGGCGGCGTTCAGGATCTCCTCGAAAAGCTCCAGGTCGTCGTGGAACGA
>CAVFYB010000017.1:0-16390 GCA_963626845.1 Bacteroidaceae bacterium | reverse complement strand
GTTTTGCCGCCGCCCTTCATGGGCAGGCGCATCACGCCGAAGCCCAAAGGCGATACCTGCATTCCGGTGTTGCCGAACGCGCGCGTTTCCATGGCACCCCTCCTTGCCCCTTCAGGTGCCGCGGCGCTTTGTCCCCTATGCCGCATCAGGCCCCAAAGGTCCGAATCTTCCGTTAAGAACAGTTTAGTCCAAGAGCTTGGCGCAGCGTACCTATTCTGACGGCTGCGTTACAAAGGCGACGGGGCGGGCCTGGCGTTCTTGACATCGCATGGCTGCATACTAGAATCCCAATTAGCACTCCAAGGCTCGGAGTGCTAATTGATTTTTTGAAGACAAAAGGCTTTCCGAAAGAAGGAACCGCATGAAACAATTCCAAACCGAGAGCAAGAAGCTTCTGGACCTGATGATCAACTCCATCTACACCAACAAGGAAATCTTCCTGCGCGAGCTGATCTCCAACGCGTCCGACGCCGTTGACAAGCTCTACTTCAAGAGCCTTACCGACACCTCCATCGCCGTTTCCAAGGACGACCTTTCCATCGACGTCGCCTTCGACAAGGAAGCGCGTACCATCACCGTTTCCGACACCGGCATCGGCATGACCAAGGAAGAGCTGGAAACCAACCTGGGCACCATCGCCCATTCCGGCAGCCTGGAGTTCAAGAGCGAAAACGCCGACAAGCAGGGCGAGGACGTGGACATCATCGGCCAGTTCGGCGTGGGCTTCTACTCCGCCTTCATGGTTGCCAAGGAAGTAACCGTAACCAGCCGTGCCTACGGCGAGCAGCAGGCCTTCACATGGAAATCGGACGGCATCGAAGGCTACACCATCGAGCCGGCAACCGAAGCCGAGGCGGCCACCATCGGCGGCGACCACGGCACCTGCATCACCCTGCACATGAAGGACAACCAGGGTGACGAGGATTACGACACCTTCCTTGACCAGTACGAGCTGCAGGCGCTCATCAAGCAGTACAGCAACTACGTGCGCTACCCCATCCACATGGAAGTGGAGGAGCGCAGGCCCCTGCCCAAGCCAGAAGACGCCGGCGATGACTACAAGCCCGAGTTCGAAACCGTGCGCGAGGTGAAGACCATCAACTCGATGATCCCCATCTGGAAGCGCCGCAAATCCGAGGTAACCGACGAAGAGTACGCCACCTTCTACAAAACCGACTTCCACGATTGGGAAGACCCGGCTCGCACTATTTCCGTGCACGCCGAGGGCGCCCTTTCCTATGATGCGCTGCTGTTCGTTCCCAAGCGCCCGCCGTACGACTTCTACAACAAGGACTACGAGAAGGGCCTGGCGCTGTACAGCTCGAACGTGCTGATCATGGAGAAATGCGCTGACCTACTGCCCGACTACTTCAGCTTCGTGAAGGGCGTGGTGGACAGCCAGGACCTTACCCTGAACATCAGCCGCGAAACGCTGCAGCAGAACAGCCAACTGCGCGCCATCGCCAACAAGGTGGAGAAGAAGATCAAGTCCGAGCTCGAGAAGATGCTCAAGAACGACCGTGAGGCCTACGAGAAGTTCTTCGAGGGCTTTGGCCGCAACCTGGAGTACGGCATCTACACCACCTACGGCGCCAAGAAGGACGTGCTAGCCGACCTTCTGCTGTTCTATTCCGCCAAGCAACAGAAGATGGTCACGCTCGACGAGTACGTGGAGGCCATGCCCGAGGGACAGGAGTCCATCTTCTTCGCCGCAGGCGAGCCGGTAGACCGCCTGGCCAAACGCCCCATCGTGAACACGGTGCTGGGCAAGGGCTACGACGTGCTGCTGTGCCCGCAGGACGTTGACGAGTTCTGCTTCATGTCCATGAACGAGTACAAGGAAAAGCAGTTCAAGAACGTTGCCGGCGGCGACCTTGGCCTAGAAACGGAAGATGAGAAGGAAGCGGCAGAGGCCATCACCAAGGAAAACGAGGGCCTGTTCGCCGAGATGCAGAAGGCGCTCGAGGGCAAGGTAAAGCGCGTGGCCGTTTCTTCCCGCCTCACCGACACGCCTTCCTGCGTGACGGCCGAAGGCCCCATCACGCTGGAGATGGAGAAGATCCTGGCGCAGGGCCCCGACGGCAAGCAGGTGAAGAGCGACCGCGTGCTCGAGCTGAATGCGCAGCATCCCGTGTTCAAGGCCGTGCAGAAGGCGTTCGAGGACGGCGACACCGAAAAAGTCTCCACATTTGCGACGATCCTCTACGACCAGGCCCTTATCACCGAAGGCCTGCCCATCGACGACCCGGTAGCCTACACCCAGGCGGTATATAAGTTCTTGGTGTAAGTACCGAAAAACAGTCAGGATAGAGGGCAGCTTGCAGATCCTACTCCGCAAGCTGCCCTCTAGCTTTCTTAGGCTATTCCTCTTCTTGTGGCTGGGCGCTTTCCGGATCGTCCTCAAACCGCACGTCGATCTTGTCGATGCGAAGGCCGTCCATCACGCGTGCCATCAGCGTGATCTTCCTACCCTCGTGGCGAAGCACGTACGAGTCGCCTTCGGCCGGGATCTTGTCCAGCAGGTCGAGCATCAACCCGCCCGCAGTTTCGTAGTCGTACACGGGCACCGGCTCGTAGCCCAGGAAATCGACGAACTGGTCTACCGGGAGCGACCCATCCACCAGGTAACGGTTATCGGCCACCTTCAAGATCTCGTCCTGGTCGTCGTGCAGGTACTCGTCTTCCACGCGGCCGATGATCTGCTCCACCACGTCGGTCATGGTAACGATGCCAGACGTGCCGCCGTGCTCGTCTACCACCACGGCGATCTTGGTGTGCTTGGCCTGCAGCACCTGCAGCAGCTTCGCAATGGAGATGCTCTCAGGCACCGCCTGGATGGTACGGATACGCAGGTCCTTCATCGTAGAACCCTCTGAAAGCAGGTAGGCGTCCTTGATGTGCACGAAGCCGATGATGTTGTCCTTGTCTTCACGGAACACCGGGTAACGGGTGAATTTGTTCTTCCCCATGAAATCGAGGTTGGTGGCAAGGTCGTCGTCCAAGTCGACCGCCATCACCTCGGTGCGCGGCGTCATGATGGCCTTGGCGTCCTTGTCGTCCAGGTCGAAGATGTTGTCCAAGTACTGGTACTGGTCCTGCTCGATGGAACCGCTTTCGGCGCTTTCCTCCAGCAAGAGCTTGATCTCTTCCTCGGAATACGCCTCGGTTTCATTCTTCGTGTCGTGACCGGTAAGGCGCATAACGCCGTTAGTGGTTGCATTGAACAGCCACATAATGGGATAGGTGATGCGGTAGAACGCGTAGAGCGGCCCCGCCGTGCGCAGCGCATAGCTTTCCGTTTTCAGGATGGCCATGCTCTTGGGGATAAGCTCGCCGGTTACCACATGCAGTGTGGTCATAACGAAGTAGCCGATAGCAACCGAGATAACCACAACCGCCGTTTCAGGCAAACCGAAGAACACGAAGATGGGGTGAAACAGCGCAGCGAAGGCGGGCTCGCCCAACCAGCCCAATGCCAGCGAGGCAAGGGTGATGCCCAGCTGACAGGCAGAGAGGTACTCGTTGACGTTGTCGGCCATCTGCAGCGCACGCTTGGCACCCTTGCGGCCTTCGTCTACCAATATCTCGATCTGCGACTTGCGCACGCGCACCAGGGAAAACTCGGCGATAACGAAGAAGGCGTTCATCAGCAGGAACAGGACAACCAATATCAAACTCAGCCAAATAGGCATGCAGCATAACTCCTAAAAACCACGGGGACAAAGAACAACACGGATTGCTATCACATAGCAATCTCCCCCTTGGATGGAAGAAGGAGCCGGCGCAGGGCAAAAAGAAACGCAGCCGCATCTTCGCACAAAGACGCAAGCCGCGCAGGACAAGCCAAGTGAACAAAGGGATTGTAAGTACGTTTTCGGGCCGAGCTACATCGACCGCCGCCGTCGGAGTCGTTCACGACAGCTTCATCTCCTTGCCTGGCAGCACCATGCTGCCGAACGTTTGGTTCAAGCTGAATGCCGCAGGCTAAGCGACATCTTCACTCATGGTAACAAGGCACGATAGCCTGTCAACGAAACGCCACCATTCCCCCATGTTAACTTTCGCGAACATAGCGAAACTGCACTGAGCGGGCCAACCAAACCATCGAGCACCGATTCGAATCAGAAGCACCCAACCTTCCGTGCCGACTTGGACAAGATGTCGTTTTTGCACAATGCGTCTAATATCCCTCATGCGTAGAGTAGAATAAAGAAGCGCTGCAACGGCGCAACGTATATGCATTCGGCGCGAAGAGGGGAAGGGGGCGCCGTGGAATCCGTTCGCGAACTGGGAAACCTGACGGCAGCAAGCCACCGGCAAACCCATATCGCCGACCATTTCGGCCAACTTCTTTGGGTGTTCGTGGGAATGTCCATCGTAGGCTTGGCAGGCGAAACCCTTCAGCACTTCCTTGCGTTCAACGAATGGGAAAGCCGCCCCGGATTCATCTGGGGTCCATTCAGCCCAATCTACGGGCTGGCGGCCGTTTTGCTCACCATGATTTTGGAGCCCCTGCAAGACAAAGGGGCACCTCTGCTCCTAGCTGTCGGCGCAGTTGTCGGCGGCTCGCTGGAATATTTCGCCAGCTGGGCAATGGAAACCTTCTGGGGCGTGGTTGCCTGGAGCTACTTGAACCTTCCCTTCAATTTCGACGGGCGCACCGACCTGTTCCACTGCCTGGTGTGGGGCTCGCTTGGAGTAGCGTGGGTGAAGATCGGCCTGCAGATATGCCAGCGCATCTTCGACCGCATCGACCAGCAGGGTATAGCGTACCGCGTCTGCACCGCCGCGATGAGCGTATTCATCGCCCTGAACATCGTCATGACCTGCGTGGTGCTATTGCGGGCCGAGGCACGCACCGAAGGTATCCCGCCACAGAACGGCCTTGAGCAATTCTGCGATGACGTCTATCCCACCGACCTGCTGCAGAAGAAGTTCCACAACATGGGGGGCTTGGGCGTTTAGCTTCGCCTTTGCAACATGGAAGGCCGGAAACGGCGAATCGACAACCCTACCAAGCGCAACCCGTAATAGAGCAGAAGCCTGGATGCGGAACCTTGCCAAAGCGGCCGTGATAGTCGCTGCCCCCGGTGCAGAAAAGGCCATAGCGGGCAGCCAGCTCTTCGCAAAGCTGGATATCGCGCTGATCATGATCGGGATGGCATCTCTCGATTCCGGAAAGACCGGCGTCGACCAAGGCGGGAAGCGCATCGTAATTGTCAAATTGCCCAGGATGCGCCAACACCGCAACCCCTCCGTCGGCCACAATAGCATCGACCGCATCGCACATGTCTACATATTGGATGTCGCGCTGGGCGATGCCACCGTTCTTGAACAGCATTTTGTACAGCAGCTGATATTCCGCGCTAGAGAACTCGGCATCAGTCAATGCCGCCATCAGATGCTGCTTGTAGAACCCTGTCGATTCGGCCGCCAACTCCGCCGCATACTCAACGTCTACATCAAAACCTGCATCCAACAGTTGGCGCATCTGCCATGCTGTGTTGGCGCTGCGGCGCGCCAATGTGACCCCACAGAGATCTTGCACGGCTGGGGATTCCTCCCCCAGCCCCAGCCCTAGGATGTGCACGCGACGCTCCGAAGCCGGATCCCATGCGCTGACCTCTACACCGCATACCAGCGAAAAGCACTGTGCGGCCGCCTGCTGCGCGGCAAGACGGAGCCCTTTCGTGGTGTCGTGATCCGTAACCGCGATATGACTCAACCCCTGCACACGCGCCTTGCCCATGACCTGGGTAAACGTGTCCGACCCATCGGAAACCACCGTATGCACATGCAGGTCTGCGCGAAATTCCTGCCCCGGCTGCACACCCAGCACCTCCCAAAGCGCCTCTTGGCGAAGTGCCTTGCCCGCATGTTCCAAGGAGACATTCCCTTCGCTCACTCCACCATCTCCCCTTTCTGCATGTTGAACTCACGATCGCACAAGCCCTCCATGAACTCCAAGTCGTGGAAGATGCCGAGCATCGTGGTTCCCTGTTCCTTCAGCTGTTCGATGAGCTCGCGGACCTTCAACTTCGAAGCGGCGTCGAGCGATGCAGTGGGCTCGTCCAACAGAAGCAGGCGCGGCTGCCTGATCATAGCGGCGGCAATGTTCAGGCGCAGCTTTTCGCCACCGGAAAACGTGCGCGGATACAGCGGCCACAGCGATTCATCGATATCGAAATGGCGCAACATGCGCTCGGTTTCCCGCTTGGCGTGCTCGACGTTGGCCACGCCGAAGGCTTCCAAAGCGCTTTTCAGCACGATGTCGTAGGCGCTCTGGCGCGGCAGGGTATTCAGGAACTGCGACACATATCCCAGCTCGTACTTGCGAAGGTACAGCATCTGGCGCTCATCTGCCTTGCAGAGGTCAAGCAGACCAAAGGCTTCCGAGTCATACCAGATAGCGCCTGATTCGGGCAGGTTCGTGCGGTAGATGCAACGTAGGATGGTCGACTTCCCTGAGCCGCTGCGTCCCGTGATGCCCAGGAATTCGCCCGGGGCAAGGGAGAGGCTGATGTGCTGGCACCCCAGGATGCGGCGGTTAGCACGGTACATCACAAACGATTTCGAAAGATCCTCGATTTTCAAAAGCTCTTTCATAACAGCCCCTAGCGCTCGTAACCATGCGGTTGATCGGGATAGTGCGAGCGGTACACCGAATTGCCGCCCACGAAGGCACGCGTCACAACCGGCGTGGTGGTTCGGGCGTCCGGCGTGCAGCCGATCTCTCGTACCAGCAGAACATCGGCGCGCTTCCCTACGGCAAGGGATCCCACTTCCCCATACACTCCCGCCGCTTTGGCGGGATTTGCCGTTACCAGGGCAAACGCCTGCGGTAAGGGCATGTTGCACTCACGATGCAGAATGAACACGGCATCGATCAGCGCCGCCGGGTAGTAATCGCTGCACAACATGCTTACCACACCCTCGGTTACCCCTTCGCGCGCCGAAAGATTTCCCGAATGGCTGTGACCCATCATCACGTTCGGTGCACCTGCAAGCGTGAACATGCCTCGGGCATGGGCTTCGCGGGCAGTTTCAAGATCGATGGGAAATTCCGAGATAACCGCACCCAGCGTTCCCATGTAGTCGAGCTTCTCTACCGAATCATCGTCGTGCGAGGCAAGGGAAATCCCCTGTCCGGAAGCCAAGCAGGCCAACTCTTCAAGCTCTTCAGGGCCGATCTTCGCAGCGCTCTGCTGAGCGGCCACGATTTGGGTAACCTCTTCGTCGGTAATCCCGTCCCGGTATCCCTTGATGGTGTCGCTGAACACCAGCAGGTCGCGGTACTGCCCCTGGCCAGGCGTGTGGTCCATGAACGAAAGCAGGTCAACCATGCCCGCCTGCAGGTAATTGCTCACCTCTTCCACACGATCAACCGAATCAAGCTCCAAACGCAAGTGCAGACGGTGACGGATAAGGTGATCGTGCTCTTCGCCTTCGCGCATCTGTGAAATGCAACCGATCAGCTTGCTCACATTCTCGAAATCGCGAATAGGCTTATGGTCGAAGATGTTGGCACCATATACCGAAAGAGAATGATAGATGGTGGTAACGCCATGTGAAACCAGTTCACGGTCTACCTTGTACAACGAAGTGGGCAAATCCATCACCACGCTGGGGCGAGGCGAAGCCACCGATTCGATGTAGTCGGAGTGGACATCGATCATGCCGGGAACCACATAGGCGCCGCGGGCATCAACCACCGGAAATCCCGTTTCCTTGTCCACTACCATGCCCGAGGCATTCTTCTCCAACTGTGCGTCCACCATGCGTGCGTTCGCCAGCGTAGGGGCAATGCGCACGATGGAGCCGTTTTCCACCACAATGTCGTGGTTGGGCAGTACCGCTTCCTCGGTAACCACGTTGCCGCCGCGGATCACCAACGAATTTGCTTCCATAAAGCCATTTCTCCTTGCAGTAAGTCATCGTCTCTGCAGCTCAGCACCGGAGGCCGGCGCGCTGCTGGGCAAAAGCCCCATTACAGCAGCGAATACACCAGCTGCTGGGTATAGGCGTGCTGGGGGTCTTCCAACACCTGATCGGTAAGGCCCCGCTCCACAACTTGGCCGTTCAGCATCACCAAGGTCCGGTCGGCCAGCATGCGGATAACACCCAGATCGTGGCTGACCACCAGCATGCTTATGCCAAAGTCCCGCTTGATCTGCAAGATCAGATCGAGCACACTGGCCTGCACCGACAGGTCAAGGCCAGTAGTCACCTCATCGAGCAGCAGGATGGGCGGGTTGTTGGAAAGCGCCTTGGCGATCTGCACACGCTGTTGCATACCACCCGAAAACGTAGCGGGGGCATCGCCAGCACGACTAAGGGGAATGTTCACTTTCTCCAGCAGCTCGTTCCCCCGCGCGCGCATCGATTCCACCTGACGGTTGCCAGCGGCAATCATCTGCTCAGCGATATTGGAAAGGGACGAAAAGCCCATGCGCAAGCCCAGATACGGGTTCTGGTACACCATCCCCAGCACGGTATTGCGAACACGACGCTTCTGCTGAGGGGAAAGCGCCAGCAGGTTGGCCCGCCCGCCGTCGTAAGGAACGGCGCGAACCGTGCCGCCTGTAGCAACCTGGTCAAAGTACAGGCACTGCATGAAAGTAGATTTGCCACTGCCCGACTCGCCGACGATGCCCACGATCTCGCCCGGGAACAAATCGAGGCTCACGTCGCGCACGGCATGCACCGTCTTGCACTTAGGACATACGTTGCGTTCCAGATCCCCTCCAGAAAGGCACCAGCTGCAGCCTTCGCCAAACCGTTTTTCCACATGCCTTACCTGCAGATAGGGGTGTTCGTCTACGGCAGGTGCATTCCTCATCGCGCTTCGCTCCTTTCGCGCCGCTCCTGGCAGAAGGCGGTATCGTTGCACTGGTAGTAGGTTTCACCGGTCGCCTCGTCCACCAGTTCGTCCAAGTACACGCCGGCAGCCCCGCACAAGCAACAGGCCTTGCCCCCGAAGCCCTCCACCGCAAAGGGATAGTCCTCGAAATCGAGGGGATGGACCTCGGTAAAGGGAGGAACGGCGTAGATCTTCTTTTCGCGACCAGCCCCCAGAAGGGTCAGGTTCTGCGCCTGGTTCAGCTTCATGGTGTCGAAGCGGGGAATGGGAGAGGGAGCCATGACGTAGCGCCCCTCCACCAAGCACGGATGATCGGCATCAGTGGTAGTGTGCCCGTAGCGCACGATCTGATCGAACAGCCCCAGCCATGCGCCGGTGTAGTCGGCTTCAGCATGTAAGGTGCGCGTTTTTGCCTCGCTAGGTTCGAACGAACGCAGGGGCTCCGGCGTGGGAACCTGCAGAACGAGTATCTGGTCTGCAGTTAAAGGCTGCTCAGGAATGCGATGGCGCGACTGGATAAGACTCGCATCCTGTGTTTTCCCGGTTATCTGGACATCAGTGGTTTCGGCTATCAGCTTCTTGATGTTCACCGCGTTGACGCTGTCGTCGGCGCCTTGGTCGATAACCTTCACCACATCATCGCGGCCTACCAACGCAAACGTCACTTGCAAGCCACCCGTGCCCCACCCGCGCCCAATGGGCATCTCGCGCGAAGCGAAGGGAATCTGATGACCCGGGATGGAAACCCCCTTGATGATGGCGCGGCGTATCTCTCGCTTCGAAGCCTCGTCGAAGAAGGCGAAATTGTACAGCTGACGCATCACTCCCCACTTCCTTCCACGGTAGAGCGGACACTGGAAAGCTTCGACTGGAACGTTACGTAGTGCGGCAGCTTCAAATGCGAGACGAATCCGGTAGCCTCCACTCCATCAACGTGGTACAGCACGAATTCCTCGTCCTGGGTTGGATAGCGCTTGTCTCCCTGATCGAGGCAGAAATCGAGGACGCTCATCGCAATGGCCTTGGTTTCCTGATGACCCATGACCATGCCGTAACCCATCTTGAAGCCCATGCAGGCCCGGCCGTTCTCGGTTCGGCTCACGGCAAACACGCTCTCCACTTCCGTTACCGGGATACTGCCCAGGTAATAGGCATCTTCTTCGGCGCCGGCGTCTACGGGATGGTCCACCAACACCTCGACCATGCCTGCGCGAAGCTCGCCCACCGTCGGATGCGAAGGGCCGAAGCCGCGAATGGCCGCATAGCCCAGTGCGGTTACACCCTGCGTCATGCCACGAGCCAGCGTTTGCAGACGGGCCGAACGGGGGGCAGGGAACACCAACGGGTCCATGGTCACATCGACCGGGGGCGCGTCTTTGTCCAGGCATTCTTCGATAAGCCCCTCTTTGCGCAGGTAATCGAGCACTTTCGGCATCGACTCCAAGCCTGCCTTTGCGCGTTTACGCTGCGTGCGCTCATCTTCGGCGAGCGCCGCGCATGCCGCCTCGAGCTCCTCATCGAACCGACGACGGATCTCGAGCGCCTCACTATCAGCTTCGTCCTCCAGATCAAAGCGGATAAGACGGTGGGAGTAATCCCTCGTGGCGCCTAGAAGCTGGCCCCCGGGAACATCCTTGAACGCTGCGGAGATACGGCGCTCAACGGCCATGTTCTGCGTATCGATAACACGGGATGTGTAGGGGCGCTCAAGCGTTGAACGAAACGCCCGCAGCAGGAACACCGCTTCCTCAGGCGAGCCCTGCGCCTGCTTCAAGGCCACGGCCGCAAGATGCGGCGCGTACAGCGATGCCTCGCCCATTACCTGTTCCACAAGGGCCGGGAACGTCGACTCGATCTGTGCTACCGAGGCGAAAGCGTTGCCTTCGACCCGCTGACGCTCCAACAGCTTCAGGCTCTCCTCGATGGCCTTGCCGCCGCCACGTACGGCAACATATCCCATTATTCAGCCCTCCCATCAGGTTCTATGCAGGCAGAAACGGCAACGATGCACGTGGTGCGCGGGAAGGCCGCGATATTGCCCTGAGCATCTACCAGCAAGATCTCGATACCGCAGGGATACTCGTCGCCGCGCAGCCGGCGGGCGCGCACCCAGGCAACCTGGTCCACATACAACTTTGCAGTGGTCTCGATGCCGGGGCCTTCCAACTCCAGGCAATGAAGTCCCACGGCCGGATCGCCGGAAACCACCCCGCATTGCAAGAACACGCAAGCCCCCTGCTCAGGCTCCGCCAATGTTCCCTCATTGGCTTTCAGCAGCACCTCGCATTGCACTTCATCGTCTTCGCAGGGAACCAGCACGAAATCAGCCTCTGTCGCATCGGCCTGCTTGGCGTGGGTCTGCATCGTGATCCACCGCCCCATGATTTCTGCGTCGGGGCCGACCACGGAAAACGTCACCGCCTGGTCGACGAACAGGCGCACTGCCGTTTCGAAATACGGCGACATCACGGGTGCCTCGCCCGATTTCGGGAAGGCATCTATCTGACCCACGGTACCCGGACGGGCGAACGAATCCAGCACTTGACGAAACGCCTGCTGCAGCAGATGGGTCTCCAAAGTATTCGCTATCATCCCTGAACTTCCATCGTCGAGAAATCTACCTGTGTGCGCAGCAGCGCTTCTGCGTGCTTCTGCGCGCGTTCTTCCAAAACCCGCCGCTCTTCGGCAAGCGCTTCGTCCCATCTGTGCAGCAGGGGTTCATCGCCGCACGCGGCATACACGGCATCGACCACCGCCAGATCACGCGCTTTCTGTCGATCTTCGCCCAACACCATGCCATGGCCATGAGTCTGACCGATGCGCATCGTGCACGTGGTCATAAGCGCTTCCCCCAGGTAAAACAAGCTGCGCTGCGCGTCTTCGCGCATCTTCAGCATCACCAATTCTTCAGCGGGCTCCTTCACTGTCGCCACGGCAAAATGCCGCTCGGCTTCGCCTGCCATACGGGAAAGCAACCCTCGGTCACCTTCCACCAGCACACGCGTTCGTTCTTTCCTGTTCATTTGCTCCCTTAGTTCCGTACCAAATAACGCTTGCGCAATTGGGTTGAAAGCACCTCAAGCACAATGGCGACTGCCAAGCAGAAATACACGATGATGCCCACCTCATGGATGTCGTAATAGAAGCTGCCTGCCAAGAACAGCTGGTAGCCGATGCCGCCGGCGCCGGCGACGGCGCCCACCGCTACGGCATTCACGAAGTTGATCTCGAAGCGGATGAACGTCCACGAGAGGATCTCGGTCAGCTTTTCCGGCACAACCGCCGAAAAAACCACCTGCCACCACGAGGCACCCGAGGCACGGAGCGCCTCGAGCACTCCAGGCTCAACTTCCTCGAAGCTCTCCGAATACGCCTTGGTGAGGTAGGCGATGCCATGGAACAGCAAACCCGCCACAGCCGCCTCCGGGCCCAGCCCGATAGCCACCGTGAAGATCAGCACCCATAAAATGGTGGGGATGGCGCGGAACAACGACATCGCCGCCTTGATGATGTTCGAGACAACGCGGTTGGAAAGGTTCATCGCAGCAAGAAGCCCCAGCACAAATGCGATGACGGCACCGAGCACCGTGGTGAGCGTTGCCAAGGCCAGCGACGTAAATAGCCCCTCTACCAGGTCTTCGAAGGTGAAGTGACCCCCAAGTCCGGGCTGCGTGAGCATTGTGAAGAAGTTGACCACGGCATCGGCGGCGGCATCGGCCAAGGGTGTGTCGCCGTAATCCATCATCATGAACGTCAACACGGTTACCGCGGCCAGCACTCCCAATGTGGCAGCAAGCACGGCATTCGGCTTGTTCATGCGGCGGGTTCTAATCGTACCCAACGGGCCTGTACGGGCGCCTGTCGGTATGCCCATAGCACCAGCGCCCTTCGCAATCTCGCTCATATGATGCGCCTCCTTACATAGTTGGAGCACGCCTCGCAGCAAATGACCACCACCACGATGAGGACGATCACCAACCCTGCCACGTCGTAACGGAAACTCTTATAGAACAGGTCGAACACAAACCCTATGCCCGTGCCGGTTAGGATGCCTACCAACGTGGCGTCGCGGATATTGGTTTCCACCATGTACAGCGTCCAACTCACCACCGAGGTGATAGAAAGCGGCACAACGCCCTGCGCCACGATCTGCGGGTAACTGGCACCTGTGGCATGCAGCGCCTCGATGGCGCCCTGGTTTATCTCGTCGATGCTCTCCAAGAAGCAACGCGTCAAGTAACCGAAGCTGCCCAGAAACAGCGCCAAGAAACCCGTGAACTCGCTTTGGTGGAACGAGAACAGCAGGATGAATGCCCATGCCACCACGGGGATGTTGCGGAACAGTGAAGCCGTACCGCGTGCGACAACCTGTGCCGCGCCGCCGAGACCAACAGAACGCGATCCCAAAACGGCAACCACATACGCCAGCACGGCAGCCGTGGTGCTGGACGCCACTGCATCGAGCACGGTAGAAAGCAGCGCCGGCAGAATCTGAGTCAGCTTGTCCAGCGAAGATACACTGGGCAGGAAGCTCACCGCCATCCAGGCAAGGCCGGAAGGCACCTCGACCAACGCATCGGCGAAATCGAATCCGACGTATCCACCCGATAGGGCATTGATGGCAACAAACCCTACGGCCAAGCCGAGAATTGTCAGGCTGCGCCTGCGGAAGAACTTTTTCGCTGCGGGCGCATTAGGGTCGAGCTGCTTGGAGCCTCCAGGGCGAAAGCCCGACCCCCTGCCGCCCGAAACCGCACCCGGCTTTGCATCCGCGACGCTTGGGCTGGAGGCAGGCTGTTCGTAGAACAACGGCAGGCTCATGCGCCCACCCCGGCAACGGCGGTTTCGCCCTTCTTGACCGCCTCTGCGGTTATACGGCTTGCATCTGCAGCAACGTCGACTTCTTCCAGGGCTGTTCCGCCCATGGAGTCGCCGCCGCGCATGCCTTCTAAAGAAGACTCAACGCTATCGTCGAAGTAAATGGGGTCGTCGACGCCATGCGCGCTCTCATGCACGTAGGGCGTTCCATAGATTTCGGCAATGGCCTTCGCATCGAGCTCATCGGGCGTGCCATCGAACACCTTGCAGCCCTTCTTCAGGGCAATGATGCGATCGGAGTACTCGATGGCATAGTCGACCTGATGCAGGTTCACCAGGCAGGCAACGCCCAACTCGTCGGCCGCCCAGCGCAGCATCTCCATGGTCACGCGCGAGGATTTCGGGTCAAGGCTGGCAATAGGCTCATCGCACAACATCAGCAGCGGATCCTGCACCAAGGCACGTGCAATGCCCACACGTTGTTGCTGTCCGCCAGAAAGCTGATCGGCACGCTGGTAGGCAAATCCAGACAAGCCCATCTTATCCAACAGCTCGAATGCGCTTCGCTTCTCGTCTTCGTGGTACCAGCCGAAGATGCCACGGAGATTGGACAGGTAGCCCAAGCGACCCTGCAGAACGTTTTCGATGGCAGTTGCGCGATGCACCAGATTGTAGTGCTGGAAGATCATACCGATGTTGCGGCGGACCTCACGCAGCTGGCGCTTGCTCAGGTCGGTGATCTCACGCCCATCGAACTCGATACTGCCTTCACTTGCTTCGATTAGGCGGTTGATGCACCGCAGAAACGTTGACTTTCCCGCGCCAGAGGAGCCTATGACCGTAACGAATTCGCCACGACGAAGGGAAAGCGATACATCATGTAGCGCCTTCCCCTTGCCGTCGTAGCTTTTCGTCAGGCCCTTTACCCTAAGCAGTTCCTGACTTTGGCCCATCGGTTATGCACCAAGCTCGCGAATGGGGTTGTACCAGGCATCATCGCACTGCACGAAGCAGGTCTTGTCGGAATCCTTCTCGAAGATCGCCTTGGCGTCCTTGTCGTCGGGATCAGCGAAGATCTCCTTGTTGTTGGCCGTTTCCTCACTGCAGAAGGCCTCGGTGATCTTCTGCACCTCTTCAGAGGAAAGCTTGTCGGTGTTGTAGCAGACAGGGGCGTTCAGCACCGGCGTCACACCGATGATGGTGAACTCCTTGCCACGTACGGTGTCGAACGGTGCCGAAGCGTCGTCTTTCACTTTGTACACAGCACCGGGGGTGTTAGCCTTGCCGGAAACCAAGTCGAAGTACATGTCGGTGTCAACGTCGTCAAAGGCAGCGGCATCGGCCTGACCGGAAAGCAAGTTTACTGCCGAGCCCTGGTGGGAGTTGCCGAACATGGTCTTGCTGAAGAACGTGCCGTCCTGCAGCAGGTCATCGGACGAGGCAACTCCGCACTTCTTCACTATGGAGTTGGAGGGGACCTTGAACCCAGAGGTAGACGTCGCCGAAACGAAGGAGAATTTCTTGCCCTTCAGGTTGTCCAGAGAATAGCCGTCACCGCTCTGGTAGCTTGCCGCCTGGTCGGTGGGAACGCAGATGCGGCTGTAGTAGCATGCGCCGTCAAGCGTGCCGTTCTCGTCGCTGTTGGTGAAGGCTGCCTGAACAGCGCTGTTCTTTGCGTTCGCCTGAACGTAGCCCTCAGCGCCAAGCAGCGCCATCTGGGCAGACCCGGAAGAAATCGCCTCGATTGCAACGTTGTAATCAGTGGTGGTCATCAGCTCTACATCGCGACCGGTTGCCTCTTTGATGACGTTGCCGATGGCTTCGCGGGACGAGGTCAGGTCAGCGGAGGAATTGTCGGGCAGCCAAACCATGGTGATCGGGTCGCTCGATTGCTTGCTCTGGCTCGAGCATCCCGTTGCAAACAACAGCGCACCTGCAGCCAAAACCACGGCCATCAGCGCCATCGCGATGCGCTTTGCATTCGAAATCTGACGTTCCATGAGGTGTTTCTTCCTTTTCTCTTCTTATTGTCTCTTTGCGCAGCGCCCATAAACAGGTCGTAGCGGTTTGCGCAGCGCCAGTATTGCGCTAACGAAGAAGAGAAAAGGGGCTGAAAATCCAGTTCTCAGACTGTTTTAACGAGGGAACCCCAAATGAAAACTTAGCCTAAACGCCCGTAAATTACGATGTAACGCAATAACGTGTTCTTAACGAAAAAGAACCTTGCGCAAGGACGAAAAGGCTATTAGACGGATACGGGCGCCAGGGAGGCTAGCGAGGGCATCCCGCCGCAGAACGACCTCGAGCAGTTCTGCGACGACGTCTATCCCACCGACATGCAGCAGAAGAAGTTCCGGGCTGGGCGTTTAGTTACGCAGCCCATATGCCCCACCCAGCTGAATTGCCGCCCGCTTCGTGTGCACTGCACTCCTCCGCACAACAAGAGGGACCCTTTCAAGCTTCCTAACGAGCCATGATTATTTTCAGCCCTAGAACCGGACGAAACAGCGAGCGAGGTTCTGACGAGTGCAGGGGAATTGAAAAGCCCAGGGCATTGGCCTTCGTGCCATGCCCTGGGCTTTGAGGTTTCCCTGTGCCGTCAGAACCTCGCGCAGCGTCATCACGTTTATTCGTAGAAGTCAGCTGCGTCTTCCAGATGCTCGATGATATCGATGCTCTGGGGGCACATGTCCTCGCAGGCGCCGCACTGGA
>CAVFYB010000016.1:7253-24674 GCA_963626845.1 Bacteroidaceae bacterium | reverse complement strand
TGCCGGGGTAGGGGCGGCCGATCTGCGCGATGTTGGTGCGGCGCAGGCGACGGCGAACCTGGGCTGCGGTGCACCACTGCTCAAGCTGCTTGGCAACTTCCGGGTCGCCGCCTTCGACGACGCCGGTGACAACCGCATGGCGCTTGCCGGCGCGGTTCAGGTCGGCGACAACCTCGCCGGGGGCGCCGCAAGCGTACAGCTCGCCCAGCCAGGTGGGGATGTCGGTGTTGGCGTAGTCGGGCTGGGCCTTCTTCTGCACGTTCACGATTACCACGGGAACATCCAGGTCGCGCACGACGGGAAGCACGTTGTAGCTGGTGGCGTAGGTGAGCATCTGCAGGATAACCAAGTCTACGTCGGCGGCGCGGAAGAGGTCGCCGGCGTCCTGAGCCTGTTCCTTGGTGGTTACCATGCCGCCGTCGACGATGTCTACCGTGGTGGGCAGGGTCTTCTTGAATTCGGCATACTGACCCTCGAATTCGGGGACGAGCTGCGGGAACTGCGGCAGGTACGCGCCGAGCGCGATGGAGAACACGCCGACTTTCGCTTTGGTTTCAACGAGCATGTTTGCCTCCTTGGGCAGGTCGGTTCATTTTTGAATGCGTTATAACCTTGTTTATATTACCAGCCACCGGGCTGTTTCTTGCGCCGTCTACCGAACTTCCTGCTGCTCTGCCCAGTTTTTACCCATGGCGTTGAGTGGTTCCTGGTTGCGCCCATGGCAAAGGGGGCAAGTGCGCTACCATCGAATTGGTTATACAAAATCACCGATAGGAGGCTATATGACAACGTGCCAGCAGGCGAGCGCCATCTGCGCACGTGGCTTGACGAAGACCTACGACAGCGTGAACGTCGTCGACGACCTTTCCATGGATGTGCACGAAGGCGACATCTATGGCTTCGTCGGACGTAACGGTGCCGGTAAGTCAACCACGATGAAGATGATCTGCGGGCTTATCTCGGCCACCTCGGGTGAGCTTTCCGTTCTCGGTCACGATCTTTCCCACTACGACGGCGCCACGGGCATCGGCTCGCTTATCGAGGCTCCGGGCTTGCTGGAGAAGATGAGCGCCATGGACAACCTTATGTACAAGGCCACGGCGCTCGGCGTTGCCGATGCGCCCGCCAAGTGCAAGGATCTGCTGGGCCTGGTAGGCCTTTCCAAGGCGGGCTCCAAGCATGCCCGTTATTTCTCGTTGGGCATGAAGCAGCGCTTGGGCATCGCCCTGGCGCTTGTGGGCGAGCCGAAGCTCCTTTTGCTGGACGAGCCGTTCAACGGCCTCGACCCCGCCGCCACCCAGGAGATGCGCCAGGCCCTGCAGCGCCTGAACAAGGAGCGTGGCTTGACCATCGTGGTTTCCAGCCACGTGCTCGACCAGCTGAACCGTTTCGCCACCCGCTTCGGCGTTATCAATGCCGGCAGCATGGCCATCGAGTTCGGCGCAGAGCGCATGAGCGAGATGGCCGCTGGCCGCATCCGCGTGCGCTGCACCGATATGGACGCCGCCGCGAAGGCCGTGGCCGCCGCCCTGCCGCAGGAAGCCGTTGCCACTGCCGAAGACGGCGCTTTGTTGGTGCCTGGTGCGGAAGGGAACCTGGAAAAGGTGTCCCTTGCCTTGTTCAACGCCAACCTTCAGGTGCTCGAGCTGGTTCGCACCCAGCGCGACGTGGAAGAGTTCTTCCTTGAGCTGATGGGCAACCCGGCCCCAGCGTCGCAGAGCCAGTCCAAGCCTCAAGGGGGTCGATAGCCATGACGTCGCTTCTTCGCGCCGATATCAGCCGTATCCTGCGGCCTTCCAGCAATACCCATTGGTTCCTTATCGTTCTGCTTGCCGCCATCCTGCTGAACGTGGTGGTGATGCCCCTTCTGGTGAACATGATGAGCAGCATGTCCGGCTCCGAGGTGCCGGGGTCCTTGGGCTTTGCTTCGCCCTTGGGCGTTGTCTCCTCGCTCATGTGGCTGGGCTTGCTCCCCCTGCTTTCCTCGCTGCGCATCGCCACCCTGTGCTGGGCCGATATGCGTTCTGGCTTCAACCGCTCCATCGTGAGCGCTTGCGGCAAGAAAGTCTACTTCATGGAAAAGCTTGTGCTGGCGTTGGTTGTCAGCTTCGCCTTCGTGGTGATCGGGGTTGTTGTGACGCTGCTGATAGCGCTTGTTTCCGGCGGGTTCACCGAGGGCAGCTCCATCTTCTCCTTTATCCTTTGGATCGTTCTGGCAACGCTTGCCTGCTGGGGATGTTCCTGCCTTACGCTGGCGGTGCTGTGGGTGCTTAAGAGCAATGTTATTGCCTATATCCTGGGCATTTCCCTTGGCGGCGGCCTGATTTCCACCATCATCTCGCTGGCGCTTGGTGGCCTGCCCGATATCGCCCAGGTGTGGATGGATATCGTCGAGTGGCTCCCGGTGAGCGCTGTGAACATCCTGACCTCGGCCGTTGTCGATGGCGATCTGGTGCTTGATGGCATGGGCTACGTGCACGTGCTGGTGCCTGTTGCGGTTTGCATAGCCATCGGCTTCGCCTGCGCGCTCGCCATCCTTCGCAAGCGCGATCTGTAAGGCTCGCTTGCAGCTAGGCGGCGAATAGCCTCAGGTTTTGTTTGGGATTCTAAGCAAACCGGCCCTCGCATAGAGCGGGGGCCGTTCTTTTTCGGGGCTGGTTTTTCTAGAACACCGCTTCGATAGGTTCGGAAACGGAGAGATCCTCCTGGCCGTGGCACAGTTCGGTGATCTTCTTCAGGAAGGGTTCCTGCGTGCCGTCCAGCATACGAAGGCGCATGGTTACCGCATCGGTGAACTGTGTGTCCAGGGTTTTGGCATTGCAGTCTGCGGCTATGCGATTCGCCTGGTCGTACAGGGGGTAGGCCACCCGCAGCGTAAGGTCCACGCAGACCGATACCGTTACCAGCTGCGCTGCGGCGATTGCCGCTTGGGTGGACTGCGTGTAGGCGCGAACCAGCCCGCCGGTTCCCAGGAGCGTTCCGCCGAAATAGCGCGTTACCACCACGGCAACGTCGGTGAGCTCGGCATGCTGCAGAGCCTGCAGGGTGGGAAGACCGGCGGTTTTCTGAGGCTCGCCGTCGTCGGAGTAGCGGATGCGCTCGGAAGCGCCTTCGCCGCGTAGGATGTAGGCATACACGTTGTGCCGTGCCATGCGGTGCTCGGCGCGGATTTCCTCCAAGAACGCCAAGGCTTCCTCTTCTGTTTTCACGTGGGCAAGCTGCGCGATGAAGCGGCTCTTCTTTTCCTCTATCTCGGCGGTTACCCGGCCCTCTATGGTTTGGTAAGCTGACATGTTTTCCTCGATGCTGACGCTAGGAAACAAGCCCGAAGCGCATGCCCAGGTAAACAAGCGCTGCTATCCAGGCAAGGGCTACCACGATGCGCACGGGCGTAGGCACGCGCAGGTTCTTGCTGGGAACCATGAACATGGCGATAAGGCCGCCCACGGCGCCGCCCAGGTGCCCGCTGAGGGAAACGCTGGGCACCAGCAGGGTGAAGGCGATGTTGATGCCGATGACCGAGAGCATGCCCTTGCTGTACTGGGCAAGGAACTCGCGGTTGCGCTTCGACAGCACGCCCAGAAGGGCGATGGCAACGAACAGGCCGAAGATGCTGGTAGAGGCGCCGGCGGATACCGCGTAGGACCCGGTAAGCGAATCGGTGAGGAACGAGAGCGCGTTGCCGCTGATGCCCGCCACGAAGTACAGCAGCAGGTAGTTCCAGCGGCCCAGAAGGTATTCCAGCAGCACGCCGGCGCTGTACAGGGCGGCCATGTTGAACAGCAGGTGCATCAGGTCCACGTGCAGGAACATGGGCGTTACGAAGCGGTAGATATCGCCAAGGCCCTGGATGGCCGGTGCGTACATCGCCCCCATCTGGTACAGCGTGCGTGCATCGATGTCGATGGTGAAGCCGGCCATAACCGCTTCCACTGCGAACACCACCACGTTGATGGCAATGAGCACGAAGGTTACCAGGCATGAGCCGTACTTTTCCATGAAAGTGGGCTCGGCGGCTTTCATCATCCGTTTCAGGGCCTCATCGTCGATGTAGCCCTGCTGCGAAGGTTGGCTCTGGTTGTTCGGTTCGCTCACGGGTTCTCCTGTGTCGGTTTCGGTGGCGTGTGCTGCGGCGTGGCTTTGCGTTTCCCGTTATCTTAGCAGGGAGGAAAGCGGGCCGTTGCTCAGTACGGTAACGGTGCTGGTGGCGCGGCTGATTGCGGTGTACAGGCGCCGGCGCGAAAGATCGTTTTCGGGGAACGCCTCGGCGCTGGCATCAACTACCACCACATGGTCGAACTCCAAACCTTTCGCCAGCGGCAGCGCCAGAAGGATGGTTCCCGAGTCGGGCAGGGTGGCGCTGCCGTCGATAATCTGCGGCGCGGCTTCGCCCAGCAGGCTCGCCGTTTTCTGAACCGCGTCCTCATCGAGCGCAACGAGTGCTGCGGTGCCCTCGAAGCCGGCAAGCTCTTCGGCCACGCGGCGCAGCTCGCGCGCATAGTGCTCTTCGTCTGCGCATTCAATGACCTGTGGCAGCGTGTCCTCGCGCTGAACGGAGGAGATCTGCATGCCATCGGCGGTGACGGCCAGCTTGGCGAAGAGGTCGGTGATTGCGGGGGTGGAGCGGTAGCTGGTCATAAGATGGCATTCGCTCACCTTGCCGCGAAGCTCTTGGAACACCTGCTTGATCTGGGCAAACGATGCGGTCTGCGGCATGATGGCCTGGTTCTCATCGCCCAGCAGCAGGAAGTTCGCGCGGCGGAAGTAGCGCGCCAGCACGGCCAGCTGGGCGGCGGAGTAGTCCTGCACCTCGTCGATCATCACGTATTTGGCAGAGGGATTGCCCATGCCGGTGAGGGCTATCTTCAGGTACAGCCATTCCATGAAGGTGAGCTCTTCTATTCCCGCAATGCGCTTGCCGATGCGGTCCACGCGTAGCCAATAGTCGTTCCGCACCGCTTCGAAGGCGCTTTCGTACTGCTGGGTAAGGAATTTCAGCGTGTACTTCTTCGCCTGCTCCTCGGTGTCCATGACCACCGGCTCGCCGAACACGCTCAGCTGTGTGTTGTAATCGAGCTCGCTCACCACGTCCTGTGCGGCGGAGCTTCCCGCCATCTGGCCCAGGCGGCTGTTCAGGCGCGTTTCCAGCTCTTCGCGGATAAGCGTGATGCGGTGCGGGCCGGCGGGCGCGTTCTTGAACTTCGCGGCGGCGCGCGCTATCTGCTGGGCCGAGATGAGCACGGTGCCCTGGCTCTTCACGTCGCGGAAGTCCTTGTCCTGGAACTCCAGGTTGGCAACGGCCTCATCGATGCGGCGAAGCTCGTCCATGCTGGTGTCCTCGCGCGCGAAATCGCGTCCCGGAGGGATAAGCCCCTCTGCGAATTCCGCCCAGGTGAGGATGTTGGGGTTGCGCTCGCCCATGTCGGGTAGAACGTGGTCGATGTAGGTGCGGAACACCGGGTTGGGCGTGATGAGGAACACCTCGCGCGGGTCCAGGCTTTCGCGCTTCTGATAGAACAGGTAGGCGATTCGCTGCAGCAGCACCGAGGTTTTGCCGCTGCCGGCGATGCCGTTTACCAGCAGGGCAGGCACGTCTTCGTGGCGGATCACGACGTTCTGCTCTTTCTGGATGGTGGTGGTGATGGCCTGCATCTGCGAGGTGCGCTGGCGCGAAAGCGAGGCCAGCAGCAGCTTGTCCTCGATTGCCACGGTGGTGTCGAAGCAGGCGTTCAGCTTGTCGTGCGAGATGTCGAACTGGCGGCGCAGCTTCAGGTCGACGTTGATGGTGCGGCCGTTGGCCTCGTAGGAGGTGGGGCCGTCGGCCTGGTTGTAGTACACCTCGGCCACGGGGCTGCGCCAGTCCACCACCAGGCGCTGGTAGTTCTCGTCGGAAAGGCCGGCGTTGCCGATGTAGAGCTCTTTGGGCTCGGCGCCTGCGCGGTACTGCAAGACCACTTTCGCGAAGTACGGCTGCGGCTTCAGGGTGCGGATGGCGGTGAGCTTGTCGGCGGCGGCGCGCTGGGCGCGGTTGTACGAGTCGATGACGCTGTTCATGTTGGCGTACTCGATGTACGTTTCTTGCTTCTCGCCGTCGCTGGCGAAGTTCGAGGCCAGCTCGTCGGCCATGTTCTTCTTGTCTTCCTCGGCCTCTTGGGCGGTTTTGCGCATCTGCGCCAAAACGCTTTCCTCCATGGATTCGATGGTGGCGTAGGTCTTGGAAAGATGTGCCTGCTCTTCAGCGAAGATGGCGTCTTGCGTATCGTCGACAGTGGTCATGCGGCCTCCTTTTTCGAGCTAAATATGTTATCGCATAAAACATGTTGTTCGGTGGAGCCTGCACGAAAATGGCTTGCTGTGGGTTGTGCCTTCCAGTTGGTTTAGCAGCCATCGAAATGCCTGGTTGCAGGGCTTGCCTCAGCACGATATGTTGTGGGCGCATGGCGGTTTTCCTTGGTGTGCTGTTGACGGTAAAATGAAGGCGTGCATTTTGCGATAGAACAGGTTGAAAGCGAGGACGCTATGGAAAAGGCCCTGAAGACGATGCGCCACTCCGGCGCAATGGCCATTGCGATGGGCAGCGTTGCCATTACGGCCGGCGTTGCAGTTGGCGTAGGCTGCATAGTGATGGGAGCCAAGCTGCTGCATCGGTCGAAATAGTTGGAATAGCTGCGAGAGCAACCGGGGCCGCGACGGGTGGGTGTCGTGGCCCCGGTTCGTTTATGGGCGAAGGAAAGCGGCCGCCTCGTTTGAGGCGGCCGCTTTTGCTTTGCGCTATGTTTGTTCGAGCAAGGCTTGCTGCCTGCCGAAAAACCGAATCTACTTTGCCAGGCCGATTTCCTTGAAGTAGGTGTCGACGTCTTCTTCCCAAGTGGGCAGCTCGGCGCCGAACATTTCCAGCATCAGGCTTTCCAACTCAACCTGCTCTGCGGTTACCAAGTCGGATTCGGGGGTGAGCACCTTGGCGGCATCATAGCCGCATACGGTGAGCACGCGGGTAAGGAACTCGTAGCGGCTTGCCAACCCGCGGCTGGTAACGTGCAGCGTGCCGGTTGCCTTGCGGTTGATGGCCTTGATAAGGAAGTCGACGTAGGTGGAAACCGAGGTAGGGGAGGCGATCTGGTCGGTGCGGGCGCCGATGGTCTTGCCGGCCTTGGCGGCGTCCAGCGCGTTCTTCACCTGGCTGCCGTCTGCGCTGTACACCCACGAAGAGCGGATGATGAGGTGGTTGGGCGCGGTGTCGCGCACCATGACCTCGCCGGCGCGCTTCGACTTGCCGTAAGGGGTTTCGGGGTGCGGGGTGTCGAACTCGTTGGCGGGCTCGGCCATGCGCACGGGGAACACGTCGTCGGTGGAGATCTGCACCATAAGCGCGTCCACGTTGTTGGCGGCCAGCGCAACGTTGCGGGCGCCCAGGGCGTTCACCTCGTAGGCGTGGATGCGGTTGCCCAGGCCGGCCACCGAGCGGGAGATGCCGGCGCAGTTGATGACCACATCGGGGCGCAGGTCCTGTGCGAAGGCGTCTACCAGGTCGGGGTCGGTTACGCTCAGCTCGGCATCGGTGCCTACCACGGTGCAGTTGTAGGTTTCCTTCAGGCGCTTGACTATCTCACGGCCCAAGAAGCCGTTGCAGCCAGTGACCCAGATGGTTTCTTTGATATCCATGGATCCTCGTTTCAGGTGGAGGTTGTGCGTTTCGGGTGCGGTGCCGGCCGTGTGGGTCGGCACCGCTTGGGTTCATTGGGCTTCAGCGGAAAAGCCGTGGGCGGTTAGGCTGCGGCTGCTGTGCTCTTGCCTTCGCCGTCGCCATCGCCCTTCTTGCCGTGGCGGATCTTCTGGTACACGAACACGCCGGCCACGAACAGGAAGCCGATGCCGTTGAGCCACAGCGAGGTGATGCCGTCGGACTCGGACATGGGCAGCATGATCACCAGGCCAGCCACGATGGCGAGGATGCGCAGCACCACGTTGATCTTGCCGAACAGGTAGCCCTCGATGCCGGCGGCGATGCCGAACAGGCCGAACAGCGCCATGGCGGTGTTGACCACCACCATGTAGGGCTCAACGGGCGCCTGCATGATAAGGGCGGGGCAGTACGCGAAGATGAACGGCACGATGTAGGCCGCAATGCCCAAGCGCGATGCGTTCACGGCCGTCTTCATCGGCTTCGACTTCGCGATTGCCGATCCCGCGTAGGCGGCTAGCGCAACCGGCGGCGTGATGTCGGCCAGGATGCCGAAGTAGAACACGAAGAAGTGAGCGCATACCAGCGGCACGCCCAGCTGGATGAGGATGGGGGCGCAGGTTGCGGCCATGATGCAGTAGTTCGCCGTGGTGGGAACGCCCATGCCCAGGACGATGCAGCAGAGCATGGTGAGCACAAGGCCGATGATGAGGTAGTCGCCAGCAGCCATGACGATGGCGTTGATGAGCACGGATGCCAGGCCGGTAACCGTGATGCAGCCGGCGATCATGCCGGCCAGCGCGCAGGCAACGGCAACGGAGATGGAGTTGCGGGCACCGGCGGCGAAGGCGTCGGCGGCGGTCCAGAGCGCGGTCTTGGTGGTTTCCAGCAGAACGCTGCCGAAGGTGTCTTCCTCGGTGCGCTCAGACCAGTTGGTAAGGAAGAAGTGGATGTAGCCGATGACGAACGCCACGAAGATGGAGATGGCGGCGGAAACGGCCATGGTGTAGATGCCGGCGGAAACGATCCACACCAGTACCACCAGCGGGATGATGAGGTAGCAGTTCTTCAGCAGGTAGATCCAGGTGGGAAGCTCGTTGAAGGGGATGCCCTTCAGGCCGCGCTTCTTGGCTTCCAGGTGCACGGTGCAGAAGATGCCGCCGAAGTACAGGATGGCGGGGATGATGGCGATGGTGGCAACCTGGATGTAGGGGATGCCCATGTACTCTGCCATCAGGAACGCGGCTGCGCCCATGATGGGGGGCATGATCTGGCCACCGGTGGAAGAAGCTGCCTCGACCGCGCCGGCGAATTCGGGGCGGTAGCCGGTCTTCTTCATCATGGGGATGGTTACCGAACCGGTGGTAACGGTGTTGCCTACCGAGGAGCCGGAAACCATGCCGCACAGCGCCGAGGAGATGACGGCAACCTTCGCCGGGCCGCCGGAAGACCAGCCGGCAAGGCGGTTCGCGAACGAGATGAAGAAGTTCGCGATGCCGGTGCGCTCAAGGAACGCACCGAAGATGATGAACAGCACGATGTAGGTGTAGCACACGTTGGTGGGCGTGCCGATGACGCCGCTGGTGGTGTAGAACAGCTTCTGCACCACGTTGGTGAGCGCGCGCATGAAGTCGTTGCCATGGCTGAACTGCCAGTAGAACGCGTAGATGACAAGGCATCCCACTACGATGATGATGGGAAGGCCCACGCAGCGCCGACACAGCTCGATGAGCACCGCTATGCCGCAGATGCCCATCACCAGTTCCAAGGTGCCGATGCGGGCGCCCATCATGAGGATGGGCGTGGTGTTCACGGCGAAGTACATGAACGATGCCGCGCCTATTACCATGAGAAGGATGTCGTACCACGGGATGTGGTTGGGGGAGTGCCCGGTTTTGGACACGGGGTACATCAGGAAGCCGATGATGATGACGAAGGCCAGGAAGCGGGCCAGGCGCGTTTCGGCCTGCTCGACGCTGAACAGCGTCATGTACAGGCAGTAGACCGAGAACAGCACCATGATACCGGTGATAACGGCCTTCGGGACGCCCGTCCAGATGCGGGTGTTGGACTCGCGGTCGTACTTGCGCATTACCTCGTCTACATCGACGTCGGCGTTGCTGGGTACGCTCTGCTCGTCCTTCACCTCGCTTTTCTTCTTGATGTTGAATTTACTTGAGTTGAATATGCTCATAGCTCTCCTTGCAATAGTCGGGTACGGCATACACATTGCGTGCGTGCTGGGTTATCGGCTGGGCTGCCTGCATCGGCTTGCCCGCAAGTGCCAAGAGCGCAGCGCGCACGAAAGGCTTTCGGTAACAAATCAGGGTCGCAGCGGCATCTGCGCGCTGCGACCCCTCATGCAAGCTGGCGTTTCTGCTACGTTGGCTGATTTCGGCGGTTAGGCCATTAGGCGGCGGGAACTTCTACGCCCTGCTCCTTGAAGTACTTGGCAGCACCAGCGTGGTAAGGAACGGAGGTGATGGAAGAAGCGGTCTCAAGGCTGAGCTCCTTGTACTTGGCATGAGCCTCGGAGTTGCCCTGAGCACCGTCGAAGAGGGACTTGGTGAAGGCGTACACGTCGTCTTCGCTCACGGAGTTGTTGGCAAGGACAACAGAGAGAACGGAAACGGTGGTGGTGTCAGACTCCATGCCGGAGTAGGTGCCGGCGGGGATGGTTGCCTCGGCGTAGTACGGGGAGGTCTCCTGCAGCTTGGCGATGTGCTCGGCGTCCATGGAAACCAGGTAAGCCTGCTTGGAGGTGGAAAGGTCGGTGATGGCGGTGGTGGGTGCGCCGGCAACGATGAATGCGGCGTCAACCTTGCCGTTCTTCAAGGAGTCGGCGGAGTCAGCGAAGTTCTGGTACACAGCGGAGATGTCGTTGTTAACGTCGATGCCGTAAGCGCCCAGGATGTCGACTGCGTTGAAGTACACGCCGGAGTTGGCGGCGCCAACGGAAATGGTCTTGCCCTTAAGGTCGGCAACGGTCTTGATGCTGGAATCGCAAGTTACGATCTGCACCTGCTCGGGGTAGAGGGCTGCGACAACCGAGAAGTCGGTGTAGGCTGCGCCGTCGAACAGGTTGGTGCCCTTGTAGGCGTAGGTTGCCACGTCGGTCTGGCAGAAGGCCAGCTCAGCCTCGTTGCTTTCCAGGGACTGGATGTTGGCCTTGGAACCCTCGGAGGAAAGGGCGTTCACGTTGAGGCCTGCGTTGTTGGTGGCGTACTGGGCAAGAACGCTTCCGTAGGCATAGTAGGTGCCGGACTCGCCGCCGGTGACGAAGCGCAGCTCTTTGCTGTCGGAGTTGGACGAGCTGCTGCAACCAGCCAGGGCCAGTGCCATGGCTGCAGCACAGGCGCAGGCGAAGACTGCCAAAAGCTTCTTCTTCATTTCTTCTCACTTTCGTTTCCATGCGAAAGGCGGAATGGCTCTTCGGGCGTTTGCCGTTGGATGCTCCGATCTTTTTTGGGTCGGAGCCCTTTCGCTGTCGTTGATTTTACGTGAATTGACCGTTTATTTATTGTTAAACGCCAATTAATTTTGTTGGGTAACAAAAATCGTTGGATAGCGGTATAACATTCCAGGCGAACGGAAACGCCCCCTTTCCGGTTTCCACGGATGCCCATAATCTGTTGAATTGCCGGTTGCATAGGCTGGGCCCTTTACGGGAAGAAGGAAAAAGTGAGCCTTGAAGGATGGGATTGGTTCATCAAGCTGGCTGAAAACGAAAGCTTCACCAAGGCGGCCGATGAGCTGCAGATCTCCCAGCAAACGCTGAGTGCCCGGTTGGTTTCCCTGGAAAAGCAGCTCGGCGCGAAGCTGGTGGTGCGCGGCACCCCCATCTCCTTCACGCCCGCCGGCAAGGTGTTCCTTATGTACGCGCGCGAGCAGCGCCAGGCCCAGCGCGACATGATCCGCCAGATAGGCGAGGTTTCCAACGGCGCGGCCGGCGTGCTGAAAGTGGGTATCTCCCATAGCCGTGGGCGTGTGCTTATGCCGCAGGTGGTCGCCCGCATGGCAAAGGACATGCCCGGCGTAACCGTGAAGCTGATCGAGGGCACCAACCGCTCCCTTATCCGCATGGCCGAGCATGGCGAGCTCGATGCCGTCATCGCCCGGTTCGAGGGGGCGTGCCCCGGCGTCTCCGTCGAACCTATATATAGAGAGAAGATCGTCTTGGCCGTCCATCCCGATCTGCTGGAGCGGGTTATGGGCATGCCGGCGGACCATGCGGTACGGAAACTGGCGGCTGAGGGCATTGGCTCGCTTTCGAAATGCCCGTTCGTGCTTGCCACGGTGGACGACATCTCCGGTCGCGTTGCCTATTCCGAGCTGCGCAACGCGGGCATTCGACCGAAGGTGGTCGCCATGAGCGAGAACCTGCCCACGCTTCTTGCCATGGCTTCGCAGGGGATAGGCGCGGTGTTCTGCTTCACCGACATGCTCGACGTTACCCCGTACCTTTCCGGGGATTTGGTGCGCATCCCCCTTTCCGCGCAGGCAAGCTACTGCATCGGCCTGGGCGTTTCGGTGAATGCCGAGCCATGGAAGGCATTCGATCTGTTCCGCAGCCTGCTGCTGGAAGAGGTTGCGGGGCGCGCGGATTAGGTTGGGCTTTGCTCCCTGCGGCGGGTCCATGCCATTGCGGGCCAGGCGGGTTGGGTCCGTGCTTCGTTTCTGCGAAGCGTCCTTCGCAGAGCTTGTGCTCATGTCCACGTGAACAAAATGTATCCTATTGTTCAAATTCTTCTACAGTTGGGGAGTTTCTGTATAGGGATCGCGCAGCAACGCGCCTGTTTGCCCATGCGGGATAAAATACGCAGGAATCGTTCTGGCCGAAAGGGCCAAGCGGTGCTCTGCAATGGTTTTGACTCATAGGAGGTGCCCGCCGGCGTGGGAAATGCATTCCGCGTTCTGAAGCGTGATTACCTGCGTTTGCTTAAAGCGCCTGCCGCGTTGGTCGTGGTGTTTGTGCTGGTGGTGCTTCCCTCGCTGTACACGTGGTTCAACGTGGTGGGCTTTTGGGATCCCTACGGCAACACCGGCAACATCCGTGTGTGCGTGGTAAACGAAGACGAGGGCGCTTCCATCGAATCGATGGGTGAATTGAACATGGGCGACCAGGTGGTCGAGCAGCTTCAGGAAAACACCCAGCTGGGCTGGACCTTCACGGACCGTGAAACGGCGATGGAGGAAGTGAACTCAGGTAAGGCTTATGCCGCATTTATCATGCCCTCCGACTTCAGTCACGACGTAACCACGCTCCTGACCGGCGATTTCGTACAGCCTCAGCTTGAATACTACGTGAACGAGAAGGCGGGCGGCGTTTCCACCAAGGTAACCGACACCGGCGCCAACACACTCGACGAAACCATAAACTCATCCTTCGTTTCCACGGTAAGCGGTGTGATCGCCAGCACGCTGAACAGCGGCATCACCGATGCCAAGGAAGATATCACCGCCAGCCAGACCAGCGTTGCCGGTCAGTTGGATAAGGCGAATTCATCGCTTCAGGAAGCGCGTGATTCTGTGACGAACCTGAAGAGCGCTTCCGACGACCTTTCCGCCAAGACCGCCGATGCGAAGGAAAGGCTGCAGAGCGCTAAGGATGGTATCCAAGATTTGAGCGACCAGCTCAAGGAGGCTTCGAGCTTGCTGACGTCCACTCAGGATGCGGTGGGACCGCTGGTTTCCCGTATGGATTCCGCGCTCGATGAATCCAACGAGTTGGCCAGGACCGCCTGCAACAACGTGAACACGGCAGTCGGTAACGTGAATTCCCAGGTGCAGGGCGCCCAAGGCGCAGTGGCGGTTGTGTCGCAAACAGCCGATACCACCATTTCTGCGAACAACATGATGATCCAGACGCTGAAGACCCTCGAGGAAACTCCGGGTCTTGATGACAGCACGAAGAAGGCCATCGAAGAGGCTATAAGCGCTTTGGAACAACAGAACTCCTCGCTTGAGCAGACGGTAACGGATCTGAACACCACCTATGGCCATCTGAGCACTGCTTCCGACGACATAAATGCTGCCGCAGACAAGATGAATGCTGCGCTTCAGAATGCGCTGGCAGTTTCGAAGGACTACCGAAGCACCATCAATTCCCAGACGCTCCCCGTGCTGAACGACGGCATAACCAAGCTCTCCAATGCGTTGGCGGGCCTTTCCACGGCGGCTTCCAACCAGAAGCTGCTCATAGACCAGTCGGCGGTGGTACTCGATCAGCTGAACTCCACCTTGTCCACCACTGCAGATGCCCTTGGGCAAACCGATGGCCTGCTGGCAAGCTTCCAGAGCGAAATAGAAACGGTTAAAACCGACGTGCTTGCCCTGAGCACCTCTAGCGCTTTGGAGGAGCTGTTCGGTGGGCAGATAGATTCCGAAAAGATTGCAGACTTCATGCTTTCGCCCACGCAGCTTCAAACCGTTGAGCTGTACTCCGTGAACGCTTACGGCTCGGCCATGGCACCGCTGTTCATGAATATGACGCTGTGGATCGGTGTGTTCATGCTGCTGGTGATCTTGCGTCAGGAAGTGGACGACGAGGGTATTCCGAACCTCTCTTCGCGCCAGCGCTATCTGGGCAAGTGGCTGTTCTTGGCCCCACTCGTGATGATGCAGGCGTTCGTGTGCTGCGCGGGCAACCTGTTTTTGGGAGTCCAAGTGGCCAGCGTTCCGCTGTTCTTCATCACGGCGATGTTCACGTCCCTTACCTACTTGTGCATCCAGTTCGCCCTTTCGGTGCTGTTCCAGCATATTGGCAAGGGTGTCTGCATCATCCTCATCTTCGTGCAGATCCCGGGCGCTTCCGGCCTGTACCCCATAGAGATGACTCCGCCGTTCTTCCAGACGGTGTACCCCATGTTTCCGTTCACTTACGGCATCAACGCCTTGCGTGAGACCATTGCCGGATTCTACGGATTGCAATGGGCGCTTTACATGGCGGTGTTGTTGCTGTTCTTCTTCATCTTCTTTGTGGGCGGTTTCTTGGCGCGCCCGTACCTTACCAACATGAACCGCATGTTTAGCAAGCAGATTGCTGCCAGCGATATCTTCAACGGCGAGGACTCCGAGTTGCCCGCACGCCGCTATCGCATGAGCCAGCTGTTCAGCGTGCTTGCCGACCGCGAGGAGTACCGCACGCGTCTTGCGGAAAGCGCGAAGACCTTCATCCATTGGTACCCCCGGCTCAGGCATGGCGCTCTGATCCTTGCCCTGGTGGTTCCAGCGGTGGTTTCACCGATTCTGGGATTGCTCGGCATAGAGAAGGTAGTGATTCTCACCTGCTGGCTGGCCTGGTTTGCTGCTACCGTGTTCTTCTTGGTGGGGTTGGAATTCGTTCGCGACCGCATGTCCCATGATATTGCCTTGGATGTTCTTTCCGACGAAGAGCTTTCCATGCTGTTCCAGGCACGCGACGGTGTTTCGGAGTCTCCGGCGCCCAAGCCCCTTGACTTGAGGAGGGAAGCGCACCGATGAAGATGATCCGTCAGCTTTTCAAAGATGACATGAAGCGCATCTTCGGCAACATGGTTTCCCTCATCATCGTTCTGGGTTTGGTGCTGCTTCCTTCAATCTTCAGCTGGTACAACGTTTTGGCCTGCTGGGATGTGTTCCAGAACACCGGGAACCTGAAGGTTGCGGTTGTGAACAACGATGAAGGCTACCAGTCCGACCTGGTTCCCCTGAAGGTGAACATGGGCGAGCAGGTGGTTTCGTCGCTGCGTGCAACCGAGCAGATGGACTGGGTGTTCACCGACGAAGACGATGCCCTTGATGGGGCAAGCTCGGGCAAGTACTATGCTGCTGTTGTCATTCCCCAGAGCTTCAGCAAGGATATGATGACGTTCTACTCTGATGACGTTGAGCATGCCAGCCTGCTGTATTACAGCAACGAGAAGAAGAACGTTGTGGCGCCTAAGCTTACCGACCAGGGCGCCGATAAGGCCTCGAACATGGTGAACGAGGCATTCTCTAAGACGCTGGCCGAAGTTGGCCTGAACGTTGCCAGCTCGCTTATGAAGTACGCCGACACTTCGGGCGCGGAAGGGCAGCTTGGGGTGCTGGCCGACCATGTGGACACACTGGGATCCCAGATGTCGCAGTCGTCTCAGATGCTGAAGTCGTACTCCCAGATGCTTGGCGCAACCCAGCAGCTGGTTACCGGTTCTGCAGACTTGCTTGGCCAGGCTGGAAGCTCGGCTTCCGAGGTGCTGGAGTCTGCCGACCAGGCGAAGGATTCCGTTTCCAGCATGACGGAGGCCATGAAGGGCGCCAACAGCGCTCTGGGCGAAGCCGTTACCAAGGCAGCTTCGGGCTTTGACGGTGTTTCGGACTCCATCGACAAGGCTTTCGATTCCACCACGGTTGTTGCTGGTGATGCGGCGAACGACCTGAACAACCGCGCCAGCGACGTTGACAATATCTCCACTCAGTTCTATTCCATCGCCGACAAGGTGGATGAGCTTTCCAAACAATACGAGAAAACCGACCCTGACCAGGCGGCCAACCTTAATGTGTTCGTTGGCCAACTGCGCGATTCGGCCAAGGCCCAAGCAGATCTGGCCAACAACATGCGTTCTGCCGCCGATAATATCAGCAGCTCTACCGACGAGGCGAAGGCCAAGCGCGCGGAAACGAAGGAACTCGCCAATAAGGCCAAGGCCAGCATCAACGAGCTTTCGGACGAGTACAACACTTCCATCAAGCCCCAGCTCGACGATCTTTCGGAAAAGATCGCCAACATGTCCGGCACGCTTTCTGCCAGCGCCTCTTCCTTGAGTTCCATGGGCAGCGACCTGCAGGGGAGTGCCGGCTCGCTTTCCGAGCGCATCGGCACCGCGAAGGAAAAGCTGGAAACCACTGCTGCCGAGTTGGAGAAATCGTCCAGCAAGTTCGCTGAGCTGAGCAAGACCATGCGCACGGCGCTTTCGACGGGGGACATGGATCAACTGCGTGCGGTGCTCTACAGCGACCCCGATGCGTTGGCTTCGGCCCTTGCCGCACCGGTGCAATTGGATAGGCATGAGGTGTTCCCGGCCGAGAACTTCGGTTCGCAGATGGCGCCCCTCTACACCACGCTCGGCCTATGGGTGGGCTCGCTTCTGCTGGTGGTCGCCATCAAGGTGAATGTTTCGCGTAAGGCCCAGATTTCACTCGGCTACCCCAAGCTGCATCAATTGTTCCTGGGGCGCTTCGGTGTGTTCGCCTTCGTGTCGCTTTGCCAGACCACGGTGTTGGCGGTGGGCAATATGCTGTTCCTGAACGTGCAGGTCAACGAGCCCTTGCTGTACCTTATTTGTTTTTGGCTGGCGGGTCTCGTGTTCACGTTCATCATGTACACGCTGGTGGTTTCGTTCGCCAATTTGGGCAAGGCCATTGCCGTGTTCCTGCTCATTATCCAGGTAACCTCGGGCGGTGGCAGCTACCCGTTGCAGATGCTGCCCGACTTCTTCCAGATGCTCAGCCCGTTCTTGCCGGCAACGCATGTCATCAACGCCATGCGCGCCGCCATGATGGGCGTGTACAACGGCGACTTTTGGGTGGAGATCGGCTGCCTGCTGCTGTTCGTGGTGCCGTTCCTGCTGCTGGGGCTGCTGCTTCGCAAGCCGTTGATGAAGTTCCTGAACTGGTACGTGCAGAAGGCCGAGGACTCGAAGCTGGTCTGCTAGGCGCGCTGTGCCGCCCGCAGGCCGCATGCTGCCCGTGTTCCCTATAATGGAAGGGCAATGCGAGCG
>CAVFYB010000016.1:0-6542 GCA_963626845.1 Bacteroidaceae bacterium | reverse complement strand
CGATGACCTGGATGGAGCCGATTGCCCATATCCGAACGGATTTGCCGCAGAAGTTCGGCATCCCGCGCAACAGCTTCCTTGCCCCGCATCTTCAGGGGAAGATCCTGTTTGAGCCGAAGTTCGCCAATGCGGCTGCGGTTCGCGGTCTTGAAGGGTTCACGCACTTGTGGCTGCTTTGGCAGTTCCAGAATGGAGCGCCAGGCGGAACCGCGGACGATATCGCTGAAGATGCAGCCGCTATGGAGCGTAATGGTGCGGCGAATCGCTGGTCGCCAACGGTGCGGCCGCCGCGGCTTGGGGGAGCCGAGCGCGTGGGCGTTTTCGCGACGCGCAGCCCGTTCAGGCCGAACCCGATCGGGCTTACCTGCGTAGAGCTCGAGCGCATCGAGTTGAGCGAGGATGGCCCCGTGATCCATGTGCGCGGCGCCGATCTGCGCGACGGCACCCCGATCTTCGACATCAAGCCCTACATTCCCTTCGCCGATTGCCACCCCGATGCGAGCGGTGGCTGGATCGAGCGGACGCCTTGGGAGGAATTGGAGGTCGATATCTCCGATGAGCTGCGCGATTGCGTGGATCCGGCCAAACTCGATGGGTTGCTTGAGGTGTTAAGGCAGGACCCCCGCCGCGCCGGAAGCAAGCATGAGCCCGAGCGCCTTTACCATCTGGCGTACGCCGGGCACGATGTGGCGTTCACCGTTGACGGGCAAACGCTGCATGTGGAGAGGATCGATTAGCATGGCCAAGCCGAAGACATGGGTGAAGCGAACCGTTGCGGCGATGAAAGGCTAAGCGTGCATTCGAGGGAACTGCGCTTTGGCTGGCATTTTTCGCTGTTCCGATAGAATTAGGGCGTTTGAAGGCTTTCGAAGGGGTGCATGGTGGCTTTTCTGCCGGTAACGCGCAAGGAAATGGAAGAACGCGGCTGGGACCAGTGTGACTTCGTGTACGTGTGCGGCGACGCGTACGTGGACCACTCCTCGTTCGGGATGGCCATCATCACGCGCCTTCTGGAAGCAAATGGCTACAAGGTGGGCATTATCGCCCAGCCCGATTGGCACGACCCGGCCAGCATCGATGTGTTCGGTGAGCCGCGCCTTGCGTTCTTGGTAAGCGCGGGCAACATGGATTCCATGGTGTGCCACTACACGGTGGCCAAGAAGCACCGCAGCCGCGATTCCTATTCCCCCGGCGGCAAGATGGGCCTGCGCCCCGACCATGCCTCGGTGGTATACGGCAACCTGATCCGGCGCACGTACCGGAACACGCCCATCGTCATGGGCGGGGTAGAGGCATCGCTTCGCCGGCTGGCGCACTACGACTACTGGTCCGACAAGCTGAAGCGCTCGGTGCTGCTGGACAGCGGCGCCGACATGATCAGCTACGGTATGGGCGAGAAGTCCATCGTGGCGATTGCCGATGCCCTGAACGCCGGCATCCCCATCAGCCAGATAACGTGGATCGAGGGCACGGCCTTCCGCTCCCACAACCTGGAGGGAGTGGCAGACGGCTATGTGGAACTGCCCTCCTTCGAGAGCATGAGGGAAGACAAGCTCCACTACGCCGAAAGCTTCCGCGTGCAGTACCGCAACCTGGATCCGTTCAGCGGGAAGTGCCTGGTAGAGCCCTATTCTGAAGACAACCTGTACGTGGTGCAGAACCCGCCCAGCACCCCGCTTTCGACCGCGGAATTCGATGCGGCGTACCGCTTGCCGTACGAGCGGGCCTACCACCCCATGTACGAAGCGGCCGGCGGCATCCCCGCCATCAACGAGGTGAAGTTCAGCTTAACCAGCAACCGCGGGTGCATCGGCGAGTGCGCGTTCTGCTCGCTGGCGTTCCATCAGGGCCGCATCATCCAAAGCCGCAGCAAGGAAAGCCTGGTGGAAGAGGCGAAGGTGCTTACCGAAGACGCCGATTTCAAGGGCTATATCAACGATGTGGGCGGCCCCACCGCGAACTTCCGCAAGCCCGCCTGTCCCAAGCAGCTGGACAAGGGCGCCTGCCGCGGCAAGCGCTGCCTGGCGCCGAAGCCCTGCCGAAGCCTTCAGGTGAACAACCGCGACTACCTGGATGTGCTGCGCGAGTTGCGCGCCCTTCCCGGGGTGAAGAAGGTGTTCGTGCGCAGCGGCCTGCGCTTCGACTACGTGCTTCTGGACAAGCATGCCGACGAGTTCATCCGCGAATTGGCGCAGCACCACGTTTCGGGGCAGCTTCGCCTGGCGCCCGAGCATGTGAGCGACGAGGTGCTTCAGGTTATGGGCAAGCCGAGCAACGACACCTACCAGGAGTTCGTGCGCCGCTTCGATGCCGCGAACAGGAAGCTGGGGCTGAAGCAGTTCGTGGTCCCGTACCTGATGAGCTCGCACCCTGGCTCCACGCTGGAAGCGGCGGTGGAGCTGGCGGAGTTCTGCCGCGATATGGGCTTCAACCCGGAGCAGGTGCAGGATTTCTACCCCACGCCCAGCACAGTGGCAACCTGCATCTATTTCACCGGCGTGGATCCGCGAACAATGAAGGAAGTGTACTGCCCGCGCACGCCGCACGAAAAGGCCATGCAGCGCGCCTTGATCCAGTACCGCAATCCCAAGAACCGCAGCTTGGTTATGGAAGCGCTGCGGCAAGCGGGCCGCGAGGACCTTATCGGCTACGGCAAGGAATGCCTGGTGCGCCCCGATGGCAGCGGGAAGCCGAAGGGTCAGGGCCGGCCGAAAGGCTCCGGGAAAGGCAGCACCGCGAAGAGCGGTAAGGCGAAGGGCCGCAGCGCAAACGGCCGCAATGACGGGAAGAGTGGAAACGGCCAGAAGGCCCAAAACCGGCAAAGGGGGTTCGAGCCCCAAGGCAAGGGCGAGCGCCGAGGGCCGCAGGGCAAGGCGAGGCCGCCGAAGCCTTCCTTCAAGCAGCAGGGCCGCGGCCCCAACAAGGCGGCGGGCAGCAAAGGCGGCATCCGCAGGCAGGGCTCGAAGCGCTAGGACGTTTCGGATGGTTGCGGCAGAGGACTGATGCGCGCGGGCGCATCAGGGAGCAAGCTTGCTTGGGTGCTGGCCTGGAGCGGGGCGCCTTCCCAGGCGCAGGGGCTCAGGCTCGGTGCTAGCGCTGCTTTCCGGTGAAGGTGTCCACGTCGATGCAGTAGATGTTGGCCTTCGCCAGCGCCTGGTCGGTGAATTCGGTGGAGGCGCCGGGGGCCAAGTGCTGCATGATGCGCGCAAGGCCGTAGCGCTTCGCTTCGGCGCCTTGGATGCGATGCACGGTGCCCATTCCCATGATGCTGCGGTAGGCGTACGAGTAGGCGCAGGCGTACGGCCCGCTGATCACGCCGTCCTGCACGTCCATCTCGATGGCAATGCGCGGCTGGCGGTTCATCACATCGACCTTGCGGCCTTCGGGGGCGGAATGCACCCACAGCGCCAGGCGCGGCTCGGGGGAGGGGTTGCCCTCGGTTTCCGGGTCGGCCCAGTCGTAGCCGAAGCTCAAGGGAACGATGAAGGCGCCTTCCTCGTCTGCCAGGGCCAAGCGCACGGTATGGCAGTCTTCCACGATGGCGTGCAGTTGATCTGCGGTTTTAACCTGACGGTTCGGTTTGCGCATGGGGCGGTGGATGTTCGGGGCTTCCATTTCGTTCCTCCTGTTTCCGGTGAGGGAAATGGTAGCAGAAAGCCGTGCCAGGCTGCGCAGGTTCGGTGCTGCCAGGCGGTTTGTTGGCTATCCTTCGGAAAGATAACCAGCTATCCGGGATTCCTATAGCTAAGCGGTTCGGCCCCGGGGGTGCGTGAGTGCGCATTCGGGGGTGCGTGGTATCCTTGTTCCGTATTCGAAGAGCGCCTGGGAGCGCGCCTCGCAAGGCGGCCCCAGGCGTTTTCTTGCGTATTGAACAATGCCGGTTGCGGGCGCTCGAAGCCCCGCGTGCCGGCACATTGAAATAGGAGGTTGTTGAGTTGGTTAACGTAGAGGAATTGCGCAAGGCCCCCATCGCGGTGCTCGGCGGCGGTGCCGTGGGCAAGACGTGCGGCGCCGATTGCGCGCTTGCCGGCCAGGAGGTCCGCATCTGCGACCTGGACCCGTTCTTCGAGGGTGCGCTGGGCACGGTTATGCGCACGGGCATCACCCTGCAGGACAAGGCCCCGGGAACGCAGACCAAGTACGGTTTCCGCCGCATGGGCAAGGGCGAGTTCGCCATGGCCACCAACTCCGTGGCCGAAGCGGTGAAGGGCGCCAAGCTCATCATCGTGGGCATCCCCTCCATCGCGCACGAGGTGTTCTTCCGCGAGCTTATCCCCGTGCTGGAAGACGGCCAGATCATCCACATCATCCCCGACAACTACGGCAGCCTTAAGCTGCGCAAGATGATGCGCGAGATGGGCTGCACCAAGGACGTCGTCATCGGCGGCTGGTCTTCCGCTCCGTACGGCACCCGCGTCGACACCGAGGGCGGCGTTGCCAAGCCCACGTGCTCGCTGGTGTACCGCGCCATCACGCTGCGCGGCGCCGCCCTGCCCGCGAAGGACACCGAGGACTTCGTGGAGAGCTCCAAGGCGCTGGGCTGCTTCGACGCCATCACCGAGGGCGACGGCGCGGTTTGCGGCGACACCGTCATGGACATCGGCTTCTCCAACGTGAACCCGGTCATCCATGTTCCCGGCACGGTTCTGGGCGTTTCCACGATGGAGAACTTCGGCACGGTTCTGGACAAGAACATCCACGACTACTCCATCTACTCGCATTCGTTCTGCCCCTCCATCTCCGAGGTGCAGTACCAGTTCTACAACGAGGAGATCGCCCTGGCAGAGGCCATGGGCGTTGGCATCCAGCCCTTCAAGAAGGAAGTGTTCTACCAGCGCACCAGCGTCCTGGGCGAAGAGTACATGGGCGAAGGCTGCAACGTGCCGTTCGAGGAGCAGTGGGAGGTAGGCTTCGCCACCGGCCCGTTCTCCATCAAGAACCGCTACGTCACCGAAGACGTGCCGGTGGGCTGCCATGTGTACCATGAGCTGGGCAAGAAGTTCGGCGTGCCCACGCCCATCATCGACTCGATGATCGTGCTCGGCGGCGTTATGAACAAGACCAACTTCTTCGAGAGCGGCCTTACCCTGGAAGAGCTGGGCATCGGCCACATGACCAAGGAGCAGATGCAGGCCTACCTGCGCGAAGGCGACTACACCCCCGCAGAGGGCGAGTAGATGGGCAACTGGAAGGGCGCATACGGCGCGCTTGAGACGGAAGCGGAGGTCCGTGGCACCCACGGGCTTCCGCCCCGTTCTTTCTCGGGGCAGGTGCTGGGCATCATCGCCGTGAAGCTCGACTACCCGAAGCTCCCCGGCAACGTTGCCAATGCGTGCACGTTCGACTATCCCGTGTGCTACGAGGTGGTCGACTTCGAGATCGAGCAGCTGTTCGCGGGCGACCCGGCCATCAAGCAGATGGTTATCGATGCCGCACGGAAGCTGGAGGCGCAGGGCGTGCGCGCCATCATCGGCGCGTGCGGGTACTTCGCCCATTTCCAGCGCGACGTTGCCGCTGCGGTGGACGTGCCCGTGTTCATGAGCAGCCTGTGCCAGCTTCCCGTTATCAAGGCGGGGTTTGCCCAGGAAGGCTCCATCGCCGTGTTCTGCGCGGACGGCTCCAGCTTGAACGACGAGCTGTTGGCGAACGTGGGCAGCGACACCAGCCGCCTGGTGGTGCAGAACGTGGGCGACCTGGAAAGCTTCGCGCCCATCCGTTGGGGCCACCACGAGCTTGACAACGGCAAGCTCACCGATGACCTGTGCACCCTGGCGCGGGGCCTGTGCTCCGAGCACCCCGAGGTGAAGGCCATCCTGCTGGAATGCAGCGACCTTCCGCCGTATGCCGCTGCCATCCAGAAGGCAACCGGGTTGCCGGTGTTCGACTTCATCACGCTTGCGAACTGGGTTGCCGGCGCGGTGCTGCAGAAAACGTATACCGGTTGGTTCTAATGCACTGCCCGTGCCCAACCGAGCGGTCTTTTCCCGTGCTTGGGGAAGGGGCGGCTTTGGTTGGCCACGGGCTTTTCCATTCCCGAGGCGCTACACTTGCGCTATCGGTATCCGCTGAAGTGAAAGGGCAGGGCTATGGCTGCTTCTATGGTTGACGGCTTGACGTTCGAAGAGTGCGATGCGGCACAGGGCCTGCTCGGCTTCATCGGCGAAAGCCCCAGCATGTTCCACACCGTGGCAGCCATTCGCCGCCGCCTCGATGAGGCGGGCTTCGTCTACCTGCCTGAAGTGCGCCACTGGGAATGCGAGCCGGGCGGTTCGTACTACACGGTGCGCAACGGCTCCAGCGTCATTGCGTTCAAGGTGGGAAGCGACGTGCGCCCCGCGTGCTGCCATTTCCAGATCGCCGCCTCGCACTCCGATTCGCCCACCTTCAAGCTGAAGGCCAACCCGTCGCTCGAGGGGCCGGGGCCGTACGCGCGCCTGAACGTGGAAGCCTACGGCGGCATGATCGACTACACCTGGTTCGACCGGCCGCTTTCGGTTGCCGGCCGCGTTCTGGTGGAAACCGAGAACCGCATCGAGAGCATG
>CAVFYB010000015.1:12791-26768 GCA_963626845.1 Bacteroidaceae bacterium | reverse complement strand
CAATCGGGCGATGCGGTGGGCAAGAGCGGCATCGAGCAGACCTACGATTCCCTGCTTGCGGGCGACCATGGGCAGCGCGTGCTGGTAACCAATGCTTCGGGTGTTATCCAGCAGGTGGTGGGGGAGACCGATCCCACTAAGGGCAACGACGTGTACCTGACCATCGATGCGAAGGTGCAGCATGTTGCCGACCGCCTTTTGGCTGATGCGGTGCAGAACGGCACCGGCACCGCTGCTTCCTGCGTGTGCATCGACGTGAAGACAGGCGGCATCGTGGCCATGGCCAGCTACCCCACCTACGAGCCCGAGCACTTCATCGGGGGTATCTCGCAAGACGCCTGGGATTCCTACCAAACCGAAGAATCGCATTACCCGCTTATGAACCGCACTATTGCTGGTACCTATCCTGCGGCATCTTGCTTCAAGGCCTTCACGGGCCTGGCCGGCTTGACCTACGGGTTCGCCGACAGCAACAAATCGTGGGATTGCCAGGGCACATGGACGGGCTTCGGCACCGAATATGCCCAGAAGTGTTGGCAGAAATCGGGTCATGGCTGGCTTGGTCTGCGTCAGGGTATCGTGGTTTCCTGCGACGTGGTGTTCTACGAGATTGCGAAGAGTTTCTACGATGCGCGTGCCTCCATTGGCGAGGAGGCTATGCAGGACTTCATCAAGGAGTTCGGCTACTCGGCTGCTACCAAGGTTGACCTTGCAGGCGAGTCGACGGGCCGTATCCCCACGCCGGCCTGGAAGAAGGAGTACTTCAAGGATGTGCCCGAGGAAGCCCAGTGGCTTCCGGGCGACTACTCGAACATGGTTATCGGCCAGGGCTACGTCCTGGTTACGCCGATCCAGGTGGCACGTGCGTATGCCGCCGTTGCCACGGGTAGGCTCATGCGCCCTCATTTGCTGAAGGAAGCGCGCAATTCCCTGGGCGACACGGTGCTGAGCTTCGACGTTGTGGAAGACGCAAAGCCCGATGTGACCGAGGCGAACTATAAAATCATCCGCGACGCCCTGCACGGTGTATCCACTGAGAATTCCAGCATTTCTTCCGCTCTTTCCGGATATTCATGGAGCTCTGCTTCCAAAACCGGTACGGCAGAGGTTGCTGGTAAGGAAGATATGGCGTGGTTCTCTATGTACGCCCCGTACGAAGATCCGCAATTCGCCCTTACCGTCTGCGTTGAGGAAGGCGGCTCGGGCGGCACGGTAGGCGCGCCTGTTGCCATCCAAGTTATGGATGCAGCCATCCAGTCGTCGGCGGGCAGCTTTGAAGAGGAAATGACGGTAATCAGCGGAACGGCGGTGAGCGGCAGTGCCTCAAATGAATGAGATCAGTTCGCTGAGGGGGCAAGACCCCGCCGTTGCCAGGGCAACGAAGCCGCGAAGGTTCAAGTACCTGAACTTCCCCTTCATCGCCTTCGCCGCGCTGCTCGTCCTGTACGGCTTGGTGGTCCAGTTCTCGGTTACCGCCACCGATTCGGACTACAGCTTCGCCAGGCAGCTTTCCGGCGTTGCCATCGGCCTTGTGCTTGCGGCCCTGGTGAGCCGCCTGGACTACCATGTGCTTTCCGGGTACACCGTGGTGTTCCTGGTGATAAACGTCGTGCTGCTGCTTTCCCCGCTGTTGCCGGGCATCGGCGTGGAGGTCAATGGCGGCAGATCGTGGATCAACGTGGGCATTCAGTTGCAACCGGGCGAATTCGCCAAGGTGACGGTGGTCCTGCTGGCGGCATCGGTGGTTTCCCGCTACGGCGGGCGCATGGACGACCTGCGCGAGTACCTGAAGGCGCTGCTCATCATGGCGGTCCCCTTCGTCTGCGTTATGATGCAGCCCGACTTGGGCACCGGCCTGGTGTACCTGATGATAGGCGCTTTCGCCCTTATCATGGGCGGTGCTAACTGGCGCTTCCTCTTGGGCACCATCGGCGTGATGGTGGTTCTGGTGGTGGGTGTGCTTGTGCTCGATCCCATCTTCGACCAGATTGCCGGCCATGACGTGCTGTTGAAGGAATACCAGAAGAAGCGCCTGCTGGTGTTTATGGACTCGACGTACGACACTTCCGGTGATGGCTACAACCTGCAGCAGGCTAAGATCGCCATCGGCAGCGGCGGTTTCTTGGGCAAGGGCTTTATGCAGGCAACCCAGTCGTCGCTAGGCTTCCTGCCCGAGGCCGCCACCGACTTCGTGTTCTGTGTCTTGGCCGAGGAGTTCGGCTTCGTGGGCGCCGTGGTGCTGCTCGTCCTCTACATCGGTTTGATGGTGGTTGCCATCAGCGTTGCGCGAAACTCCAACGATCTGTTCGGAACAGTGATCGTCATCTGCATCGTGGGCATGTGGCTGTTCCATATCTTGGAGAACATCGGTATGGACTGCGGCCTGATGCCTATCACGGGCATTCCCTTGCCGTTTATCAGCTACGGAACATCGTTCATGATCGTGAACTTCATCATGCTCGGTTTGATAAACTCGGTATGGGTCCATAACGGCCGCTGAGCGAAAGGTCATTGCCATGAAGCTGCCTATAGATATCCCCGCCTTGCTTACGGCGGCTATCGACATCAACAAAGCCTGTTCGATCTCGGTCTCCGTCGATATCCTCATCGATGAGTCGGCTTCGCGCGAGTTCCAGGTGTTCGTCCGCAGCGGTTTCAACAGCGAATCGGCCAATTCGCGCGTAATGGTGAGTTATTTCCCCGCGCAAACCCCCGATGCTTCGGTTGATACCGACATTGCCGTCATCGCGGCCGGTTCCAGCCCGCAGGTGGGCAGCATCGCAGCTGCTTTCAGGGAGCAGGGGACTGCTGTTTTGGTAGTAGCCGAAGATGGCGAAGCAGTGGCACAGGCCGCCGAAGCCGCAGGGTTCCCTATCCCCACCGAGGACCTTATCTCCTTGGAGCCGGGACGCAACCTCGAAGAAGGGCTGCGCGAATCGCTTGCGGATAAGATCGGAACCTGGATCGTGCGCTCCGACGCCGAGAAGCGCCTTGCTTTCTCCATTGCGTATCCCTTCGTGCGGCGCCCGCTGGCCTACGAGGCCATCCGCAACACCTCGCTCCAGAACGCCGGTGTCGGTGTGGTGGTGTTCGTGCCGGGTGCCGATATGCCCATCATGACCGCCAACCAGGCGAAGATGGTCTTGCAGATCGCCGCAGCCTACGGCCACGAGCTTTCCGCCGACAGGGTTAAGGAACTCGCTGCAGTGTTGGCGAACGGCTTTTTCTTCCGTAGCGTATCGCGTCAGATCTCCGGTGCGGTCCCTGTTTTGGGCTGGGCCGTGAAGGGCACCATGGGCTATGTGGGAACCCAAGCCATCGGCCGCGCAGCCATCGAGTACTTCGAGGGCGGTGGCGACATTGCCGGCCTGGCTGCCTTGGCGGGCAAGGTAGGCGGAAAGGCGGCCGAGGTTGCAGAAGAGGTTGCCAGCAAGCCTGCTGTGCGTTCTGCCGCCGCTGTTGTTGCCCCTAAGGCTAAGAAGGCAGCGCTGTTTGTCCTGGACGCTGCAGCGCCCGTTGCCAAGCATGCCGCAAAGGTCGCCTGGAATGCCGCCAAGCCGGGCGGTGGGAAGAAGGGCAAGCGCCTGTAGCTTTTCCTTCGCCGTATTGTTCTCTTCTGACCTGCGGAAACAATACGGAGAAAATTTTTTCAGATTTCTTCTTGCCAAGATTTCTGCTTCCTGTATACTAGCTATCGCTGTCGCAGCAAGGGGTGTTAGCTCAGCTGGTTAGAGCGCCGGCCTGTCACGTCGGAGGTCGCGGGTTCGAGTCCCGTACATCCCGCCATCAGCAACTTAGAAGGTTCGCCAAAGGCGAACCTTTTTTGTTTATCCCGAAGGCTCAGCCTTCGGTTTTGCGCCGCATCGCCTAAGTTGCGCATGCGGTATAGTGGCACTACTGTTCAGAAGCCTACTGGGAGGAATGCGGAGATGGGGGAAGCTCCTCATAACAAGCCTGTGGAAATTGCGGTATTCGATTTCGATGGAACCTGCATCTCGGGCAACTCGCCGGTTATCCTGGTTACCTCTTTGATGAAGCAGGGGCTTCTGGGCAAGGGCATCTCCCTGAAGATCGGCCTCTGGGGTCTTGCGTACAAGTTCCGTCTTCCCCAGAACGAGAGCTGGGTTCGCGGTGCGGTATTCACTGCGTTCGAGGGCAAAGCCCGTGAAGAGGTGGATGCGTATCTGCACCGTTTCTACAACGAGCGCCTTGAGCGCATCTTCCGCGCCCAGGCTGATGCCGAGATCCGCAAGCACCGCGAAGAAGGCAGGGAGGTCTGGGTCGTCTCTGCGACATTCGAGCCCATTGTTCTAGAGGCTATGGAGCACCACGGCTTCACACATGCCATCTCCACCCGTATGGCAACCGATTCCAACGGCCTCTACACGCGCAAGGTTGAGGGGCTTCCGGTGGAGGGAAGCCAGAAGCTTGCGCTTTTAACTCAATGCGCAAACGAGCGCTATGGGGTTGGTGGCTGGGTGCTTACCCATGCTTACGGCGACCATCATTCCGATCGCGCTCTGCTCGGCGCAGCACAGCAAGCGTATGCTGTCTGCCCCGACCGTCCGCTGCGCCGCACTGCCGCCGAGAGCGGCTGGAAAACCCTCGACTGGAACTAGCGTCGGCGCACTAGCCTGCGTAGCGTTGCCGCTTACGGAGCGCTATGGGATTTTGGCGAAAGCTGCTGTGCTGGTTTTGCAGTGCGGGATGGAGCACTATAAAATCAGCTGTTATAAGCAAGTGAGATTCCCCTTCGGTAGGAGTCAATGTGCCTAGGAGGTGCACCACGATGAGCGAAGGATCCTCTTTCGGCAACGCCCCGTCCCAGGATAGCCGTTCCAATTCGTCCCAGGCGTACCTGAACCGTGCCGCCTTGGCGGTGGAGCAGGGCGACAACATCCTTGGCATCCATCTCTACCTCGCTGCCTACGAGCGTGCCTTGAGCGAGAACCTTGTTCCCAGCGAAGAGGTGCTCAAGGGAATGGGCAAGGCGTGGGATCTTGCGCTGCGCACGAAGCAGCGTTCCCTCGCTGAATACATCTTCGAGAAGCTCGAGCCCTACTGGAACGCCGAAGAGGTTACCGAGCACGCCGACGAGCTTCAACGCTTGGCCTTCGATAAGCTCGAGGAGTACGGCTTCGACCGTGAGGCGATTGAAGACATGGCCGACATGGTGAACCAGGACCTGCTCGATGCCGCCCCCGATGTGTTGTGCGAATTCCAGGAAAGCGAGACGCCTGCTCCCGCTTCTGCGCCGGCTCCGGCTCCGGCCCCCGCACCGCAGCCTGCCGCTGAAAGTGATGCTTCCAAGGACGAGTCGGGTGCCGATGCGTCCCAGATGCAGCTGCCAAATCTGCCGGGCCTTTCCGCCTTCCTTGGTCAGTTCGCCCCCTCGAAATCGGAGGCAGCGCCCGAGCAGAGGCTCGATTACCGCAATCTGGTGGGCTTCGACGGCGTTATCTGCGTTATGAACGAGATGGGCATCGGCCGTTCCCGCGACCCCGAGTTTGCCAAGTTTCTAGAGATGCTTAACCGTCGCCACGGTCTTTCCGGCATGCCGGGTGTGGGAACGCTTATGTTCCGCTGCCCCGCGCGCGAAGACGCCAACTACTTCATGGTCGCCACTGCCGGCGAACTCGACATGCCTGCTGTGCGCATGCGCCTTGACCACAATGCCCAGGGGCAGGTGGTTCTCTGCGTTATGGCATCGCCCGATTTCAAGCCGCGTCTGCAGGGTTTGCAGCGCACGGGATTCGACGAGCCCACTACGGTTATCTTGGAAGACCTTGACCTTTGGGATTTCCCTGCGGTGGATACCTCCACGCCTGAATCTGCCGTGCAGGGGCTTATCCAGATGCAGCTTTCCCGCGGTGCGCGCGAGGCGCTTGCCCTTATCCAGGCCGCGCTCGACAGTCCCGAGGCAACTGTTCTGATATCGGCTGCTGAACCCAAGGATATCGACCCGTTCTTCTGGGAGCTTATCGGCCCCTACCGCATGATCGATGTCAAGCTTCCCAACACCGAAGAGCGCCGTGCCATTTGGCGCGAGGTGCAGTCGCAGCATCCTTCTACCCGCGGCCTTGACGTTTCGCGCATGGTGGAGTTCTCGCACACCCTTTCGCGTTTCGAGATCCTCATGGTGGCCAACGAGGCAGTGGAAGAGGCGTATCGCAACAGCGTGGCGAAGGGCAAGTTCTGCGCCGTTCCCTCCGACGATGTGATGGCACGCCTTGCCAGCTTCCAGCCGCTTGATTCCCATGAGTACCAAACCATGGAAGACATCGCGGTGGCCGAACTTCGTCGGGAAACGTCCGATTTCGACGATCTGCTGAAGGGTTAGCCCTTCATGGCGGCATTTTGGGCCAAGCCTGTTTCCGCCATGGGTTTGCCTGCCGGCTTCTATCCGGCCGCGGCCAGAGCGTTAGGTGCAGCCCGATGCCAGTGAGCGGTGGCCGTACCTGTTCGGGTGACCTTACGGGGCAGGAAAAGGCGCTCGTTTCCAAGGTTTGGGAAGAAGGGGAGCGTCTGTACCGCGATCTCCCTTGGCGCAACACGCGCGACCCGTATGCGGTCATGCTCTCCGAGATCATGCTCCAGCAAACCCAAGTGGTGCGTGTACAGAGGTATTGGGAGCGGTTCTTGGACCTGTTTCCCACCATCGATGCGCTTGCAAGCGCTGAAACCTCTTTGGTGCTGGAGATGTGGCAGGGTTTGGGCTACAACCGCCGCGCCCTTGCGCTGAAGCGTTGCGCGGAGGTTTGCTCCCAAGACCATGGTGGCGTTCTGCCGCGTTCGTTGGAAGACCTGCTTGCCCTTCCCGGCATCGGGCCTGCCACGGCGGGCGGCGTCCGCGCCTTCGCCTACAACGAGCCAGGGGTATACCTGGAAACCAATGTGCGAACGGTGTTCCTGCACGAGTTGTTCCCCGAAAGGGACCAGGTTTCCGACAGGGAGATAGTCCATCATGTAGAGCGCACGTGCAGCTTGGATGACCCCAGGGGGTGGTATTACGCCTTGCTCGATTACGGCAGCTTCTTGAAGTCCACGGTGCCCAACCCCAGCAGGCGCTCGAAGCATCATTCTCGCCAAAGCACGTTCGAAGGATCGCGCCGCCAGAAGCGAGCGGAGCTGGTTCGTGTGGTGCTAGCGCAGCGCAGCGTTGCCCTTGACGGTTTGCAGGAAGCCCTTGTCGAATTCGAGGCCGCCCATGGTCGGCCCGAACCCGAGCTAGAACTTACCCGCTCCATTGCCGAGGACCTGGTGAAAGAAGGGTTCTTCGCCAAAGAAGGCGAAAGGTATTGCGCCAATTAGGTTTACACAAACGAAAGCGCCCCGGCTGTTACCGCATCTGGCGGTAACAGCCGGGGCGCAGTTGCGTCTAGGGCCTTGTGCGCCGAATGGCGCTGTGGGTTGGCGCGCTACTCGGCGGGGTAGGAGCCAAGCACCTTCACTTCGCGCAGCTTCAGGCGCAGGCAGTCGAGCGCCGTCTTGATGGCTGGGTCGTCCGGCGTGCCCTCGATGTCCAGGAAGAACAGGTAGTCGCCCATACCCTGTTTGGTTGGGCGCGACTGGATCATGGTGATGTTCACGTTCGCGTAGTTCAGCTCGGAAAGGATCATCAGCAGAGAGCCAGGCTTGTCTTCGGCGAGCGAAAGGGCGAGCGTCGTCTTCATGCGCTCGCTACGAAGCACGGGCTCGTGGCCCTGGCGGGCGATGAGCACGAAGCGCGTCTGGTTTCCGTAGTGATCTTCGATGCCCTCTTCTACCACCTTGCACGCGAACAGCTCGCTGGCGAACTTGCTGGAGATGCCGGCGACTGTCTTATCGTCCGATGCCTTGCGCGCGCCTTCTGCGGTAGAGGAAACCGCCAAGCGCGGCACGGCGGGGAAGTGGGCGTCCAGCCAGCGGCGGCACTGGGCAAGCGCCTGAGGATGGCTGGCAATGGTTTCGATCTGATCGATGGAGGACTCGGGGTGCACCATCAGGTAATGATGGATGTCGAGCACGGTAGAACCCATGATGTTCACGCCGCCCTTGAATGCCAGGGTGTCGAGCGTTGCGGTGACCACGCCCTCAAGCGAGTTCTCGATGGGCATCACGCCGAACTCGCACCGACCGCGGTCTACCGCCTCGTGCACCTCGTTAAACGAAGGGCACTCCACGAACTCCGCGTCGTTGCATCCCATCTTTGCGGCGAACAGACGGGCCGCCTCGTCGGAATAGGTTCCCTGTGGGCCGAGGTATGCAATGGTTGCGGTGGGCATGAAGCGTCCTTTCCTGAAGATGTTTGCGCCCAATGATACCGCCTTCGCACAGCGGTTGCAGGAAGCCGCTCGCAGCCCCTGCAAAACCCCCGCATGCGTCATCGGAAGCGCCAAAAACAGATGGACATAATTTAAAAACTGTGGGGATATGAAAAAACAAAAGCCGAAAAATCCGATAGGACGAACGGTCGAATATGACCATTATTTGAAGATAGAGTGGTGATGCGCACTGCCGTTGGCGGAAACGGGACGGTAACGAATTCGAAAATGAATGGTCAGATTAACCTATTTGTCTAAAACCAAAGCTGATTCAAAGGGCTTTCACTGAAAAATGAAGAAAAAGTGTGTTACCGCAAAAACAGCACGTAACATTTTCTGACCACTGGCGGGAATTACTCGATATTCGGCAATTAACCAGTCATTTTCGCGAAGAAATCGTTGAGAATATGCAACAGAAGTTTTATAGGACAAAGACACCCTTAAAGGAGGTGTGCAATGGTAACAGAGGCTATCAGTCCGGAGTTTCTGAGCAAGCTGGAGGCGCGTGGCGTTTCCCGTCGTAGCTTCATGAAGCTCTGTGGCTCTCTTGCCGTGGCTGCAGGCTTGTCCGAGCTCGCAGCTCCTCGCGTCGCAAAGGCGATCGAGGATTCCGTTATCGGCGCAGAATCTGGCGGCCTGTATCCTGCAATCTGGATCGAGGGCGCATCTTGCACCGGCTGTACGGAATCGTTCGCACAGGTGGACGCTCCCGACCCGGCAACCGTAGTGTTGGAAATGGTTTCCCTGAACTACTGCGAAACCCTTTCTGCTGCTGCAGGTTGGTCGATGGAAGAAGCCAAGGCACAGACGATCGAGGCCGGCAACTACATCCTTATTTATGAGGGTGCGGTTCTGGAAGGCTGGGGCGGCCAGGCACTTCGCGTGGCGAACGAGCCCGGCACCGAGCATCTGATCCATGCAGCTAAGAACGCGAACGCCGTTGTGGCACTGGGCTCCTGCGCAGTGAACGGTGGCTGGATGGGCGCCAACCCCAACACGTCCGGCGCTCTGGGCGTTCAGCAGTACCTGAAGAAGCAGGGCATCGACACCCCGGTAGTCAACATCCCCGGCTGCCCCGCAAACCCCGAGTGGCTCGAGGCCGTTCTGGTCGATGCCATCCTGGTGGGCAAGCTGCCTGAGCTCACTGCCGACAACAAGCCCAAGGTCATCTTCAACGAGACCATCCATGACAACTGCGAGCGTCGCGGCCACTTCGAGAACGGCGAGTTCGTCTACGCCTTCGGCACCGAGGAAGAGGCAAAGGGCTACTGCCTGTACCCCATGGGCTGCCGCGGTCCTCAGACCAAGGCGAACTGCGGCGTTGTCCGCTGGAACCACCGTCGCTCCTGGTGCGTCGCTGCCGGCGGCCCCTGCATCGGCTGCTGCACGGCCAACCCGAACGATCCCGGCGAGAACTGGGTCGAGACCAACGCTCCGTTCCGCGCCCGCTTCCGCGACCTGCGCATCGGCGGCCTTTCGGTTCAGCCTGAGGCAATCGCCTGGACGGTTACCGGCGTTGTTGCCGCTGCCCTGGTTATCCACGGCTTCGGCATGAAGGCCATGGGCCGCACCGACGGCGGCGCCGACTTCGAGCCGATCCGTGCTTGGGACGCAAAGCATCCTGAGCAGTCCATCGGCCAGTATGACGAAGAAGTTCTGAAGGGAGGCAAGTAAGCAATGGCTCGTTCCGTAATCGATCCCATTACCCGTATCGAGGGTCATCTCCGCGCAGAGATGGAGGTTGAGAACGGCGTTGTAACCAACGCTTGGGTATCCGGTGGCTGCTTCCGCGGCATGGAGCTCGTGGTTCAGAACCGCACCCCCGAAGATGCTGCCCACATCGTGCAGCGCATCTGCGGCGTTTGCCCCGTTTCCCACTCCCACGCTTCCACCATCGCGGCTGAGCGTGCATACGGCATCACCATTTCCAACAATGCCCGTATCATCCGCAACCTCATCGAGGGCGCACAGTTCCTGCACAGCCATATCCTGTGGTTCTACACCCTGGCTGCGCTCGACTACGTAAACCCCTTGAACGCACTGAAGGCCAACATCGGCAGCGCCTACGACCTGATCGAGGCCGCCGGCACCGGCTGCCAGTCCGACCTGAAGGCACTCGCCGAGCGCCTTACCAAGTTCGCTGAGAACGGCCAGATGTCCATCTTCTCCGGCAACTGGTGGAAGAACGGCCAGTCCGACACCGAGTTCAAGCTCCCTGCCGAGCTCGACCTCATCGCTACCGCGCACTACATCGAGGCCCTCACCATGCAGTCGAAGGCTTCCGAGATCTGCGCTCTGCTCGGCGGCAAGATGCCCCACGTCATGACCATCGTCCCTGGCGGCACCTCCTTCGTTCCCACCGAGGAGAAGCTCGACGATCTGTGGTCCCTCGTTCGCGAGCTGCGCGACTGGATCAAGACCACCATCATCCCCGACACCAAGGCCATCGCTCCTTACTACACGGATGCGCTCGGCTTCGGCAAGGGCTGCGGCCGCTACGTTGCTTGGGGCGTTTTCGAGGATCCTTCCTTCGAGCTCTCCAACCGCTACCTGCCCTCCGGCATCATCAATGAGAATCTTGAGCTTTCCGAGGTCAACCCCGACTACATCAAGGAGTACATCGGTCACTCCTGGTACAAGGGCGATTCCGACCTTGACCCGCGCGAAGGCGTTACCGAGCCTGAGTACACCGAGTACTACAAGTCCGGCACCCTGCGCGAGGAGAACGGTCACGAGATCGGCGAGATCAACGACCGCTACACCTGGTCGAAGGCTCCTTCCTACGACGGCAAGTGCATGGAAGCCGGTCCGTTCTCCCGTGTTCTGGCTGCTTACCTGCGCGGCAACAAGTCCATCAAATCCTCCGTCGACGGCCTGCTCGGCGACCTGGGCCTGCAGCTCCCGCAGCTCCAGTCCACGCTCGGCCGTGTTGCCGGCCGCAACTGCGAGACGCTCTACATCGCCGAACTGATGGTCGAGTGGGTGGACGAGCTCATCGCAGCTGTCAAGGAAGGCGACTCCGAGTACTTCCGCGAGCCTGAGACCATTACCGGTCAGGGCCTTGGCCTGTGGGAGGCACCTCGTGGCGCCCTTCTGCACACCGAGAAGGTTGACAACGGCAAGATCACCGATTACCAGATCATCATCCCCACCACCTGGAACATCGCCCCTCGCAACGCCGACGGCGTTCCTGGTCCTATGGAGCAGGCCCTTATCGGCTGTCCTGTCGAGGATGTTGACATGCCTATCAACGCTCTCCGCACGGTTCACAGCTTCGACCCCTGCACCGCTTGCGCCGTGCATGTGACCGAGCCTTCTACCGGCAAGCATTTCGAAACCGTAACCAGCCCTTGGGGGGTGAAGTAAATGGCACATTTGGCACACTACCGTGAGGCGCATCCTCTGCCGATGCGTATCACCCACTGGATCAACCTTACCTGCATGGTTCTGCTGATCTTCTCCGGCTTCCTGATCCACTTCCCGTTCTGGGCAGCGCTCACCGGCGTGGCACGCGGTCTGCACGTGTTCTGCGGCATCGTTCTTCTCGTGAACTGCATCGTCCGCATCGTGCTGGCATTCCTTGTTACCTCCGCTCCTACCGGCGGTACCCGCAACCGTGTACGCGACTTCAAGACCTGGCTTCCCCAGGAAGACAACAAGCATCAGCTTGGCGCTTGGATCAAGTACTACCTGTTCCTGAAGAAGGACCATCCGCTGTCTGCTAAGCTCGGTGTTCCTCAGAAGCTTTCCTACCTGGCAGTTTCCATTCTGATCCTGATCATGGCTTACACTGGCTTCTGCCTGTGGATCCCCACTTCCGAGTGGACTTTCTTCGCAGCTGGCACTTCCCTGGTCGGCGGCGCAATGAGCATGCGCATCATCCACTACTTCATGATGTTCGTGTTCATCATCTTCACCATGCTGCATGGCTACCTTGTTTTCATCGAGGGTACGGCAAACGCCAACCTCATGTTCTTCGGCAAGGAGCACGGCGGCCTGGTATACGATCCCAATCGTCACGTCATCGTCGGCGAGGATCACTCGGTCGACAAGCACTAGGCACTTCGGCTTAGCCGCACATACGATCGCTTAAAGAGCCCGGGTTCGCCCGGGCTCTTTTTTGTGTGTGGCGAAAGGCTTCGTTCGACGTTTCAAGAATCACGTTGAGGCTTGAGCTGAAGGTGTTCTGCTGGTTGCTGAGAAGGATGTTGAAAAGCGGCGATTGAGGATTTCGGTCTTACCTGCGAGTTGGTAATTCTTTGCAGAGACGGTAGAGGGGTGCGGTTTTGCTTTCTGCGGGGGCTTTCGTGCGGTAAAGTGCTTATTTTGGAAGTAATAGTAGTTAATTATGCGGTGTCGCGACGTTTTCTCTCGTGAGCCAAAGCCGCATTCAAACCAAGAGGGAACAGCATGGCTGACGAACCTAATAAAGAGGAAGGGAAGGGCAAGGGAGCTTCCAAGGAGGCTGTAAAGCTCACACCTGAGCAGAAGAAGCGCGCTAAAGAGCGCGAGAAGCGCCGCAAGGAACGCGAAAAGGCGGCTAAGAAGCATACTGCCCAGCGACAGAAAGACCGAGCGAAGCTGACGGGAGGCAATCGCAACCGCCGTAACGTTTGGCTGCTCGTTGTCACCACCCTTATCGTTATCGGTTCGGTGTTCATGTTCACGCCCCCGAACGAGAAGATCAATCAGGGCTTGGATATCCAGGGTGGCCTTTCGGTTGTCCTTTCGGCGCAAAGCACCGATGGCGAGGACGTCACCAAGGAAGACATGGAGAAGTCCCGCTCCATCATCGAGTCGCGCGTTAACGCCCTTGGCGCGTCCGAGGCCACCGTAGCGGTTCAGGGCAACGACCAGATCCTGGTCCAGATCCCTGGCGCAACCGATACGGAAAAGGCCCTGAGCACCATCGGCAAAACCGGTAAGCTAGAGTTCGCCCGCGCCGATTCGTTTACCAATGAAAGCGACCAGACGGCCATTACCAACGGAACGTACATCCAGCAGAGCACCGTTACCGACGACTTCGGCAACTCCTTCAAGACCGGCCAGACCACGTACCGCACCGTGACCTCGGGCACCTACACCCCACTGATCACCGGCGAGAACATCACGCGCGTCACGGTGGACAAGGCGTCCGACACTAGTCAATACTATTCGGTGAACATCACCCTCGACTCCGCAGGCACCCAGGCATTTGCCGAGGCTACGCGCGATCTTGCCCCCGACAACGGCCAAATCGTCATCATCCTGGACAACCAGATCCAGTCTGCCCCCGCGGTGCAGTCTGAGATCACCGGCGGTCAGGTTTCCATCACCGGCAACTACACGCTCGAGGAAGCCCAGTCGCTGCAGACCGTTCTCGAGTCCGGCTCGCTGCCGGTAAGCTTCCACTACGAGCAGAGCCAGGTCGTTGGCCCGACGCTCGGCCAGGATGCCCTGTACAGCGGCCTTATCGTCGCCATCCTTGGCCTGGTGCTGGTAATGCTCTATCTGCTGTGCTTCTACCATGGCCTTGGCCTTCTTACCGCTGCTGCTATGGGCGTGTTCGCCGTGTTCTACCTGGGCTTGCTTGCAACGCTTTCGGCGTTCGGCCTGTTCTCCCTTTCCTTGGCGGGCATTGCCGGCATCGTGCTTACCATCGGTATGGCGGCCGACTCGTCCATTCTGGTATTGG
>CAVFYB010000015.1:0-12170 GCA_963626845.1 Bacteroidaceae bacterium | reverse complement strand
AGCCGGATGCGGTTGTCCAAACCACCACCTCCAACGGCTCCGAGGGCTTCCTGGTTCGTACCGGCACCACTTCGGCTGAGGAGGCAAGTGCCTTGGCCAACAGCGTTGTCTCCTCGCTTAACTTGAGCACCGACAGCTATGAGGTTTCCACGGTCGGCCCTGACTGGGGTCAGAGCGTTATCGAGTCTTCTGCCATCGCGTTCGCTGTTTCGCTCCTGCTGATCATCGCCTACATCGCCATCCGCTTCGAGTACAAGATGGGCATCATCGCCGTTGTTGCCCTGTTGCACGACCTCATCATCGTGGTGGGTGTGTACGCCCTCGTTGGCCGCGAGGTAACACCCAACACCATCGCAGCGTTGCTCACCATCCTGGGTTACTCGCTCTACGACACGGTCGTCGTGTTCCACCGCATCAGCGACAACATGAAGAACTCCGAGGCAAAGTGGACGTTCATGTCCATGGCGAACCATTCGCTGAACCAGGTGTTCATCCGCTCGGTGAACACCACCGTCACCTCGTTCGTTCCGGTTCTGGGCATGCTGCTGTTCGGCGGCGAGACGCTGAAGGACTTCGCGTTCGCCATGTCGGTCGGCCTGATTGCCGGCGCATACTCTTCCATCGGTGTGGCAACCCCGCTGTTCGCCATGTGGAAGTCGCGCGAGCCGAAGAACGCCAAGCTTACGAAGAAGTACGGAACCGCCATCACGCGCTTCACCTTCGCTTCCACCCCGCTGCTTCCCGCTGCCGATGGCGCTGCGGTTGCCACCGCTCCCGTTGCTGCTGTCGAGACTGAGGCCAACGAGGCCGAGACCGCCAAGAACAGCAAAGAAGCCGCTTCGAAGCCGAAGAGCAAGAAGCCCGCGAAGAGCGAGCCCATCCACTACAGGAGGAAGAAGAAATAATGAGAGAAGGCAGTGCACCGAATTTCGCCCCGCCGGTAGAAGAGGGCACCGTATTCACGTTCCAGGATGAGTCGGGCGATACCGTCAATCTCGAGTTCCTGGGACTGATCATCCACAACGACCGCCGCTATGGTTTCTTCTATGCCATCGCGGACGGGGAAGAGGCCGGCGGATCGGGCGAGGTTACTATCCTTGAGGTAACCGAGTTCGACGAGGAAGGCCAACCGTCTGCGTTCGAACTTGTGCTCGACGACGCGATCGCCGCCGAGGTCTACGAGGACTTCAAGGTGGCCACCAAGGACCTCTACGATTTCCAGTAGGCTATAGCTGAAATAGCCCGCAAACCCTAAGAAGCCGTTCCGAAATGGAGCGGCTTCTTTGTTTCTGAATCAACACATTAAACTCATAGTTCAAGAAATTTTCCCTTGACGGCGAGGGTAGGGGAAAGTATTTTATTAGATTGTGTCTTTTTGCAAATCAACCGGTTGCAACGAAGGAGGAAATGACTCGTGGTTCAGTCTAAAAACCCCGATTCCACCAGCCGTTATAGGACTCGTCGCAGCTTCGCGAAGATCCCTGCCGTCATGGATGTGCCCAATCTTATCGCCATCCAGACGGAGAGCTTCAAGAAGTTCATGGAAGATGGTCTGACGAATGCGTTCGCAGACATCAGCCCCATCGAATCCAACACCAAGGATATGTGTGTTGAGTTCGGCAAGCATGAATTCGGCGAGCCGAAGTACAGCGTAGACGAATGCAAAGAGCGCGATGTGTCGTACCAGGCACCGCTCTTCGCAGAGATCCGCTTCATCAATCGTGAAACGGGCGAGATCAAGGAGCAGGACGTCTTCATGGGAGACTTCCCGCTCATGACCCCGCGCGGCACCTTCATCATCAACGGCACCGAGCGTGTTGTTGTGTCCCAGTTGGTGCGCAGCCCCGGCGTCTACTTCTCGTCCGAGCGCGACAAGACGTCCGACAAGACCATCTACAACGCGAAGGTCATCCCTTCCCGCGGTGCATGGCTCGAGTTCGAGACGGACAAGCGCGACATCCTTTCGGTCCGCATCGACCGCAAGCGCAAGCAGCCCGCAACGCTTCTTCTTCGCGCCCTCGGCATCGCCGAGACCCGCGAGGAGATCATCGAGGTGCTCGGTGACTCCGAGATGGTGATCCGCACCCTCGACCGCGACCCCGCCACCACCAAGGAGGAGTCGCTCATCGAGCTGTACCGTCGCTTCCGTCCCGGCGAGCCCCCTACGATCGACTCCGCCCGCACGCTGCTCGACGGCTTGTTCTTCAACCCGCAGCGCTATGACCTGGCGAAGGTCGGTCGCTACAAGATCAACAAGAAGCTTGGCTTCGATGCCGAAAACGACGCCTCCACCCTCACGCAGGAAGACATCATCGCAACCATGCGCTACATCGTGGGCCTCCATGATGGCGCCGAGGGTGTACAGGTAGACGACATCGACCACTTCGGCAACCGCCGCATCCGCACGGTCGGCGAGCTGATCCAGAACCAGTTCCGCATCGGCCTCTCCCGTATGGAGCGCGTCGTGCGCGAGCGCATGAGCATGCAGGAGCCTGACGACATCACGCCGCAGTCCCTGGTGAACATCCGCCCCATCGTGGCAGCCATCAAGGAGTTCTTCGGTTCTTCCCAGCTGTCCCAGTTCATGGACCAGTCCAACATCGCCGCCGGCGTAACGCACAAGCGCCGTCTTTCCGCTCTGGGCCCTGGCGGCCTCTCGCGTGAGCGCGCCGGCTTCGAGGTTCGCGACGTCCATAACTCGCACTACAGCCGCATGTGCCCGATCGAGACCCCTGAAGGTCCGAACATCGGCCTTATCGGCTCGCTGGCAACCTTTGCCCGCGTGAACGACTACGGCTTCATTGAGGCACCGTACCGTCGCGTTGTCGACGGCAAGGTGACCGACGAGGTCGACTACCTCACCGCAGACGAGGAAGAGAAGCACACCATCGCCCAGGCGAACGAGCGCTTCGACCCCGAGACGCGCATCTTCGGCTACACCGACGAAGAGGGCAACTTCGTTGCCTCCCAGCGCCTGCTGTGCCGTACCCGCGACTCCAAGGGCGTATTCGGCGAGCCCGAGGAAGTAACCGTCGACCGCGTGGACTACATGGACGTTTCCCCGCGCCAGATGACCTCTGTTGCTACCTCGCTCATCCCGTTCCTCGAGCACGACGACGCAAACCGCGCACTGATGGGCTCCAACATGCAGCGTCAGGCTGTGCCGCTGCTCAAGCCCCATGCCCCCTTGGTCGGCACGGGCATCGAGCATCGCATCGCCGTTGACTCCGGCGAGGTCCTGGTTGCCCAGAACGCCGGCGTGGTCGACTACGTCGATGGCCAGACCATCATCATCGAGCGCGAAGACGGCGAGTACGACGAGTACCTCATCCCCAAGTTCCAGCGCTCCAACCAGTCGGGCTGCATGAACCACAAGCCCATCGTCCGCAAGGGCGACAAGGTATATGCCGGCGACGTGCTGGCCGACGGCCCCTCGTGCGACAACGCCGAGCTCTCCCTTGGCCAGAACCTCATGGTCGCCTACATGCCGTGGGAGGGCTACAACTACGAGGACGCAATCATCGTGTCCGAGCGCGTTGTGGCAGAGGACCTGCTTACCTCCATCCATATCTCCGAGTACGAGATCGATGCCCGCGACACCAAGCTCGGACCTGAGGAGATCACCCGCGAGGTGCCCAACATCTCCGAGGACATGATCTCCGACCTGGACGCCGACGGCATCATCCGCATCGGCGCCGAGGTGTTCCCGAACGACGTCCTGGTAGGCAAGGTAACCCCGAAGGGCGAAACCGAGCTCACCGCAGAAGAGCGCCTGCTGCGCGCCATCTTCGGCGAGAAGGCCCGCGAGGTCCGCGACACGTCCCTGAAGGTGCCCCATGGCTCCGGTGGCCGCGTTATCAACGTGGTCCGCTCCTCCCGTGCAAACGGCGACGAGCTTGCGCCGGGCGTCAACGAGCTCGTCCGCGTGTTCGTTGCGCAGAAGCGCAAGATCCAGCAGGGCGACAAGCTTTCCGGCCGCCACGGCAACAAGGGTGTTATCTCGCGCGTCCTTCCTGTTGAGGACATGCCCTACCTGGCCGACGGCACCCCGATCGACGTCATGCTGAATCCGCTGGGCGTACCTTCCCGTATGAACGTCGGTCAGCTGCTGGAAAACCACCTTGGCTGGGCTGCCAAGTGGGGTTGGTCTGACGATCCCGAGTCCACCGAGCCGGTAGAGGGCCCGCAGTTCGTTGCCACTCCGGTATTCGACGGTGCAACCGAGGAAGAGATCTCCAACGCCATCGAGGCCGCCAACCGCAACCTCATCAACATCAACCATGCCAAGTACGGCGACAAGGCACGTGACGAGTTCGTTCCGCAGCTTTCCCGCACCGGCAAGGCATGGCTCTACGACGGCCGCACCGGCGAGCGCTTCCGAGAGCCCATCACCTGCGGTCAGACCTATATCCTGAAGCTGGGCCACATGGTCGACGACAAGATCCATGCCCGCTCCACCGGCCCCTACAGCCTCATCACCCAGCAGCCGCTGGGCGGCAAGGCCCAGTTCGGCGGCCAGCGCTTCGGCGAGATGGAGGTTTGGGCCCTGTACTCCTACGGCGCTTCCAACGTGCTGCAGGAGATCCTCACCATCAAGTCCGACGACACCTCCGGCCGCGTCAAGTCCTACGAGGCCATCGTCAAGGGCGAGAGCATCCCGGCACCTGAGGTCCCCGAGTCCTTCAAGGTCCTTATCAAGGAAATGCGCTCGCTGTGCCTGAACGTCGAGCTTGAGGGCCACCAGCATCAGACCATCGATGTCACCCACGACCCCGATGAGGACGAGCTGCTGGGCGCACCGCTCGATTTGGGCGAGACGCCGCAGAAAGAGGAGGACGACCTCCTCGGCTCCATCACTGCCGAGCTCGGCAACCTGATGGGCGAGAACAACGAAGACAACGACTTTATCGGTAAGGGAGAGGAGAACTAAATGAGCGAATTCGACGTTAACAATTTCGACGCGATCCGCATCTCTCTTGCGTCTGCGGAAGACATCCGCGGCTGGTCCCGTGGCGAGGTAAAGAAGCCCGAGACCATCAACTACCGTACGCTCAAGCCCGAGAAGGACGGCCTGTTCTGTGAGAAGATCTTCGGTCCCACCAAGGACTGGGAGTGCGCCTGCGGCAAGTACAAGCGCATCCGCTTCAAGGGCATCGTCTGCGAGCGCTGCGGCGTAGAGGTAACCCGTTCCAAGGTTCGCCGCGAGCGCATGGGCCATATCGAGCTCGCCGCTCCGGTCAGCCATATCTGGTACTTCAAGGGCTCTCCTTCCCGTCTGGGCTATCTGCTCGACATCCCGCCGAAGGAGCTTGAGAAGGTCCTGTACTTCGCTTCCTCCATCATCACCATGGTGGACAAGGAGGCTCGCGAAGAGGACGTAGAGGAGCTGCGCGACGAGCTGTCCGCAGACCTTGAGGAACTCGACGCCGAGCGCGACCGCCTCATCGAGGCCACGCGCCGTCTTTCCGTGGAATACGTTCCCGAGGAAGACGAGTTCGTCGACGACATCGACGAAGACGAGCGCATGACCCCCGAGGAAGTCGAAGACGAGATCGCCGACATCTACGAGGAGTTCAACGAGCGCAAGACCCTGCGTTCCGAGGCTCTGGAGGCCTTCCTGAAGATCGAGCCCAAGCAGCTTATCTCCGACGAGGCCCTCTACCGCGAGATGCGCCTGAACTACTCCGACTACTTCAAGGGCGGCATGGGCGCAGAGGCTATCCGCGACCTGCTCGACAGCATCGACCTCGAGGCCACCGCTGAAGAGCTGAGCGAGACCGTTGCCACCGGCAAGGGCCAGAAGCGCACCAAGGCCATCAAGCGCCTGAAGGTCGTGGACTCGTTCCTGCACTCCGACAACAAGCCCTCCGACATGATCCTGGACGTCGTTCCGGTTATCCCGCCGGATCTGCGCCCGATGGTCCAGCTCGACGGCGGCCGTTTCGCAACGTCCGACCTGAACGACCTGTACCGTCGCGTGATCAACCGCAACAACCGCCTGAAGCGCCTGCTCGACCTCGGTGCCCCCGAGATCATCGTGAACAACGAGAAGCGCATGCTGCAGGAAGCGGTGGACTCCCTGTTCGACAACGGCCGCCGCGGCCGCCCCGTAACGGGCCCCGGCAACCGTCCGCTGAAGAGCCTTTCCGACATGCTGAAGGGCAAGCAGGGCCGCTTCCGCCAGAACCTGCTGGGCAAGCGCGTCGACTACTCCGGCCGTTCGGTAATCGTCGTCGGCCCGACCCTGAAGCTGCACCAGTGCGGCCTGCCTTCCCAGATGGCACTTGAGCTGTTCAAGCCCTTCGTTATGAAGCGCCTGGTAGAGCTTGAGTACGCTGCCAACATCAAGGCCGCCAAGCGCGCGGTGGACCGCGGCGCCACCTACGTTTGGGACGTGCTGGAAGAGGTCATCACCGAGCATCCGGTGCTGCTGAACCGCGCACCTACCCTGCACCGCTTGGGCATCCAGGCCTTCGAGCCGGTGCTGGTAGAGGGCAAGGCCATCAAGCTGCACCCGCTGGTATGCACCGCCTTCAACGCCGACTTCGACGGCGACCAGATGGCTGTGCATGTGCCGCTGGGCGCTGAAGCCCAGGCCGAGGCCCGCGTGCTGATGCTTTCCGCCAACAACATCAAATCGCCTGCACATGGCCGTCCGCTGACCGTTCCCACCCAGGACATGATCATCGGCATGTACTACCTCACCGCAGCCCGCGATGGCTTCCCGGGTGAGGGCCGTGCATTCGTCGACTTCGCCGACGCCCGCAACGCCTACGATGCGCGTACCGGCGTTGACCTGCAGGCCAAGATCTGGGTTCGCCTTGCCAAGGACACCCAGGTGGCCAATGCGTTCGACGAGTTCGAGGAGCATGCCGCCGGCACGCGCCTGCAGACCACCATCGGCCGCATCATCTTCAACAGCGTGTTCCCGGACGACTACCCGTTCCTGAACTACCAGATGAACAAGAAGGAGATCGGCCGCATCGTAGAGGACGTGTGCAACCGCTACACCCTTTCCGAGGTTGAGCCTATCCTCGACGGCCTGAAGAACACCGGCTTCCACTACGCCACCATCGCCGGCATCACCGTTTCCGTTTACGACGCAACGGTTCCGCCGAGCAAGGGCGAGATCCTGGCTGCTGCCGACAACAAGGTTGCCGCCATCGAGGAAGACTACGAGATGGGCCTCATGAGCGCTGAAGAGCGCCATAAGCAGGTCGTTGACATCTGGACCGAGGCGAACGAGGAAGTCGGCGACGCCATGGCCGCCAACTTCGACGCGTTCAACCCGATCTTCATGATGGCTGACTCCGGTGCTCGAGGTAACATCAAGCAGATCCGCCAGCTGGCCGGTATGCGTGGCCTGATGGCAGACACCAAGGGCGGCACGATCGACATTCCGGTTAAGTCGAACTTCCGCGAGGGCCTTTCCGTGTTGGAGTACTTCATCTCCACGCACGGCACTCGAAAGGGCATGGCCGACACCGCACTGCGTACCGCTGACTCCGGTTACCTTACCCGCCGTCTTGTCGACGTTGCCCAGGACGTTATCGTCCGCGAGATCGACTGCGGCAGCGCCGACGGCGTTCCGTACCCGCTGCACAACGACAAGGGCGAGCTGGACGAGAACCTTATCGGCCGCTGCATGCTCGATGCCGTTGCCGATGCCAACGGCGAGGTCATCGTCGACGCGGGCGAGTTCATCTCCTCGATGGACCAGCTCAAGGCGATGGACGCTGCCGGCGTCGAGTCGCTGAACATCCGCACGGTAATGACCTGCCACGCAGAGCACGGCGTTTGCCAGAAGTGCTACGGCTGGGACCTTGCCACCGCCCGTCCGGTGAACATCGGCACTGCTGTCGGCATCATCGCCGCACAGTCCATCGGCGAGCCCGGCACGCAGCTGACCATGCGTACGTTCCACGCCGGCGGCGTCGCTGGTGAGGACATCACCCACGGCCTTCCCCGTGTTACCGAGCTTTTCGAGGCTCGCAAGCCGAAGGGCCAGGCCGTTCTGGCGGAGATCTCCGGTACCCTGCAGGTCACTGCCGACAAGGTGAACAAGACCCTTACCGTGCACGACCAGGAGGGCAACATCCGCGAGTACGTGGTCTCCGCCCGCGCAACGCTGCTTCCCGGCGTTACCGATGGTTGCGAGGTAGAGGTTGGCCAGCAGCTCACCAAGGGTTCTGTGAACCCCCACGACCTGCTTCGCCTTACCGACCCGAACACCACGCTGCGCTACATCGTTGCCCAGGTCCAGGACGTGTACGTATCCCAGGGCGTAGACATCAACGACAAGCACATCGAGGTCATCGCACGTCAGATGCTGCGCAAGGTTGCCGTCATCGACCCCGGCGATTCCGACTACCTGCCGGGCCGCCAGGTGAACCGCTTCGAGTTCGAGGACACCGCCAACGAGCTGGTGCTCGAGGGCAAGGAGCCCCCGGTGGGCCAGCCCCTGCTGCTGGGCATCACCAAGGCCTCCCTGGCTACCGACTCGTTCCTGTCCGCTGCATCGTTCCAGGAGACCACGAAGGTCCTCACCGATGCCGCCATCGAGGGCAAGGTAGACACCCTGCAGGGCTTGAAGGAGAACGTCATCATCGGCAAGCCCATCCCGGCTGGTACCGGCCTGAAGCGTTACCACGACGTGGGGCTCACCTACCGTGGCGTGCCGGTGGACCGCGTGGACTCCGAGCGCCTGCCCGACTCCGCTCCCGAAGCGCTGCGTGAGATCGAGGAGCTGCTGCCGCAGCCGCAGGATTGGTCGCTCGACGGCGACGGCTACCTTGGCGCCGGTTCCGACTACTCCAGCTACTTCGCGTCCATCGCCGCAGGCTACCGTGCGAACAACCTCTCCGACGAGGATGCTCGCCTGTACGTCTACGACGACCTCGGCGTGTCGCAGCGTTGGGCCAACAAGTTCTCCGAGGCGGGCATCGAAACCGTTGCCGACCTGGTCGGTCACAACGAGGACGACCTGCTCCGCATCGAGGGCATTGGCACCAAGGCCATCGAAGAGCTGAAGGAAGGCCTGGAGAAGCACGGTCTTTCGCACGTGATCGAAGACGACCTGTCTGCATCGCGCGACGACATGAGCCAGCTTCTGGACATGGTGTTCTCTCCGGACGACACCGTGCTCATCGGCGGCGACCAGCCCGCAACCTTCAACACCGAAGGCGAGGACATGCTGGGCGAGGCCCTGCCCCCGCGCTCCTACCAGCGCAACCTTGAAGAGCTCGATGCCCTTCTCGGTTCCTCCGACCTGGGCTTCCACAGCACCAGTGCTGCCGAGGAATCTGCCAGCGACGAAGAGGAGTAATCGCTCTTCCGCATAGCCGGATCCAAGGTGCGTCCCCTCAGCGGGGGCGCACCTTTTTCGTTGTTGGGGGCGCTATTCCGGATTGTCCCCATTGCGCGGGGAAGGCATGGTTGCGCCGGTGGGGCAGGGCAACCCTGCTGCGTATTGTCCCCTGCAGGGCAAGGGGCTGTTGGGTGCTGGCTGATCCGGTGGGCCGAGGGATGGGTGCCCGGCTGCTGGCTGATCCGGTGTGCCGCAGGATGGGAGCCCTGGTTGCCGCCGAGGCCCCAATGCCTTGGCATGCTATCCTGTTAGCCGTACGAAAACGAAAGGCTGCAATCCATGTCCAACGGCAAAACCTATCTCTCCGATAACCGCCCGGCACCCGAGAGCCAGATCGGCGCCTCGCTCGAATCCCTGGCGCATACCATCCACGAGCGCCGCAATGCGGGGGAGGAAAGCTACACCTATCGCCTGCTTACCGGCGATATCGATACCCTTCTGAAGAAGGTTGCCGAAGAAGCGCACGAGGCCACCCTCGCTGCCAAGGACGTTGTGTACAACGAGGGCGATGATGCCCAGGTGAACCACCTTCGCTACGAGGCGGCCGATGTGGTGTACCACCTCATGGTCCTGCTGGAGCGCTGCGGCATCGGCCTGGACGAGTTCGCTGCCGAGCTGAACACGCGTATGACCGAAGAGGAGATCGCCGAGCGTGGGGGCGTGGTACTGCTGAAGCCCGAATACGTGAACCGTGGCAACCATGTAGAGAAGTAGGATCTGCGAATCACCCTTGAAAACCCGCGTGGTTGCGGTATATTGAATAAGCTTGTCTCGCCTTGGTCGGAAACCAAGGCACAGAAGGAGAACCAATGAAGAACGACATCCATCCCGAATACGTTGATTGCACGGTCACCTGCACCTGCGGCAACACCTTCCAGACCCGCTCCACGAAGTCGGAGATCCGCGTTGACATCTGCAACGCATGCCATCCCTTCTTCACCGGCACCCAGAAGCTGATCGACTCCGGCGGACGTGTTCAGCGCTTCGCCGACAAGTTCGGTGCTGCTACCGAGACCGTTGCTGCACGTCAGGCCGCCAAGAAGGCCGAGCGTGCTGCTGCCGTCGAGGCTGCAGAGGCTGCCAAGAAGGCCGAGCGTGAGGCCAAGGCTGCTGCCAAGGCTGCTCGTGCTGCTGAGTACGCAAAGAAGGCCGAGGAAGAGGCCGCTAAGGCTGCTGCAGAGGCAGAGGCTGCCGCTGCCGAGGCTCCTGCTGCAGAGGCTGCAGAGGAAGCTGCCGCCGAGGCCGCTGAGGCAACCGAGGCTCCTGCAGAGGAGACCGCTGCTGAGTAGGGCATACCCTGCACAAGCATTCAGGTTGGGCGCCCTTCGGGGCGCCTTTTTTTCTGCCGGTATATGCTCGGATTTTGAAGGAGGTGAGGGCTATGTCGAAGAAACGCAACCGCAAGAAGCCGCCTGCTGGCACCGGTGCCGTTTGGCACCAGAGCGCCGAAGAGGCAACGCTCGCTGCAAAGCCGCTGTACAACGGGTTCGCCTGTGGCCACGGTGCCCACGGCAGCAAGAAGTACCAGCGTTGCAAAGCCAAGCAGGCTTGGCAAAAGCAGATTCGACAAGAAGGAGCCCCACGGGGCTCCTTCCTTTTCTTGGAAGATCTGGGCTTTTGCTCGGGTGTCTGGCTTCTGTGACCGGCTGCCGCTGGGATGTTCTTTCCATCAAGCGGCCTTATCCGCTCAGCTTGGTTGGTGCATTTCGCTATCATGGCGCTTGAAGAGAAAGGACGAGCCCTATGAATGTAGAGCTTTTGCAATATCCCGAAGACCCCGAGCGCGCCGTGGCAACCGCTGCGCGCCTGTGCTATGCGCCGGTGGGGGCCAAAGAGCTCATGGAAACCATGCCGCCCGAGCGTGTGCAGAGCGTGCTTTCCACCATCATGAAGTCGGGGCATTTCTCCACGTTGGAGCACGTGAGCTACACCTTCGCGGTCGACGGCGTTTCGCGCGCGCTTACCCATCAGCTGGTTCGCCACCGCTTGGCAAGCTTCAACCAGCAGTCGCAGCGCTACGTGAAGTTCGCGGGCGACGTGCAGGTGGTGAAGCCGCCAACGGTTTCCGCCGATGAGCAGGCCGAGAAAACCTTCGACGAGGCCATCGAGGCCGTGGTCGACGCCTACCATAAGCTGCTCGAAGCCGGCATCCCCGCGGAAGATGCGCGCTACCTGCTGCCCAATGCGGCGGAAACGAAGATCGTCATCACCATGAACATCCGCGAGCTGTTGCATTTCCTGAGCCTGCGTTGCTGTAACCGTGCGCAGTGGGAGATCCGCGAGATGGCCCATCGCATGCTGGAACTGGTGCGCCCTACGGCCCCTTACATCTTCATGGATGCCGGTGCCCCCTGTGTGCGCGGCAACTGCCCTGAAGGGAAGATGAGCTGCGGCAAGCCGTACCCCAAGGTAGAAAGGAACTAGCGGTTCTCTATGGCGAAGGGCAGCGATCTTAAACGGGCATTCTCTGAAGACGGCAGCCGGCGCACCCATATCGGCGGTCAGGCGCTTATCGAGGGCGTGATGATGCGCGGCAAACTGAACTGGGCGGTTGCGGTGCGCGAGCCCGATGGCGGCATGCATTCGGAGGAGCATCCTCTCTCCAAGAAGGGCACGCGCCCCCAATGGTTCTCGTGGCCGTTGGTCCGCGGCTGCGTGGCGCTGGTGGATTCGCTGGTGCTGGGCTTCAAGGCGCTAGAGATCGCCGCAAACCACGCCTTCGCCGACGAAGAGGAGGAGGCCTCTGCCACGGTAGAGGAAACCCTCGCGGGCGGCCTTTGCATCGATGGCGATGCCGAGCTTG
>CAVFYB010000014.1:0-28283 GCA_963626845.1 Bacteroidaceae bacterium | reverse complement strand
GGGCGTTGTTGATGTTGCTCATGTATGCCCACGCCGCGCCGGCGCCGGTGAGCATGAGGACGAACAGGACGGAAAGCGTGGCAACCAGGATGCGCTTGCGCTGGCGCTTCTTGCGGGAGCGCTGGTTGGCCAGAAGCTCACGGTCGTGCGAGCCGGAAACGCCGCCGCGATACGACCTGCTGGAAGCAGCGCGCGGAGGAACCGCGGAATGCGAGCCGTTCGCCGCCCGGTAGCCGGACGAGTGCGCGCCCTTGCGCGTATTGCGATGGGCGACGGACCGATAGGTGGAGTCACCGTAATTGCCGGCACTGTAGGCATCGCTGCCACGGCGCTGCGTGCGCGAGGTTCGCCCTACGCTGGAATGGGAAGCACGGCTTCTTTCGCTGCGTGTTTGGCGCCTCGTTGGTTTGTTATTCGAAGCAAACATAAACTCAATAATGAATAACGCACTTGCGATGGGCAATCAAATTCATGGAAAGTGCACTCATTCGCACGCCAAGCGGGCCGCCATATAGCGGTTTGCGGCCAACTCCACCGCATCGTCGAGCTCTGCCAGCTGCACGGGAGAACCCAAGCGCTGCTCCAGTGCGCAGGCTATAAGATGGTCGGCGATTGCGGGGTTCTTGCCCAGAAGCGGCCCGTGTAGGTACGTGCCGATGCAGTTCTTGTACACTGCGCCGTCGCAGCCGGAATCGTCGTCGTTGCCATGGCCCACGTTGGAGACAACGCGGCCGAAGGGCTTCACGCCGGCGTCCACCTTGGTGCGGCCCGCATGGTTCTCGTAGCCCACCACCGGCTGCGGCGAAAGGTCGCTTCGCAGGCCGATGTTGTCGATCAGGCGGTCGAAGCCCGCGCCGGCGCGGACGGTTTCCAGGCCAAGGATGCCTAGGCCCTCCACCGATTCGTCGCCCATCAACCAGTTGCGGCCCAGGATCTGGTAGCCGCCGCAGATGGCCAGAAGCGCGCCGTTGTTCTCTATATAGGAAGACAAGTCGCCCTTCATCTCCAGCAGAACCTCGGAAGCCAGGTGCTGTTCCCTGTCGGGGCCGCCGCCCAGGAACACGATGTCGGCCTGGGAAAGGTCGGTCTGCTGGCCGTAGTGCACCGTTTCCACCTCGGCGGGAATGCCGCGCCAGGCGCAGCGCTGCGCCAGGACGCGCACGTTGCCGCCGTCGCCGTAAAGGTTCAGCAGATCGGGGAACAGATGCACGATGCGCAGCGGCCGGCCAGCCAACGCCTCCACCCCGGGCTGCTGCACAAGGCCGGCGCCCTGCCACTTCTTGGAGCAGTTCGCCTGCGCCGTTCCCGCTGTCGGCTTGGAAACCGTGCCTTTATCGGCACGGGCCATGAGCGCTGAGCGCACGGCGGGAAGCGAAGTGTAGTTGGCGATGGCATAGATGTTCCAGTCAGCGGGAAGTGCCAAGGCGGCATCGACCACCTCGTTCACGCTGTCCACCGTCTGCGCATCGATGCCGGCGTACTTCAGGCGCAGCTGCAAGTCGTTCTTGCGAATGCCGCCGGCGAACACCAACACATCTTCCTGGCTGGCAAGCTCCTCGAAGTCGCAGTCCCAAATCCAGGAGATGTCGTGGCCGTCGGCCTCGTTGTCGTTGATGAAGAAGGCGGCGACCTTCTTGCCCTTCGCCTGCGTGATGAGCTTCATGTTCTGATTGAAGCCGGTGGGGTTCTTCGCCAGGTTCAGGAGCACCGGGCGGCCCTCCACGGTAAGCGACTGCAGGCGGCCGTTCTGCGGGTCGAACAAGTCGACCGCGCGCTGGAACACCTCGTCGGACACGCCAGCGCAGTGCGATGCCAGCCACGCCGCCATCACGTTGTACACCATGTACGAGCCCGCGCGCTGGGCATGCAGCGATACCGCCTTGCCCGTTGCCGCTTCCTCCACCTGGAAGGTGATTTCGTCGCCGAACACCACGCTCTTTGCCGCAAAGTCCAAGTCGGGGCGATGGAAGCCGCAGTTGGGGCAGGAATAGGTTCCCAGCTGGCCGTACTGGCGGTAGCCGTAGGTGAACATCGCGCTGCAGCGCTGGCACATCTGGGCATCGGCCACCACGTTCTGCGCCTGGTGCATGTCCTCGCCCACGCCGAAGGCGATGGTCTTGTTGGGAACCTTCTGGGCGATGATGGTGCACAGGGGGTCGTCGGCGTTGTACAGGAGAACGGTGTTGGGGCTTTCGGTGAGCGCCTGGGCGATGGCGTCCTGCACGCGGTCGATCTCGCCGCAGCGGTCCAGCTGATCGCGGAACAGGTTCAGCAACAGCACGTAGCTGGCCTGCACCTGCGGAAGCGTGTGGGCAAGCCACAGCTCGTCGCTTTCGAACACGCCCCATGCAACCGTGCCCTTGGTCTGCAGCAGCGTGCTGGCCACGCCGTAGGCCAGGTTGGCACCCGTACGGTTGCAGGCGATGCTCTTGCCCTGGCGTTCCAGCGCGTCGGCGATCATATTGGTGATGGTGGTCTTGCCGTTGGTGCCCACCACCACGATGGAGCCCTCGGTAACCTTGTCCATCTGCTCAGTGATGATCTGCGGATCCACCTTGAGGGCTATCTTGCCGGGAAGGTTGGCTGCCGGGCGGTGCGCCAGATGGCGAAGCCCCCAGGTTGAGATCGCGCTAGCTGCCTGTGCGCCGGCCTTGCGAATGCCCATGTTCCAGCCCTCCGATTCATGCCCGCCTGCATCCGGCGGAAATAAAACTACTGTTAGCTGCACATAATAAAGCGAGGGGCGGTTCCCCACCCCTCGCACCGCACAATCAGCGCAACTGCCCGGTTCCGTTTGCGCACAAAAGCGCTAACGGTGAACTAACTACTGTGCCGGATAGAATCCGCTGGGCACCTCCGCCAGGTTGATCATGATGTTCTTCGTCTGGCTGTAGTGCTCGAGCATGATCTTGTGCGTTTCGCGGCCGATGCCCGACTGCTTGTAACCGCCGAACGGCGCACCCGAAGGGATCTGATTGTAGGTGTTCACCCACATGCGCCCGGTGCGGATACCCTGCGCAACGCGGAAGGCACGGTTGATGTCGCGCGTCCACACAGCACCACCCAGACCATAGACGGAATCGTTGGCCATGTCGATAACTTCCTGCTCGCTGGAGAACTTGATCACGACGGCAACTGGGCCGAAGATCTCTTCCTGGCAAACACGACAGGAATTGTTGGGCATGGCGATAAGGGTGGGCTTCAGGAATGCGCCGTTGGCCAGCTCGCCTTCGATTGCGCGCTCGCCGCCGCACAGCACCGTGCCGCCCTCCTGCTTGGCGATCTCGATATAGCTCAGGATCTTCTCGGCCTGGCGCTGGTCTATCTGGGTGCCCATCTGGGTATCCTCTTCCCAAGGCAGGCCCACCTTCACGTTGTTGAAGGCCTCTACAGCCTGGGCAACGAACTCGTCGTAAATGTCCTCATGCACGAAGATACGCGAACCGGCACAGCAGACCTGGCCCTGGTTGAACAGGATGCCCAGCTGGATGCCGTCGATGGCCATATCGCGCTGCGCATCGGGGAAGATAATATTGGCCGACTTGCCGCCCAACTCCAGCGTTGCGGGGATAAGGCGCTCGGCTGCCGCGCGGGCAACATTGCGGCCCACCTCGGTGGAACCGGTGAAGGCGAGCTTGGCGAACTTCGGGTTGTCCAGGATGAACTGGCCGGATTTCGAGCCGCGGCCGGTGATGACGTTGAACACGCCGGCCGGGATGACGTCCTGCGTCAGGCGAGCCAGCTCAAGGGCGGTAAGGGAAGTGGTAGAGGAAGGCTTTAAAACCGTGCAGTCGCCTGCGGCAAGCACGGGGGCGAGCTTCCAGGCAGCCATGAGGAACGGGAAGTTCCACGGCACGATCTGGCCGACCACGCCGATAGGCTCGTGCAGCACCAGCGACATCATGTTCTCGGCAACCATATCGGCCTCGCCCGTTTCCGCAAGCAGGCACCCGGCAAAGTAGCGGAAGTGGTCTACCGAGTAGGCAACGTCGATGGCGCGGGTCTCGCGGATGGGCTTGCCGTTGTCGAGCGTTTCGAGCTGAGCTAGGAACTCGGCGTTTTCCTCGATGACGTCAGCAACCTTGTTCAGCACGGCAGCACGCTCGGCTTTGGTGGTTTTACCCCAGGTCTCGAAGGCGGCAAGGGCGGCATCTGCTGCGGCATCCACATCCGCTTCGGTGGCGTCGGCGATGACGGAGATCTTCTGGCCATTGGCAGGGCAGACGACGTCGAGCGTTGCCCTATCGGAGGCATCGACCCACTTTCCGCCGATGAACAGCTGGTAAGACTCTTGAGCGATGTTGTTCATAACAAACTTCCTTTCGCCTCGGGCGGGGCCGTTCCCCACCCGCAAGTTGCGTCAACAATGCAAAAATGCCCCGAAACCGCGCTGCGTCCCGTTCCATCGGGGCCGAATGGCGCGTTTCATCCCGCAAGCGGTCGTGAACGTGTAGCAGATTTTATTCCGCTCCACCGTTTCTCCATTTTTTCTCTCCTATGCGGCTTGTTTTATTGGATTATCGGCTGTTTATTATTCTCGAATACCGGTTATCCGCGGTTACGCAACGTTTACCGCTACGGGAACATCCCCATAATCCGGCGGCTAGCATGCCGCTGCATGGTGGAAAGGGCCTGGCACAGCAGGTCTATCTCCTCGAAGGTGTTGTAGAAGCTCAGGCTTGCGCGGCAGCACGCCTCAACGCCGAGGCGCCGAAGCAGCGGCTGAGCGCAATGCGAGCCCACGCGCAGACAGATGCCGCGCTCGTCCAGGAAGAAGGCAACGTCTTGCGGGTCCACCCCGCGCACATTGAACGAGACGATTCCCGTGCGCTCCGCACAGGCGGAAGGCATGCCGTACACCTCGATGCACCCCAGGTCTGCCAGTCCGCGCAGCAGATATTCCGTAAGCTGGCATTCGCACTCGACGGCCTTTTCCATGCCGATGCCCTGCAGGTACGCAACCGCAGCGGCCATGCCGATGGCGCCGCCCACATCCTGCGTGCCTGCCTCGAGCTTGCGAATGTCCTGCAGGCAGCTGGAGCGCTGCTCCCACACCGAGCCCACCATGCCGCCGCCCAACAGGAATGGGCTAACTTGATCAAGCAGGCCTTCCCGAACATACAGCGCGCCGATGCCCTCGGGCGCGTACATCTTGTGGCCGGAAACCGCGGCGAAGTCCACGCCCAGCTCATGCAGGTTGATGGGGATATGACCGGCGCTTTGGGCGCAGTCCAGCACCACCGCAGCGCCCACGGAATGCGCGAGCTTCGCCGCTGCCGCCACGGGGAACACGGTGCCCAGCACGTTGGATACCTGGGGCAGGGCCAGAACCTTCGTCCGAGGGCCCAGCATGCCGGAAACGGCATCCAGCTCCAAGCGCCCGCCGGAGCCCAGGGGCACCACCTTCAGCGTTGCCCCCGTTTCGCGGCACGCCCGTTGCCAGGGAAGCAGGTTGCTGTGGTGCTCCGCCGCGGTAACCACCACCGCGTCATCCGGACCCAGGCGATTGCCAGCCCAAGCGGCAGCAACCAGGTTCAACGCCTCGGTGGCGTTCCGCGTGAAGGCGATTTCCTCCGCCTTCGCACCCAGGAACGCAGCAACCAAAGCGCGTGCCTGCTCGAACGCATCCGTTGCCGCAACGGATGCGCGGTACAGCCCGCGCGCCGGATTGGCCGCCCCTGCGCGGTAGTACCCGCATACGGCATCGAGCACGCATTCCGGCACCTGCGTAGTAGCGGCGTTGTCCAAGTAAGCGAATCCCTCGCCCTGCAGCGCGGGGAACTCAGCCCGTCGTTGCCGCCAATAGCCGTCCATGGCCCTTAGGCCCCTTCGGCAATAAGGGAAAGCTGGGTGTAGCGCAAATCTATCAGGCGCGAGGCCGATTTCACCACGCCATGGTACGAATCCTGGCCGCCGAAGCGCTCGCGCAGCGCCGCCGCCAAGGCGGTATCGCCGATGGTACGCTCCACCCAGTCCAGCAGCTGATCGGCTTCCGCCCAGCTCACCGACCCGCTTCCGCCGGTGGTGAAGCCAAGGCCCGCCGTTCCGAAGCGGAAGAACTTGGCGGCTTCCTTCAGGCTGTACAGGTGCAGGGGGCTTTCCCCGGCCGCCGCGTTGACATCGAGCACCTCAAGCTGCTCGCCCCAGCCCACTTCCCTAAGCAAATGCTGGGCCTCGGGGGCGCTGGGCGTGTCGAAGCCGCCGAGGCTTGCCAGCTCCTGCGGCGTGGCCAGGCCGTACGAGTTCTCTATCGAATCCATGGCACTACCCCACTTCCACCCCGTTGGCAGCAAGCTCATCGGCAACGTAGCCCAAATCGAACGCCTCGAGCGAAGCGCGCGTGGGCCAGCCGCCCTGCGGGTCCCAGCCCTCCAGGGCGTAGAAGCGGGTCTTCACGTCCTCGAACCTGTCCCGATCCAGCGTGCGGCCGATGCAGTCGTCGAACTTCCATTCGCCGTTCTCGTACACCGTCAGCGGGTAGGAGGATTTCGTGGGCACCTCGTACACATAATCGGCGAACTGCTCCATCTGGCGCGTGCGGCCCTGCAGGTACCACACCGCGCGGTCCACCATCAGGATCTTGCGGCCCATTTCGAGGCTCTCCTCGAACGTGATGTCGAGGCCAGTGACCGCCTTGTACATGCGCGGCTCGAAATCGGGCGTGGCACCGGTGGTGTCCCAGTTCGGGTCGTTGTAGTTCACCAGCGTCGGCCAAACGGAGTCGCACAGGCCCATGGAGGAAAGCCAGAAGCGCCCATAATGACGCAGCCACGAAACGGCCTCCAGCTTCTCGTCGGAATAGATTCCCTCGGCGCTGTAGTTGAAGCCCATCGGATCCAAACCGGTGGATGCCGCCATGCGCTGCACCACCTGGTCTGCCGGAATAAGGTAGTCGATCTTGGAAAGGTTGCATATGTAGGGCATCCAGTGCACGTGCGCGTTGAAGCCGTGCTCGTTCACGTCACGGTCGGTGAAGATGGAACCGTAGCTCCACTCCACTTCCAGGCGCGGGTCGTAGTGCTGGTAGTAGTTCCACTGCGGGTAGGGGAACAGGCCCGACTTCGTGTCCTCTTCCCAGCGGCCCCACGCCTTCACAGCGCGCGCCGGGCCTTCCGCCATCACATCGCCCAGGCCCTTGCGGTAGGCGATGGAGAACAGAAGCTCCTCGATGAACTCGCGCGACCCGTACTTGTCGAAGGGGATGTCGGTGTCGATCTGCTTGCCTGGCCCCAAGATCCCCATCTTGTACAGGCTGCGCAGGTAGTCCAGGAAACCGCGGTCGAAGCCGTTGATGCCCAGCTTGTTCAACAGGCCAGCGGCGTAGATCATGTCCTCTTTCTTGTCGGCCGTGAGGTAGTACATGGAAGCGGCGCACATGGTTCCGTTGGCGAAACCGTCGTCGAAGTTGTGGCGGCAGTTTCGGGTGCAGCCGGGGCAGCCGTAGGGGCGCGCCAGCATATCGCGTGAGGTCCAGTGCGCACCGCCGGAACCGGGCTGGCGCGTTACCGTGCCGAAGATACGCGCATCGTAGGTGGTACCGGCAGGGTCGGGCTGCTCGTAGGAGGGGTTGTCCACCTTGTACACGAACCGGCGCTGGTACTCCATGCGCAGGTCCAACAAGGCAGCCGGGTCGGCAACGGGGATGCTCTTCGTACCGAAGAAGCTGATGGCCTTGAGCTTCTTCGACCCCCATACGGCGCCCAGCCCGCTCTGGCCCGCCTGGTGCGCACCGTCGGTGGTGATGGTGCCGCTGCGGGCAAGGTTCTCGGACGCCGGGCCGATGCAGATCACTGCCGGTTTCTGCGTGCTGCGGCCCGCATCGCGCGTGCCGTTCAGCTCGAACCATTCGCCATCGGGCGTACCGTCGAGCACCTTATCCCAAATGGCCTCTTGGGTCTCATCGGTCCACATGCCCCACAGGTCGTCGGCATCGTGAAAGGTGACCTTCTCGTTCTGAACTTCCACCCACACCGGGCCATCGGCGGCGCCGGTGATGACCGTGGCGTCGAAGCCCGCCGTCTTCATGGATTCCGCGATGCGGCCTCCCATGTTGGAGCGGGTGAACCACTCGGGGTCGGCGAACGAGCCTATCCCCTGTATCTCCACGCGGGCCGCACCTGCGGGCACCGGCGTGCCAGAAAGCGGGCTGGAGCAGATGGTTACCACGTTGCCCGGATCGAAGGGGCCTATGGTCTTGTCTTTGCAGTAATCCCAGAACAGGGCCGTGCCCATTCCGTGGCCGCCGCCCCACTTCTGGTACGGCTCGGAATCAATGACGTTGTAGCTTCGTTTTGTAAGGTCCAGGACAAGGATCTTGCCCATGTATCCTCCGATGGCCTTAGCCATGGCGCACCTCTTTCTCTTTCGCTTGCACTGCCACTCGGACGCTTGGCGCAAGCGCTACTTCCATACCGCTTCGCCTTCGGGGGCGATGATCGAGGGATCAGGCGGAACCGATTCGATGGGCAGCACCTTGCCTTCGTCGTCGATGGGGAAGCCCAGGATGGCCCAGTGCTCGTTGCGCAGGTTCACCAGGTAGCCGGAATCGTCTTGCTGCGGCAGTTCCTCAGTGAACTTGATGGCGCTTACCGGGCACACCTTCACACAGGCTTGGCATCCACCCGGGCCGCCTTCTTCCTCCATATATGGGGTGTTCAGGCAGAGGTCGCACTTCTGGGCGTGCTTTTCCTCGAAGTTCCATTCCACGCGCGAGGGGGTGAAGTAGCAGCCCGCAACGCAGCTTTCGCAGCCGATGCACAGGCGCTCGTCCACCATGCGCACGCCGGTTTTCGCGTCCACGTGCATGGCGTGGGTGGGGCATGCCTTTACGCATCCTGGCTCCGCGCACTGGCGGCACTGGTTCTGGCCGATCTCGTTGGGGAAGCAGCCCAGCGGGTTCTTCTTTATCTGCATGCGGGAAAGGCTACGGTTCACGTGCCCGTGGTGAGCAAGGGAGCATGCCATCATGCAGGTTTCGCATCCGGCGCATTTCTTGGTGTCTACCAGCAGGTATCCGCCAGAGGTTTCCACCGCGTACACGCCGTCGCCCATGAAGCGGGCCACGCCGGTTCCGACAAGAAGGGCGCCTACTCCCACACCACCCAAGGCGGCAAGGAAATGGCGGCGACTGATGGCCGAGGTCTTGGCGTTCTTTTCCGAGGTTTGCGTTGCCTTGCCCTGCGCATCAGCGGCACCTTGATCAGTGCTTTCAGCTTGCGGGCGATTCTCTTCGTTGGCCATTGCGCTTACCTCTCTTTCCCGGCGTCGGCCGCATTGCCGTTTGCGGCGGCCTTCTTCTCCAGCTCATCCACCCAAGCCGCGTGCTCCTTGCGCGCATGCTCCAGGGAAACCGTGCCGTGCAGCATGCTCGGGAACGTTGGCCAGGAAGAGGGGATCACCACGGCGAAGAACACGTGGGCCAGCAGGAACAGCAGCATCAGCACCGCGGCTATGTCATGCGCCCAGTTGACGACCAGCATCACCTCTCCCGGGATGTTTACGCAGCGGGTGAGCACCTTCAGCAGGCCGGTCACGGCCATGACCAGGGCGATTCCCACCGCACCGACGAACGCCATGCGCTCCGACTCGAAGTACTTCTCTTCACGCGGATAGGTGAAGCGCTTGAAGCCCATGAGCGATCCGTAATGGTTCAGCGTGTAGACGAACGCCCTTCGGGTAGGCAGGTGCTCTCGCAGACGATGGGTGGAAACGATGGTGTTGCCCACCCAGTAGAATGTGCCGAACAGGAACAGGCAGGCGAACACGAAGTGCACGTTGAACCAGGAGACGGAGTCGGATCCGCCCCCTACCAGGGCGGGCGTGATGCGCGAACCAACCACGAAGCCGGAAACCAGAAGCAGCACCGTGCCTATGGCGTGGCTCCAGTGGGCAACGCGTGCGGGGACATCGTGGCGAAGGATCTTGTCGCCGCGGATCTCGGGCTCTTGTCGATGGGTGAAACCCGCCACCAGCAAACCGAGAAAAGGCATAAGGAATATCACCCACGTGCCTTCATTGAACAGAATGGTATCTAACATGGAGCGCCTCCTCTTCATTTGGGCGCTTCGAAGGTACCGCGCAAGAGCGACGACCGTTAACCTGTTCGCGATGACGGAGAGCCAGCGATTTCGACGGGGCAGGAAGGCTCCTTGGTATTCAAAATGACGAGGTAACGGTATTGCCAAACGAAGATAGGGCAGGTTTTATCGATGAACGGGTTTCGGTGAACAGGAAAACGGCGGCAATGAAGACAAACGGAAGCCGTAAAGGATGCATTTGCCGCCCAATCGGCACGAAACCCGCAGCCAAAACCAATGGAAAAGGTGGGTTTTAGCTGGTAGTGAACCCGTTCGAGAGGGCGAAGCGGCCCTTTGCCCCGCTTGCGATCATGCCTTGAAGGCGCTCCTCCGGTCATGCGGCTACAGCCCCGGCCGCACCATCCGCTCGCGATCAGCCAAGGTAGCGCTCCCGTAGGCCGGCAAGCCCAACGGCGGGGACGAACACGCTGGCCTTCCCCCGCTGCTCGCAGGAAAGATAGCCCGCATCGCAAAGGGCAACCAAGTCCCTTCGGGCCGTTGCATAGGAAACCTGATGCTCCCGCCGGTGATCCGCGATGGAGAACTCGCAGCCCGCCTCTTGCAGAGCACCGGCAAGCACCTTGCGCTGACGCTGATTGAAACGCTCGTCGGCAAAGACCCCCGCTTCCAAGGCGCTGCTCACGCCCATCTGCTGCTTGATTTGCGCTTCAGCTTCGTCTGCCAAGCGACTCAGGCACAGCAACCCCACCGTGCACAGCAGGGTTCGCTCCGCGCGGGTATGGCGCATGGTGCGCACGCATTCGCTGAAGCGATACCGCGAATCGGAAAGAAGAAGCCCCCGTTTCCAGGAAGCGTAGGTCTCGGAAAACGGTAACGCCCCCAGCGCCTCGAAGCCGCTCTTCGCGAAGGCGAGCCGACGAACAAGGGAAGAAAGCGCTGCATAGGCAGGCCCGTAGAGTCGCGTCGAGCGAAGCGTTTCGCTGACGATGATGGCGCGCAGCACCGGAAGGTCTTCGCCATGGGGCTCGCCGGCATCGGCGTAGGCAAGCGCGCGGGAAGCCGCCTGCAGCTGGGCCACCCCTTCGGCCTCGCCAACCGGCGAAACGGACATGAGCACACCCGCATGTTCCACTTCCTCGGCGGAGAGGCCGGAAACCAGACCCTCGTAGAGCTCTTGCAGCAAGGCGGAATCCAGCGGGCGGTCCAGGTAACAGGAAAGGTCTTCGCCCATTTCCAGGGCGTTGAGGGCAATGCGCTCCACACTGCGCGATGGGGCAATGCCCAAGCCGCGGGCAAGGGCCAAATCGTCGCCTCGCAGGGAAACGCCTGTGCGCGCGAACGTGGAATGGATCTCGCGGAACCACAGCCCCTGCGAAAGGTCGGAAGACGAGCTGGCCAAAGCCTGTCCCAGCAAACCCGCCTTCGTACCGCGGTCTTCAAGCGAACGGGCAAGCCGCTCCAGCTCGTAAGTGCGGCGGTACCACAGCAAGTCGTCCTCGAACCCCACGAACAGGTGTACGCCCAAGCAACGCCCCAAGCTTTCCAAGGCCGTCCAGCACTCAAGGGCGCTCACGCCGGATGGGAGCGAATGACCCAGGAACTCTTCCCAGGTGATGGCCCTTCGCTGCGTGGTACGCAGCAGGTCACGGAAGCTTTTGTCGTCGATGAACGCTTGAAGCGGTACGGGCTGTTGCTTCATAAGAGGCTCCTAACAACAGGGCAAGGCCCTAACCCCCTCGTTCCGGCATTCCCCAAAAGCCCTCCTTCCCACTCTAGCAAAAACCCAGCTCAGCACACGGCGGGCTCTGGCCAGAGCGCAGCATTGCCGTCCCACTGGCCAGAAAGGCCAACTTGGCGTTTCGGTGAACGGTATAAGCGCTATACTTCCACTTGAGCATGTTCACTTCCCGGCGCAAGCGAAGAGGCGCCCGGAAGCGGCTCGCATACATACTTATAGAGGGGATTCGTTCCAAGGAACTGGCAAGCGCCGCGCTGCGCCCATGAAACGAGGATTCATGATTACCGATCTCAAAGTAAACGAGAAGAACAAGCAGGAATACTACGCGAAGGGCTACTGGACCAAGCGAACCCTGAACGACATCTGGTCCGACCGCGCGGCCAAGTTCGCCGACCGCGAGTACGTCAGCGACAACCTGGGCGTTCGCCTTACCTACGGCGAGATCGAAGACAAGGCCAGCCGCCTGGCATCCTGGCTGCACGAGCAAGGCGTGCAAAACGGCGATGTGGTTTCCTACCAGTGCCCGCCGTGGTCCGAGTTCTGCATCATCTACGTTGCCTGCCTGAAGGTGGGTGCGGTAAGCCATCCCCTGCCCGTCACCTTCAACGGCGAAGACCTGGTGTACTCCATGAACCTGGTGGAATCCAAGGCGTTCATCTCGCCCACGTTCCATCACAAGACCAACTTCGAAGACCAGATCCTTTCGGTGGCAGACCGCATCCCCACGCTTGACAAGAGCGCCATCTGCGTGCACGACAAGACGCTGGAATCGCACGGCACCATCACGCTCAACCAGATCTTCGAGCAGTACGAGCCGTACCGCGAAGAGCCCGGCAGCAAGTCGGACGACGTGGTGCTGATCCTTTCCACCTCGGGCACCACCGGCCGCCCGAAGGCAGTGCTCATCTCGCACAACGCGCTCATCTTCTCCGAAACCACCTTCTCGAAGGGCCTGAAGCTCACACAGGACGACGTCATGTTCATGCCGGCGCCGCTCAACCACGCAACCGGCTTCAACCACGGCCTTATCACCCCGCTGCTGCTGGGTGGCCGCGTGGTCCTGCAGCAGGAGTTCCGCCCGCGCGAGGCAATCGACATCATGAACAAGGAAGGCGTTACCTGGTCGATGGGCGCTACGCCGTTCATCTTCGACCTGCTGAACTGCTGCGACGAGAACGGCCTTTCCTTCGACACCCTGAAGCTCTACATCTGCGGTGGCGCCCCGGTTCCCGGAACCATGGTGCATCGCGCCGACAAGCACGGCCTGAAGCTGTGCGAATGCTACGGCTCCACCGAAAGCTGCCCGCACCTGGCTGTTCCGCCCGAGCACTGCCTGGAATGGAACGGCGACTGGTCGGGCGTTGCCTTCGAGGGCATCGAGGTGAAGGTCGTCGACGAGCACGGCAACGAGGTTCCGCACGGCACCCAGGGCGAGGAGATCTCCCGCGGGCCGCATATGTTCAGCGGCTACCTGAAGAACCCCGAGGCCACTGCAGCCGACTTGGACGACGACGGCTGGTTCTACTCCGGCGACCTGTGTATCCAGGACGACCAGGGCCGCGTGAAGATCAACGGCCGCAAGAAGGAGATCCTTATCCGCGGCGGCATCAACATCTCGGCCAACGAGGTGGACAACAACCTCACCGGCTGCCCCGGCATCGGTTCACACGCCACCATCGGCATGCCCGACGACCGCCTGGGCGAGCGCATCTGCACCTTTATGGTGCAGGAAGGCCCCGTTGCCCCCACGCTTGACTCCATCGCCGCCTACCTCGATTCCAAGGGCGTTGCCAAGCGCCTGCGCCCCGAGTTCATCGAGTTCATCGACGAGATCCCTATGACGGAATCGGGCAAGGTGAAGCGCCACCAGCTGGCCGACGAGCTTGCCCGTCGTCTCAAGGAACGCGCCTAGGCTGTGCGCTTCCACCACCCCGAACGCCAAAGGGCGCTTGCGGCATCAAAGCCGCAAGCGCCCTTTCTTTTTGGTGGCATGGTTTGGGTTGTGCACCCTACTCCCCGGTACGGCGCCTCCTGGCGGCGAGGGCAGCCGTTGCCAGCGCGGCAAGGGCAGCGGCGGAAGCAGCTGCAACAAGCGCGCAGGACTCGTCACCGGTTTTTGCCGACGTGGTCTTGGTGCTGCCGCTGCCGTCGGTATAGGAAGCAGGTTCAGGATCAGGACTCGGGCTGGGTTCGGGGCTGCTGCCGGGAACCTCTCCCGCAGGATGCTCTGGCGTATCGAACGCGGTAGCGCGCATCACGGCCGAGCCGCCGTGGAACTCATCCAGGCCTACGGTGTAGAGCTTGCCATGGTAGGCAAGCGACGTTGCGTACGACAGGGCCACATCGGAGGCCTTCTTGCCGAACGCCGTCGAAGCGCTGTCCGTATTGCCAACAAGGTAGGTGTCTTCATCGCCCTCGGTCACCTTCAACGCCGAGAACACCGCGCCGTCGGTGCCCGCGGCAAGGCCCGCCGAATAGTCGTGGTAGAACTCGGTTTCGGGCAATACGCCGGTCAAGTCCTCTGCCTTGTAGGTGCCGTCCGCCTGCTTCACCAAGCGTTCAGAGGGAAGCACGTCCGTGCCGGCAACGCTCTTGTTCAGGGACACGCCATTGGTCACATAAATGGTGCTGCCGCTTGCCGCCACCTGCATCAACTGGCCTTTGGTGGAGCTGAAGTTGTTGCGTGGGGAGCAGAGCGATCCGAGAACCTTCACCTCGCCGGTCTGCATATCCACCGATGCGATGTTGTCGCTCTTGAGGCTGGTTTCTGCGTCTGGCTCCTCGGCAGAGACGGCGGCAGAGCTACCGCCGATCGCCATGATGGTTCCCTCGACGTTCACGATAGAGGAACCAAGGGGGATGTTCTTGCCCGCCTGTTCCAGCTGGGTCCATTCATTGGTATCGGGGTCGTACGAGAACAGAACCTGCTTCGCCAGGAGGTCACCCGTGTCGGTTCGCGCAAGCATCAAGAGCTTGCCCTCCCACAACGCAAGGCTCACCGTTCCGTACAAGTTAACCTCATCACCCTTATAGGTTTCGTTGGCGCCAACTACAACGGTCGGCAGGCTGCCCATGTTCTCCCAAGTTCCGGTTTCCACGCAATAGCGATAGAACGACCGGAAGGAAAGGCTCTGCTCGAAATCCTTGTTCAAGGCTTTCATCTGCGGGAAGGCGTAAACATACCCGTTCAAGCCAATGAGCTGGGTGCTTTCAACCCCATCGGCAAACCCAAGGCCATCCAACGAGATGGACTCTTCGAACAGGGGAACATCGCCCTCTGGGAGGTTCTTCGTGAACCGCAGGACCAGCGTGTTGCGGCACGACTTCCCCGAAGCCGTGGTAAGCACAACCTCGCGCTTGCCGGAGGTTACCTCGCCGGGAACCTTCACCTTTACTGAAGAGCTGCTCCAGCTGGCAACATCCGCGGAATAACCGCCAACGGTAACCGACCCCTCGCTGCCGCCGAAGTAAGATCCGTCGATAACGACATAGTTGGCATCTTCGCCCTCCTCAAGGGTTGAAGAGGTTATGACCGGCTGGCGCTCACCGATGCTGGCAAGCTTGGACATATCCAGGGCACCGTTCGAGGTGCACTTCCCTTCAAGCTGGGTCTTTTCCGTCGTGCAGCTCTTCAGGAGCGAAACAAGCTCAAGGGCGCGCTCGCTGGCAGGCTTGTTCCGGTCTACCTGGGTCGAGCAGATCGCCGCGCTGGCCGCTGCCAGCGGGGACGCCATGGAGGTGCCGCTCATCAGGCTGTAGGGCGCAGTGGTTTTCCCCAAGCCAACACAATCCAGGTAGACCTCCTGGTCGTCGGAAAGATCGTCGGTTTGGGCCATGAACATCAGCGTCACCAGCAGGTACCCGTTATCCCCGTTGGCAGCCTGGTCGCCATCGGAATGCCATACCAGCTCTTCGCAGTTAGACCAACCCAAGGAATCTGCAAGCTTGATGCTGGCGCTTTCCCATCCGATATTGCTGAAGGCACGGGCTTTGCTCGTCTGGTCTCGAACCATACCCACCTTGCCATCAGCATCGACGGCCTCATAGTACGCGAGCGCCGTGAGGGCGGTATCGCCGGTGGTAGTGGTAGAGAAGCTGAAGCAGGATACGTTTTCCAGGGCAGATTTCGAAACGGGCATCTTCAAGGTAACCGCATACTGGTGCTTGAAGCCTCCCTCCGTAGCGCCCTGGTCAGCCGTTTTCAGTTGCTTGCCGGTGATCTTGAGCGAACCCGCTGTATCGAAGTGAACACCGTCGTCTCCATCGGAGATTACCTTGTTCTCTTCCTTCACGGCATCGGAGCCGTAGCCCGTATACACCTCAACGCTTCCCTTGCTATCGAAGGTGTCATAGACAACGTTGTTCGCAACATCACCCAGCCATGGCATGTAGGTAGATTTGTCGTGCTTCTCGCTCTGGCATATCGTGCTCATGATCATGGCGCCAGGGGCGTACAGATCGGTTTTCTCTTTGCCGTAGTTGCTGTAGATGGACGCTTCGCCGTTGGCGCTCGAAGAATCGACGATAACGGTGTAAGGGCTGGTAGACGTACCGGACGGGGTAAGCGTGTAGGAATCGATGTCCTTGGCATCGTTGCCGGATGCGCATACCGAGATCGCACCCTTCTTGCCAACTTCCGTCATGGCAAGGTTAAGGGCAACCGTGGTTCCGTCGGCTCCCCAGGAGTTGTTGATAACGCGGATGTCGATGCCGGCGTCCAACGCCTTGGAAATGTACGCATAGCCCTTGAGCGCCGCCTCCAGGCTCATCCCGTTATCCGAGCCGGTCTTCACCGCCATGAGCTTTACGCCGTTGGCAGCCCCGCTGGTACCGTAGCCGTTCCACTGAGCGGCGATGATTCCGGCAACGTGGGTTCCGTGGCCGTCGACATCCAACGGGTCGTCCTCATTGCCCAGGCCCGACGTATTGATGCCGTATTTGCCGCCGCCGATTTTGTCTACATAGGCAGACAGGTCGAACATGCTGTCCTTGAGATCGGGATGATTGTAATCAATGCCCGTATCGACCGTGCACACGATGCCGGCAGCGTTTGTTTCGTCCGTGTTCCAGCCAGGAATCTTAGCATCGGCACCGGATTCCTTATTGCCGGTAAGAACCGTGCCGTCCCCGCCGTTGTTGCTCCACTGATAGCCGGTGATGTCGGGCATGCTCTTGGAATCGATCTTGGTAGGCTCCGACGGCTTGAATTGGTAGGTGCCATCGCTGCCCTGATCAGCGCCTCCGTCCGATGCCAAGGCAATCGTGTTGCCCTCGGTGCCGGCCGATCCGCCGTTTTCAGCAGACCCGTCAGAAGCGCTCGACTCGGTGCCGTTGGAAGCGTTACCGTTGACCGCATTGTCGTTGCCTTCGGTGCTGCCATCGGTGCCGTTGTCGCCATTGCCACCGTTGCTGGCATCTGCGTCCTGGCCGCTTTCCGTGCCCTCAACAGACTTGAAGTCCGTCTTCTGGATAACGTAGTTGGGCTCCGCGCTGACCACGCGCGAATCCTTCGCAAGGCGCTGAAGCAGCTCTTTCGTGCTCAGACCCTCCTTCTTCACCACGACGATCTGCACGCTGGCTTCCTCGGCGGCATCCGAGCCGCTTTCCGTATCGCTCAAGGCAGCAGCCATGGCCTCGCTGTCGCCATCGTCGAGCACCAGATTTGCCGAAGAAGCCGAGGCCTCGAACAGGTCTTCAGACTCGGCAAGCAGGTCGGAAGAATCCGTTGCGCCGGAAACAACGGCGATGACCTCGCCTTCGACGTAATCGCCGCCCTCCAGCATCTGGTCGATGTTGTCGTACCAGTGCGATTCCTGTTCCTGGCTCTGCGCGGTTTCCGCATACGCGTTGGCGATGGGGCAAAGCGAAACGGCCATCACCGCCGAAACCGCAACCGCAATGAACTTGTACGCAAATGTCCGGCCCAGGAAAACGCCTGCACCACGTTGTGACCTACCCATGAGATCTCCCCTTAAAGCAACCTGTCCTCTAGCTGCAATAACCTATCTGCTCAATGTACCAAAAGCCGGCCCAAGCAGCAGGCGAAGGCCCATAACCGGCCCTTGTTCGACTTTTCGCGAAAGGCTCTTCCGCTCACTCCCGTAAAACGTCCGCTGTTTTGCATTTATTACAATTCGGTAACGCGAAGATATACACTCTACAAGCTTGAGAAAGAGCAGTTGGCTGCCGCTTTCTCGGAGAATTGATGGTCCCTCTTGCTGGCGAAAGGATAGGCACGGTGCCCGAAGACAAACGCGAAGACCTGCTCACGCGCATCCTGGCGGCACATCAATCCTTCTACGACATCAGGCGAGACTATCTTTTTGAAGGGCGCACGTTCCCCGCTTTCGCAGAGTTCCACACCTACGGCGAGCAATACGTCTTGGTGAAACGGGCGAAGCTCTGGGAGGTAAACACGCACGACTTCATGTTCTTCGAGCTGGCGGACAGGCTGGATACGCCGAACATCCACGACGAGGTTGCCTTCATGACCCAAAAGGCCATTCGCAAGGTAAACGCCGGCCCGAACCACATGTCCTCTGCCCTTTCGCTGGTCATCATCGCCAACACCTGCACCGACGAAGCGCTGAAGGCAGTGCGCAGCGCGCGCTTCCGCAAGAACTACCGCTTCGGCATCCATGGCTGGTCGGACCTGCGCTTGGCCGTTGTCGACCTTTCCCGCGGGAAAGAGGGCATCGTAACCAACGCAGCCGGCAAGAAGCTGAAGGACGCTATCACAGGCAACCTGGCGCTGATGCAATAACAACCCCCAACGAAAGGTTCTGAGATGAACGCAATGCTCGCCCTTCTGGGCGGACTGGTCGTCCTGGTTCTTGGTTACGTCTTCTACGGCGGATGGCTTGCCAAGAAGTGGGGCGTCGATCCCAGCCATCCCACCCCTGCTCAGGAAATGAGCGACGGCATAGACTACGTCCCTACCAAGCCCTACATCCTGCTGGGCCACCACTTCTCGTCCATCGCAGGCGCCGGCCCCATCAACGGCCCCATCCAGGCCGCTGTGTTCGGCTGGGTTCCCGTTATGCTGTGGGTCCTTATCGGCGGCATCTTCTTCGGTGCCGTGCATGACTTCGGCGCCCTGTTCGCCTCGCTGCGCCACAAGGGCCAGACCATCGCCACCGTCATCGCCGAGAACATCGACGACACGGCCAAGCGCCTGTTCTGCATCTTCTCGTACCTGACGCTGGTGCTGGTTGTCGCTGCGTTCGCCTCCATCGTCGCCAACACCTTCGCAGTGGGTCTGGCCAACGCCACCGACGCCTCCAACCTGGCCAACCAGCGCACAGCCATGATCTCCATGATGTTCATCGTGGTTGCCGTTATCTACGGCCTTGCCACCCGCGGGCGCGAGATCCCTACCGCCGCGAACATCGTTCTGGCCATCGCCATCATCGTGGTGCTGGTTGCCATCGGCTACAACTTCCCGCTGATCAGCCTTGATTACACCACCTGGATGATCCTTCTGGGCGTGTACATCATGATCGCCGCCGTGGCACCCGTATGGATCCTGCTTCAGCCCCGCGACTTCCTGAGCTCGTTTCTGCTGTACGGCATGATCGCGCTTTCCATCATCGGCATCGTGGGCGCAACCATCACCGGCGACGCTGCCAACCTGCAGATCCCGGCCTTCACCGACTTCTATGCAACGAACGCCGCGGTGGACGCTTCCGGCAACGCCATCATCGACCCCGCCACCGGCAAGGCCGTGACCAACAAGGCCGCCGCTTCCGGCTTCCTGTTCCCCGCCCTGTTCATCACCATCGCCTGCGGCGCCATCTCGGGCTTCCATAGCCTGGTGGCATCCGGCACCACCTCCAAGCAGCTGGACAACGAGAAGAACGCCCGCCCCATCGCCTACGGCGGAATGCTTATCGAGTGCCTGCTGGCCATCATCTCGCTGTGTGCCGTCGGCTTCGTGTGGACGCAGTACTGCGCAGGCGGCTACTCTTCGCCTACCGCCGTATTCGCTGGCGGCCTTTCCCAGATGCTCGCCTGCATCCCCGGCCTGGCCGACATCGAGGGCATCGCCTACACGCTGCTGATCCTGGCCGTTTCCGCCTTCTGCCTTACCTCACTCGACACGGCAACCCGCCTGGGCCGTTACATGTTCCAGGAGCTGTTCGTTCCCGCCGGTAAGACCATGGAGGAAACCACCGGCATCCGCGGCGTACTCACCAACCCGTACGTCGCAACCCTGATCACCGTTGTTCTGGGCGTTGGCCTTGGCATGACCGGCTACACCATCATCTGGCCGCTGTTCGGCGCCGCCAACCAGCTGCTTGCCGCACTTGCCCTTCTGGCAGTTTGCGCATGGCTGGGCAACGCAGGCCGCAACAACAAGATGTTCTACATCCCCATGGTGTTCATGCTCGCCGTAACCCTTACCTCGCTGGTGCAGACGCTGATGGCGAAGACCACCGTGCTGATGGCCGGCTCGGGCGACCTGTTCGCCGCCGGTGTTCAGGCCGTGCTCGCTGCCGTGCTCTTCGTGCTGGCGATCATCCTTGCCGTCAAGGGCGCGAAGACCATCTTCGGGAAGAAAAAGGCGCCTGCTGCGGAATAGCTTTTGCTGAAGCGGCGTTGGTGACAACGTCGCTCGCAATCGCAGGCTCGCCACAAGCGAGACCGCCTATGCAGAAGGAGGAGATCAAACGATCTCCTCCTTTTTTCATGCTTGGATTTTGCACTCGGGGTTCCTCGCCCAGGTCCTATGCCCGGAATCCGGCTACACCGAATAGCCTAAGTACTTCAGCTGAGCCTGGATGCTGCGCACCGAAGCGGGCTTGAGCCGCGGGTCCACCCCGGCGTACACCGCATCGAACAGAACATTGGGTTCTGCCGGAACACCCTGCGCTATAGCTTCGCGAACCTGCCGCAGCCGCTCTTCGCGATGCTGCCGTGTTGCTTCTATTGCCTGCAGGGGATCATCGATGGGGTAACCATGTGCAGGATAGAAGCGGTTGGCCGCTCCATTGCGAACCAGCGCTTCGAGCTTGTTCAGGGAATCCAGGTAGCAGCCAAGATCGCCATCCGGATGAAGAACTACCGTCGGGCCATGGCGGAACAGAACATCGCCGGTGAACACCGCCTGCTCGCTGGCCAGCAGCAGCCCCATCGAATCGGCCGAGTGCCCCGGCAGCGAAACAACCTCGAATTGCACAGCGCCCTCGAACGGCCGGAACAAACCAGGCTGAAGTTCCGACAGTTCAACCTGCGGGAAGCTTTCACTCTCTTCGCCTGCTTGCGCCAACAGGCCTTCGATACGCTTGAGCCTTGGGGCATACACGGGCGCACCCGTTGTCGCAGCAAGCTGAGGGATGCCGTTGATGTGGTCGGGATGGTCGTGAGTCGCCACAATGGCGCCGACCACCCAGCCCTGCCCTTTGCAGGTTTCCAGGATGCGCTCGATATGCGCCCCTTCAGGAGCAGGGTCGATGACCACGCATTTCAATGAACCCGGCTCGGTAGCGATCCAGGTATTGGTGCCGGTATACGTCATGGGGCTCGGGTTGTCTGCACGGATGCAGAGCACCCGTTCGCTCACCCTGCCGCCCGGCCAAGGGGCATCGTCTTTTATGAATCCCATCGAGCGCCTCCTTCAAACTCCGCTAGCCCAGCCCTTATTCGCGGGTGGGGAAATCGCAATGCAGCACAATGGCGCCGTCTTCCTTTTTCTGCGGAACCGACATAAAGCGCACCAGCTTGCGGCGCTTCTCGACGAATTCCTGTGCGCTCTTCGCCGACGCAACACAAGTGAGGTTGTAAACCGTAGGGGCGAGCACCAGCCAGTTTCCGGCATCGCCCGCACGCATGGCATAGGCAGGTGTTACCCAGTCGGCTATCTGGGCCTCGCCGGTATTGCCGTCGGCCTGCTGGCCTTCGGGCATCAATGCACTGAAGAAGAACGTGTCGTAACGGCGTGGCTCAGGTTCGGGCGTACAGAAGTTGGAGATAAGCCCCAACAGGTCGGAGCGAAGCACCAGCCCGTTTTCCAGCAGGAAATCCGTGAAGGCAAGCTCGTGGTTCTCCAACGCCTTGCGAGCCTGCGCCCATTTGGGACTGCTCATGTCCTGCACCACCGACGACTCATCGGGTCCAGCCAGCAGAACGCCGCATTCCTCGAACACCTCGCGCGCCGCAGCGACCACGATCATGCGCGCCGCTTCCTGCGAAACACCCATAAGTTCCGCCCATTCGGAAAGGGAAGGCCCGCACCAGGGCAAGCCAGGGTTGGCATCGCGCTCGTCTACCCGGCCTCCAGGGAACACCACCGCATCGGGGGCAAACGCCATGGTACGCACGCGACGCAGCATGAACACCTCAAGCTCCTGCCCTGTTGGGAAATCAGGCGGAAAGTGGTTGCTCTCTATACGGAACTCGGTTTGACCAGGCGCTGAATCGCGCACCAGCATGACGGTGGCCGCATACCGCGGCTCAACCGGTTTGAAATCAGGGTTGGCCCAGGCATCCTTGATGTTGGCCAACGTCTTTTCCCCAGGCACGAACTCAACCGAGCTGCCATTCAAATCGATACGCATAAACGCCTCCACTCGCTCAGCCCAAGGACCCACGCTCAAAGCATGCCCCTACCTCATTGGATTCTTGCCCCTCAATGGTACCCCACGCCTCAAGCACGCGAACAGCCTCGGCTTAAAGAATCTCGCTCCCACCCCCGAGCACTCAACCGATGTATCCCAATGAATTCCAAAAAGTCCTGGATTCGGCAAAGTCAGCGAGCGGCCCTCTGATGAGTGCAGATGCAGCGAAAGCGCGCGCCAGGCGTGCTAAGGCACGTCAAGCGCGCTTGGAACGGCAGCTGTGCCATCAGGGGGCCGCGCAGCGTCAACAAAAAAACCGCCCGGCTGGAAAATCCAGCCGGGCGTCTTTGAAATCATTCTTCTATGAACTACAGGCTCATAGCGGTGATGTAACCGTCGCGAACAGCCTCGAGCAGACGCTTGTACTCAGGCGTGCCGTAGGGGTCGTTCTTTGCAACGCCCGGGAAGTCCTCGTGCGGGGAAGCGTTGCCGATGAGGTGCAGATGCTCGGGATCAACGATGCCCTTGACCTCGTCGTACAGAGCAGTGTTGGAGATGCAGACCGTGCCCTCGATGATGGTGTCGGCGGGAACGGTGAACTCCTTACCCTCTGCATCTTCGCACAGAACGCCTTCGTCGGTGTAAGCCTTGACCTTGGTAAGGGTGAGGATCTTCACGCCTTCCTTCTTCAGCTTGCGAAGCTCGGGGTTCTTGTCGATGATGCCGATCTCGGCGCCAGCCTTCTTGGCAGACTCGATAACGGTAACCTCGCGGCCCTCGTTCATTGCGGAAGCAACCTCGATGCCGGCGAAGCCGCCGCCAATAACGGCCATGCGCTTCTTAACCAGCAGGTGAGTGCCAAGACCCCACTTCATAAGGCCGAGCGGTGCGCCCAGGATGCCCATGCCGAAGCAGGAGAGGCCCCACATAGCGCCCATACCCGGGGTGTTCTTGCCCTCGACGAGTTCCTTCAGTGCGTGGGAGTCGATAACGTTCTTGCGGTCCTTGCCGGGAACATCGGGAGACTGGGTCTCGGGGCCGACAGCGAGGATAACCTCGTCAGCGCCGAAGTCCTTGATGTAGTTGGCGTCAACCTTGGTGTTGCAGCGAACATCGAGGCCAAGGCGCTTGATCTCGTTGTTGTACCAATCAACCATCGGAGGAAGCTCGTCGTTCAGAACCTGAGCGAGGTTCAGAAGGCCGCAGGGCTTCTTCTTCTGCTCAACAACAGTGACGTTCTTGAAGCCGCGCATCTTGAGGTTGCGAGCGGTTTCGAGGCCGGAGGGGCCGGCACCGACGATGAGGATCTTCTTCTCGGCCTCTGCGCCGGAAACCTTGTGGTCCTCGGGCATGCCGTACTGAGAGAAGTACACGTTGGGGTTAACGGAGCACTTGCAGGGCTTGCCGATGAAGATGTTGTCCAGGCAGCGAGAGCAAACGATGCAGGGACGAACTTCCTCGGAGCGGCCCTCGGCAACCTTGATGCCGATCTCGGGCTCTGCGATCCAGTGACGGGCCATGCCGGCTGCGTCGCCGGAACCGTCGGCGAGGATCTTCTCGCAAACGTCGAGGTGGTTGATACGGGTGCCAGGGAAGCAAGGCAGGGAGGTGTACTTCTTTGCCTCCTTGGAGAGGTAGATGAACTCGCCCTCGGGAACCAGCTGGTTGGCAACGGGGCGGGGAGCCTCATGGAAGCCAGCCTGGATGGACCAAGCGTCGATGCCGTGAGCCTCTACGCACTCGATGACCTCCTTGAGGTCCTCTACGCGCTGGCCGCCGGGCATAAGGTCGTCTGCGGAGTAACGGACGAGGATCGGGTAATCTTCGCCGCACTGCTTGTGGATCTCATCGATGATGTCGGTGAGGAGCTTGCAGCGGCCCTTGGTGTCTCCGCCGTACTCGTCGGTACGGTGGTTGGAGTACTTGGAGATGAAGCGCATGACCATGTAGCCGATGCCTGCATGGATCTCGATGATGTCGATGCCGGCCTTCTGGCAGCGCTTTGCGGCGTCGCCGTACTGCTTCACAACGAGAGCGATCTCTTCCTTGGTGAATTCCTTTTCAGGCATGCCGACGAAGGGGCCGGAGGCAACGTCGATGGAGGGAGCGTAGGAATGCAGCTCGTCTTCACCGGTTGCGCGCCACTCGTAGCAGAGCTGCAGCTGAGCTGCGAGCTTTGCGCCGTGCTTGTGGCAAACGTCGGCGGTGCGGGTAAGGCCGGGGATGAAGCAGTCGTCCCAAACGCCCACGGCACCGGTGGTGGTGTGGTACTTCGGGGTGGTATCGAAAACGTCGCAGACGTAGCAGGAGCCGAGCTCGATCAGAGCGGCACCGCCCTTTGCGCGCTGCTCGTAGAAATCTACGAGGTCGTCGCCAACATGGTAGTTGTCGGTCTTCTCGATGGTCATCGGCAGCATGACGAAGCGGTTTCGCAGCTCCACATTGCCGATCTTAAACGGCTTGTTCAGTAGTTCGTACTTCACGTCGCGGCCCCTTTCGTAAGAACAAGTGATGTGAACTTCCTTCAATTATCGGAGCGGATCAGACATACCTGGCACAAACCGTTTGAACATACGAAAATGACGACCCCTCTTCGGAAGCCGCCTTTCTTACTGCATGCAACGATCTATACCAGTGATGACCAATCGATAGCACTCCTTCGCTCACGATATTGTAAAACAGTTGACCGGACGAAGCGGCGGCATTATGCATAATTTACGGCCACAGGACTTATGCCGCCGCGCCTATTGAAGTTTCCCCGCCCGATGTTGTGACGATAACTACTCATTTTTCAAGTTTTGACCCCTAAATTTGTCAACAGGGGTAAACTACTGCCTGAAAAGACCGGGAGAAGGGCCGCGATGGGAACACTCGATACGAAATTGCTGATTGCCGACGCTCTGGTAGAGCTCTGCAACGAGCAACCTCTGAAGAAAGTGTCTATCAGCGACATCGTTGAGCGCACGGGCAAGAACCGCAAGACGTTCTACTACCATTTCGAGGACAAGGACGCGCTCATCATCTGGAAGTTCCGCTACGACCTGGGCCTGGAGCTGCAGAACCGCTTCCCTGAGAACATCCTGGTGTACAAGAAGGGTGACGAGGATTCGCTTGCAGGCTTCCCCTACTACATCACCCAGAAGTCGGGTGTGCGCTCGCTCGACCACTCGAAGTTCTTCGAGTCGTTCGCGCTGGTGCTGGAGAACAACCGCTCGTTCTACCGCCAGGCCCTGTCCGAGATGGGCCCTTCCGCGCTGCGCAACTACCTGTACGAGCTATACCTGCCCGCCCTGCGCAACGACATCACCATCATCCTGGCGAACCGCTACCTACCGGAAGAGAACATCGAGTTCCTAAGCGAGTTCTACACCTGCGCGTTCCTCTCCTACTTCACGCGCAAATGCGAGCAGCTGGGAACCAAGCACCTCATCACCAACGCCGGCCCCTTCGCCAACATCATCCACAGCTCCCTGGAAAGCGAGATCAAAGAAGCTCAGCTGAGGCGGAATCTATAGGTATTTCGTTCTGACGAACGAAATACGAAGTCGACGCTGCGCCAACCTAAAATGTTTCTGGATCAACCTAGAACCCTTAAAAAGCGCCCCCAATCAAAGCCGACGCTCGTCACGAAGGCAGACTGAAGGCGCTGCCGCCGGGGTGCGTGCGCGCAGCACCCTGAGCGCGGCGCAAGCTTTGGCGCGCTAAAGAAGCGGCCCCAGGTTTTCGATCAACAATGCAGGGACAAGGCCAACATGCGTCGAACAATATCCGCCGCTTCCCTTAGCGCCAAAGCGCGCCGAAACAAGCGAAGCGTGCTGCGCGCACGCACCCCGTCGGCAACGCCGTATTACTCGTATGCCTTCATGATGAGCGGCGCAGAGATGTACACCATGATCTGGTCGGTGCCTTCTGCGATCTGGTTGCCGCGGCAATCCTGCCAGATGGTGCTCACGCGCGAGCTTTCGGTGTAGCCCTGGCCGCCCAAGATCTGCATGGCATCACTTGCCACCTGGGTTGCGGTTTTAGGGATGTAGCGCTTCATCAGCGATACCGCCAAGCGCTTGTCGGGTTGGTCTGTTTCGATGGCCCATGCGGCTTGGTACAGCATGGAACGCATAGTGCGCAGGCTTACCTCCATGTCGGTGAGCATGCGCTCTACCTGCTGGAACTCGCCAATGGCAACGCCGAATGCCTTGCGCACACGCGCGTTGGCGACTGCATCTTCCATAGCCGCCTGCGCCATGCCGAGCGACGCGGCGCAGGTGAACACGCGACCCAGCTCCAGCAGCTTGAACAGATGACGGAACCCGCCCTCGTGGCCACGCAGGCGATACTCGGGCTTCATCTCCACGTTGTCGAAGGAAACCGACGCGAACGGCACCATCGACTGGCCGATCTTGTTGATGGGCACCGCGCGGATGCCGGGAAGGTTATGGGGCACCAGCCAGAACGAGAGCGGCGGGTACTTGTCGTCGGAATCGGCGTCTTTGTCGATGGCGGCGCACAGGATGCTCGGCGAGTACTCGCCGTTGTTCACGTAGGTTTTCTTGCCGTTCAGGATGAGCTTGCCGTCGACCGTCTGAACCGAGGTGGTCATGCTCATGGTATCGGAGCCGGCGTTGGGCTCGGAAACGGCGAGCGAGAACACCAGACGGCCAGTTTCGCGATACTCGTCCAATATCTTCTCGAACACCGCTTCGTCGGCGAAATCGGCCATGATCTGCAGGTTGAACAGGTCGTTCTGAAACGGAAGGGCCGCACCGGCGCAGCGGCAAAGCTCTTCGAGGATCAAGGTCTGCGACATGATGCCCATATCGCCCTGGTTCGCCAAGCTGAAATAGCGGTCGACGAAGCCCTTGGCAACCTCATCGGGCAGGCCCTGGTCTTTGCGCCATTGGAACACATGCTCGGGCGTGAAGACCGATTCCCCAAACTCGCGAAACGTCGCGATCATGCTCTTCTGCCCCTCGGACAATGCGAAATCCACCATGCACCCCTCTTTGTGCGTTCCTTCCCTATACAGCTTTCTATTGAAAAGGATACGGCACCGCAGAACACCGGCATATTACCAAGTTCCACGAAATGTAACCTTGATTTGCTGGTTTTACGCATCCAAGCAACGCCCGCAGGTCCTATAAAGTTGAACCGCCCATCAAACGCGTAGCTTTGATGGGCGGTTCAACGGGAATTCAGGTATCAACAGCCCTTCCACACGGGCTCGCGCTTCTGGGCGAAGGCCGTGGCGCCTTCTATCTTGTCTTCGCTGTTCTGGGTTATCTGCTCGATTTCCTCAAGGATGTCCCAGCCCTTCGAGGGGTACACCACGCGCTCGCCCATGGTTTCGTAGGCCGTCCGCTTCGTGCACTCGACGGCAAGCGGAGCGCCCTTGCAGATAAGCTTCGCCAGCTCAATCGCCTTATCTAGAACCTTTCCCGGCTCGACGATGTAGTTAACCAGGAAGCAATCCAGCGCTTTCTGCGCATCGAAGGGCTCGCAGGTGAGCATCAGCTCCATCGCAGCCTTCTGCGGAACCATCTGCATGATGCGCATCAGCAGCCCGCCGCCCGCAGCTGTAAGGCCACGCCGCGGCTCGGGAAGCGAAAACGTCGATGCTGTAGAGGCAACCGCCAAGTCGCACGCAACCACGACCTCCAGGCCGCCGCCCAGAACCCGGCCTTCTGCGGCTGCAATAAGGGGCTTCTTGATGTAGCGCTTGGTCATACCCGCAAAACCAGATTTCTCGTAGCCCGCAGGAGCATGATAGGTACCCGCTGCTATTTCCTTAAGGTCACTGCCTGCGCAGAAGCAATCACCCGTGTTCGTCATGATGCAGCAACGGAGCGAATCCGTTTCCTCCAAGTAGTCGAACGCCCAGCACAGCTCCTGCCACATAAGGCTGTTGAGCGCGTTTTTCGCCTCCGGCCGGTTCAGCGTGATGATGAATATGCCGTC
>CAVFYB010000013.1:0-28612 GCA_963626845.1 Bacteroidaceae bacterium | reverse complement strand
GGTATGCCTGGCGTGCGCCGGCCTGGATGGTGGCCTCGAACACGGCGCGCTTCTCTACCGAAGTGGCACCGCAGGGGATGCACACCACGATGCGGGGTTTCGGCTGCCAAGGATAACGGCGCGGGGCCGCCTTGTTGATGAACGCAGAGATCATAGCCTCGGTAACGTCGTAGTCTGCGATAACGCCGTCGTGAAGAGGGTGTTCCGCCGAAAACGTGTCGGGCGTGTGGTTGATCATGTTCTTTGCCTCGTGGCCGACAGCAAGCACACGATGGGTGCTGCGCTCAATGGCCACAACGGAAGGCTCGTTGATGACGATGCCCTGGCCGGTGATGGCAACCAGCGTATTGGCCGTGCCGAGGTCGATGGCCATGTCGTACGAAGACGACTGAGTGGCGTTCTGAATATAATCAAGGAAAGACATGCATTGTCCTTAAGCAGTATCGTGCAATCGTAATCAAAGATAATATCACACGGCCACAGCGCCTATAGGGAATCCATAGGCGCTGCACGCAAGCGCTGGGCCACAAAAAACGGGTCCCTTTCGGGACCCGAGCATAACTCAAGATAGATTCTTGGCTTTATGCGAAGAAGATACCGATCTCGCGCTCAGCGGAAGCGGTGGAGTCGGAACCATGGATAACATTCTCATCCATGATCAGGCCGAAATCACCGCGGATGGTTCCGGGGGCAGCCTCGGCAGGGTTGGTGGCGCCCATCAGGGAGCGAACCTTGGCAACAGCGCCTTCGCCGGAGATGACCATCTTAACAACCGGACCGGAAGTGATATAGGAGATAAGGCCGTCGTAGAAGGGCTTGCCCTCGTGCTCAGCGTAGTTGGCAGCTGCCTGCTCGGGGGTAACCATGCCCATTTCCAGCTTCTCAACCTTCAGGCCGGCGCGCTCGAAGCGGTTGACGATCTCGCCGATGTGGCCGTTGCGCACGCCGTCGGGCTTGATCATGCTGTAGGTCTTTTCGATTGCCATGTTCTGGTTCCTTTCGAATGAAGGGGTTCTAACTCTTCTATGATCTGGGGCTATGCCCCGTAATCGCCGTTACTGCTGGCTGGCGAAGGAAAGCGATACGGCCGATACCTTCCAGCCGATGCCATCGCGTACCAGCGAGACCTGGTAGGGCACTTCCCCACCCTGCTGAGTGGTGGCCTTCACGTACACCTCAGCACTGGTCAGGTTGTTTTCCTGACCGACGATCTCAACGGTTGCGCCGGATACGACCGTGTCGGCGATACGCTCCTTCTTCGAGTCGTCGATGGTGGAAGCATAGACGTCGCTGTCCGGATCAGAGAACAGCGCAGTTACCTGGTCTTGCTTGGAGGGAATGCCCAGGCCCTGGGTATAGGCAAATGCCCCGCCGCCAAGGACGATGACAATGAGGATCAAGAAGATCAAGAAGATCTTCAGGCCACGGTGGCGACGCTTTTTCTTAAGGGGTTGGCCCCAATCCTGGAAGTCCTGCTCGGCTTCCTGGAAAAACTGGCTGCCCGCCTGCTCTGCAGCTGCGATCTCACGCATGATGCTGGTCTCGGAAAGTTGCATAGTGCCCATCTGGGACGGGTCGAGCGGCTGAGCCTGCAGGGGCACGCCGTCGCCTGGGACATCGAGCCCGGAAAGGTCGTTCTGACGCGAAGGAGAGGCATCAACCGGGGCGACGTCGGCGGGAGAAACCGCCTCCACTTCGCCCGTGTTGCCGGATGCCATCGAGGCCACGGCACGCTGGTAGTCGACGTTTGCGGCATCGTTGAACACATAGGTTTTGTCAGCCAAGGCGGACTCGAAGGCGCGAACGGCCTTCTCCATCTTGCCGGCAGCAACGTAGGCCTGGCCCATGTTGGCGAACAGCTTGTTGCGCGTGGCCGGCTTCATGTCGAACTGGAGGGCGCTTTCGTAGGAGGCGATGGCATCCTGCGGCCTATCGAGCGCCATGAAGCAGACGCCGAGGTTAAGCAGAGCCTTCGTCGGGTCGGGGTTCATCTCGTCCAAGGCTGCGGAACGGAAGGCCGCGCCCGCCTCGGCGGACTTGCCCAGCTTAAGGAGGGAATTACCCAAGCCGATGAATGCCTTGTAAGGCGTGGGGTAACGCGAATCCTGCGTAGCGGCGGTGAAGTTGGTGATAGCGTCCTCGAAGTCGCCCTGGGAGGCGTAGACCATGCCCAGGTTGTAGCTCACCGAGCCGACCGCATCGTAGGACTTGTCGACCATCGCCTGGGAGTAGGCATGGATGGCCTCGTTCGGGTCGTTGAGTTTTACCAGGCAGTTTCCGATCTGATGATACAGAAGGCCGATCTCGCCGGGAGCCTTTTCGACAGAGGTATCCTCAAGGCATTCAGTGAACTTTTGCAAGGCCACATCATAGGTCTTGGAAACATAGGCGCTGCGCGCTAGCTGGAAAGTCTCGTTGTTCATATACCGTCCGGTTCCTCTCTTGCGCCTTCAGCCAGGGAAACCCAGGCGAAGCGCTGCGAAAGGGCGCACGTGCGCCCTGCTGCCAACTACGGGATGTGCGTTAGTTGGCGTTTTCGATAACGATAGTCTCGATAACATCACCCACGCGAAGGCTGCCCACAACATCGAGGCCTTCCACGGTCTGGCCGAAAACGGTGTAGCCGGAGTCGAGGAACGGCTGGGCGCCCAGGCACAGGTAGAACTGGGAACCCGCAGAGTTCGGGTCCTGGGAGCGCGCCATGGCCAGCGTGCCATCGAGGTGCTTGTTGTTGGGGTTGGTGGTGTACTCTTCGCGGATGCAGTAGCCCGGGCCACCGGTGCCAAGGCCGGCGTAGGGGTTGCCCTCGGCTGCTTTCACCTGCTCGGAGTCGAGCATGCGGGTGTTGGGGCAGCCGCCCTGGATAACGAAGCCGGGAACATAGCGATGGAACTTCAGGTCGTCGTAGAAGCCCTTCTTGGCAAGCTCTACGAAGTTGCCGACGTGGATAGGAGCATCGTTGCCGGCGAGCTCTACGCGGATATCGCCCTTGGAGGTTTTGATGACGGCAACCTCGTTGCCGTTGGGCTGATATTCAGGTGTGTACAAAGCCATGGTTTCCCCTAACTGCTTCGTTCGTATTCAAAGAATGGTGCCCTCTACAGGATTCGAACCTGCGGCTTTCTGCTCCGGAGGCAGACGCTCTATCCCCTGAGCTAAGAGGGCACAACTGCCGATATTATACGTTATGATTAGCGTCATCCCGATTTCCCCACGAAAACCAAAAGGAAGGCTCAGCATGCGCACTACGATCACCGGCATGGCGTACGGCCCCAACGCCGTTGGACGCGCCGACGACGGCAAAGTGGTCTTCGTCGCAGGAGCCGCCCCGGGCGATGTGGTCGATGTCAAGGTTACACGCGAGACCAAGGGCTTCCGCGAAGCGGTTGTGGAGCACATCGTGGAGGCAAGCCCCCTGCGCACCCAACCGGCCTGTCCGTTTTCCGGCGTGTGCGGCGGGTGCCCCTGGATGCACCTTGCCTACGGGGCCCAACTCGAGGCTAAGCGCGCCAACGTGGTGAACCAGCTTTCCCGCATCGGCGGCGTATCGCGCGAACGCGCCGAGGAGCTGGTTTCCCCCTGCGTTGGATCGAAACGGCAGCTGGGCTACCGCAACAAGCTGGAACTGGCCGCCGGACGCGACGAGCGCGGGCTCTTCATGCTGGGCTTCCACGAGCAGGGCGGCACGTTGGCCGCTGCCCCCAAAACCTGCCTGCTGGGCGCGAAAGGGATAGAGAAGGCACCCGGCGCCCTGCGCGGCGCCCTTTCCTACTTGCAGGGCAAAGATGACCTGGGTATATTCCGCGTTGGCATCCGCCGCAGCGTGCGCACGCGCGAAACCGAGATCGCCCTGTGGACCGCGCCAAGCGGCTTTCCTCGCAAGATGGCGGCAGACACCCTTGCAAGCGCACTGAAATGCACCAGCATCGTGCGCGTGATGGCCGACCCTGGCAAGGCCCGCAAGGTCAAGAAGGTGGAAGTGCTCTTCGGCCGCGGCAACTGGGGCGAAACGCTGCTGGAAAACGACTACCGCGTAAGCGCCCCCAGCTTCTTCCAAGTGAACACCGCCCAGGCAGAGAAGATGATCGAACTGGTTGTCGACGGCCTGGAAGTCGGGCCCGATTCCGTAGTCGCCGACCTGTACTGCGGAGCAGGCACCTTCACCCTGCCGCTCGCCCAACGCGCCGACTTCGTCTATGCAGTCGAATCGGCAGCCTCCTCGGTGCGCGACCTGCGCCGCAACATGGAGGGCATCGATGGCGAGATCGAGGTAATCGGCGGCGACAGCGCCCGCGAGCTTCCCACCTTGGGCGACTTGGACGCGCTGGTGGTAGACCCGCCCCGCGCCGGCCTGGGCAAAGGCGTGCCCGAGAGCATCGCCGCCTCACGGGCGAAACGCGTGGCCTACGTAAGCTGCGATCCGGCAACCTGGGCGCGCGACATAGCCCGTTTCGCGCAAGTGGGCTACGAGCTGGTCCGCGCAACGCCCGTGGACCTTTTCCCCCAGACGTTCCATATAGAAACCGTCAGCATCTTGCGCCGCACCAAGGCAAAGTAGCCGCGGCAAGGGAGCCTTCGCCCGCACCATCGCAGCGTCGGCCGGCCCCACCCGAAGAGGCACAAGCTCTTCACCAGCCGCCCGAAACCCGCCCAACTACAGCAAAAGCCCGCCAGCCCCCATTGCAGGAGCCGGCGGGCTTTCATCGTTTTGGGCTGAGCAGCCTTAGCCTTCGATGGTCTTGATGAGGTTCACCATCTCGATGGCGCTGGTTGCGCAGTCGAAGCCCTTGTTGCCGGCCTTCGTGCCTGCACGCTCGATGGCCTGCTCGATGGTGTCGGTGGTAACGACGCCGAACAGCACCGGCACACCCGTCTTCAAACCAACCTGGGCAACGCCCTTGGCGGCCTCGTTGCAAACCAGGTCGTAATGGGAGGTGGCGCCACGGATAACCGCACCCAGGCAGATAACGGCATCGTACTTGCCCGACTCGGCCATCTTCTGGGCAACCAGCGGGATCTCGAATGCGCCGGGGACCCATGCCACGTCCACATCCTCGTCCTTCACGTCATGACGGAGCAGGCCGTCCATGGCGCCGCCGATGAGCTTCGAGGTGATGAACTCGTTGAAACGGGCGGCAACGATGCCGACTTTGATTCCCTCGGATACAAGCTTGCCTTCAAGAGTGTTCATGTGAGTTTCCTTTCGTTTTCCGGCACCCTGTGCCGGCTTGCTGCTTTGCTTCGATTCGGGCGTATTGCCGGTGTTCGCTATTCGACGTCTTCCAGGATGTGGCCCATCTTCTCTGCCTTGGTCTTCAGGTAGAAGCGGTCGTGGTCGGTGGCGGGCATCTGGATCGGCACGCGATCGACGATCTCCAGGCCGAACTCGGAGAGCTGGTAGACCTTATCGGGGTTGTTGGTAAGCAGGCGCATGGTCTTGACCCCCAGGTCACGCAGGATCTGGGCACCGATGAAGTACTCGCGCTCATCGCCCTTGAAGCCCAGGGCCAGGTTCGCCTCGAGCGTGTCCATACCCTTGTCCTGAAGCTCGTAGGCGCGCAGCTTGTTCACCAGGCCGATGCCGCGGCCCTCTTGGCGCATGTACAGCACCACGCCGCGGCCCTCCTCTTCCACCGCACGCATCGCAGAGGCGAACTGCTCGCCGCAGTCGCAGCGCAACGAGCCGAAGGCGTCGCCGGTAAGGCACTCGGAATGCACGCGCACCAGCAGGTCCTCGCCGTTGCCGATATCCCCCTTAACCAGGGCAACATGATGCTCGCCGTTGAGCTTGTTGATGTAGGCGCAGGCGCGGAAGTCACCGTACTTGGTGGGCATCTTGGTGTTGGCAACGCATTCCACCAACTTGTCGTGCATCTTGCGATACTCCTGCAGCTGCTTGATGGAGATGAACTTCAGGTCCCATTCCTTGGCCAGCTCGATAAGCTCGGGCGTGCGCATCATGGTGCCGTCGTCGCGCATGATCTCGCAGCACAGGCCGCATTCCTTCAGGCCGGCCAGGCGCATAAGGTCAACCGTGGCCTCGGTGTGGCCGTTGCGCTCCAGCACGCCGTTGGGCTTTGCCATCAGCGGGAACATATGGCCCGGACGGCGGAAATCCTCGGGGCGGGCATCGTCGGCCACGCACTTGCGGGCGGTAAGGCCGCGCTCCTCAGCGGAGATGCCGGTAGTGGTGTCAACATGGTCCACCGAAACCGTGAAGGCGGTTTCATGGTTGTCGGTGTTGGTGGTTACCATCTGGGGGAACATGAGTTTCCGGCACAGCTCGATGCTCATGGGCATGCAGATAAGGCCCTTGGCGTACTTCGCCATGAAATTCACGTTCTCGGTGGTGGCGAACTCGGCGGCGCAGATGAAGTCGCCCTCGTTCTCGCGATCCGGGTCGTCAGTGCACAGGATCACCTTGCCCTGGCGAAGATCCTCAAGCGCCTCTTCGATGGTATTGAATTCGAACATCTTTTTCCTCTCGTATGGCCCGCTCGAAGGCAGGCTCGAATTGCTTTCAATCAGGATTTGCCCCTGCTAGAAACCGTTGCTCAGCAGAAATTCCTTGGTAATGCCGCTTCGCGGTGCATCCTTTGCCGCGGCGTTGCTCACATACGGGCTCACCGGGTTTTGGGCGTCTTGCGCAACGCCGGCGAGCTCAGGGGAACAGGCCAGCAGGCGCTCCACGTACTTGCCAACGCAGTCGTTCTCCAGGTTCACCACGCTGCCAACGCCCTTGCTGGCCAGGTTAGTCTGCGCACGGGTATGCGGGATGATGGAAACGCTGAAGCTCTCCGCGTCCACCTTGGCAACCGTCAGGCTGATACCATCGATGGCAATGGAGCCCTTTTCCACGATGAAACGGAGGATCTGCGGTGCGGCGCCAATGCGATACCACACGGCGTTGTCGTCCTCATCGATGGAACGGATAGTGCCGGTGCCGTCGATATGGCCGGAAACGATATGGCCGCCGAAGCGCCCGCCGGCAAGCATGGCGCGCTCCAAGTTCACCGGACTGCCCGGGCGAAGCTGCCCGAGCGAAGAGCGGTTCAGCGTTTCGTGCATCACATCGGCGGAAAAGCCGGTGCGGGAAAAGTCGGTTACCGTAAGGCACACCCCGTTGGTGGCGATGCTATCGCCCAGGTGCACATCTTCGAGCACCTTCGAGGCGGTAACGCTCAGCACGCACGAGTGCGCGCCCTTGCGAACCGAGGCAACGCGCCCCACTTCTTCGACAATGCCGGTGAACATCTACCTCACCTCGCATTCAAGAAGCAGGTCGCTGCCCAGTTGGGTCACCTTGGGGTCGGAAAGCTCGATGGCGTACTTGGGGGCTTCCACCCCGAAGCCGGCTACCGGGCTTGGCGCGGCCGCGCCACCGAAGATCTTCGGAGCGATGTAGGCCTGAACGCGTGAAACAGCCTCGTAGGCAAGAACGGACCAGTTGAGCTCTGCGCCGCCTTCCACGATGACGCTGTCGATGCCCATGGCGCCCAGCTTCTCCATCAGCACCGCGATGTCCACGTGCCCATCGGATTCGGGGACCACGATGATGTCGCACTCCTGCTCGCGATAGGGCAAGTGCTTGGCCAGATCGCGCTCGCAGGTTGCGATGTAGGTGGGAACCGCAGCGGCCGTCTTCACCAGCTGGGAGCTAAGGGGCGTGCGCAGGTGCGTGTCGCACACGATGCGGATGGGGTTGCTGCAGCGCGGCTTGAACTCGCCGAAGCCGCGAAGCGTCGAATCGGAGCCCTGCTCGGCGGGGCTGCCCCCCTCCAGCAATGCTTCTTCTTCGGCGATCTCCTGTTCCAGCAGGTCCTCGAAGCGGGCCTCGTCGATGCACTCGGCTTCCGCGGCGGCACCGTCGGCGAATTCCTCAAGGCGGCAGGTGAGCATCGGATCGTCCTTGATAACGGTGTTCACCCCAACCATGATGGCTGCGTAGCGCTGACGGTCCTCGTGCACGCGGCGACGCGCCGCCTCGCCCGTGATCCACTTGGACTTGCCGCTGCGCGTGGCGATCTTGCCGTCGAGCGTCATGGCGTACTTCAAGATGACGTAGGGCAAACCGGTTTCGATGTAATGGAAGAACGCGCGGTTGATTTCCTGGCACTCTTCCACCAGCACACCCTGGACCACCTCGATCCCAGCCGTTTCCAACTGGGCGACGCCACCGCCGTCCACCTTGGGGTTGGGGTCGGGAGCGCCCATAACCACACGGGCTATACCGGCTTCGATGATGGCCTCCGTGCACGGCGGGGTCTTGCCGGTGTGGCAGCAGGGCTCGAGCGTGACGTAGATGGTTGCGCCCGCCGGGTCTTCCCCGCGCCTGCGGCAGTCGGCCAGCGCTTGGCGCTCGGCATGGAACTCGCCAAAGCACGGGTGCCAACCCTCCCCGATGATGCGCCCATCGGAAACGATAACGGCGCCTACAAGCGGATTGGGATTCACCCAGCCCGCACCGCGCAGGGCAAGGTCCAAGGCTCGACGCATGTAGTCTTCGTCGGTCAAAGAGGTGCACCTCCTTTCATGTTCATCGCGAATACCATCTGGGGTGCGATGAAGCGGAGATGCCAAAGAAAAAAGCCCTGGAACAAAACGTTCCAGGGCTTTCAAGATGACATATAAACGCGGCCGTTGGCCGCCTGCATCATCGTCTTCTTCCATCCGGACTGTAACCGTTGGCCCTGGATTCGCACCAGATCAGCCTTGCATTCGCAAGGGTCGCGGGCTTTGCGCCACCAGCTTTCCAAGCTGCTTCGCATTACCGCCAGTGAGGAATTGCACCTCGCCCTGAAGACCGTATTCATGTTTTACGCAAGCTACTATAGCGCACTGTAGCAGCCCGTCAAGCAAAAAGCCGCGAACGCTTCCGTCCGCGGCTTTTCTGCCCGTTTGTCGAAAATGAGCCCTTCCCGGGCAATAGCGGCTAGAGGTCCTTGGAACCCTCCACGCGGCCTTCCAGGTATGCCCAGAAGTCGTCGACATCCTGCTGGATCTCTTCGATCAGAGCCTCGTTGCCGGGCTTGAACAGGTGCTTGAAGCGGCCCTGCGGCTTCAGGAAATCCTTAACCGGGATAAGGTTCTTGTCGCGAACCGGGGTGAGCTTCCACTTGCCGTTCTCCACTTCGAACAGCGGCCAGAACTTGGAGTTCACCGCCATACGGCAGATCTCGGCGGTCTGGCTGGAGTCGATGCGCCAACCGCGGGGGCACGGAGCCATGACGTTCAGGAACGCCGGACCATCAACCGCGATGGCCTTTTCGGCCTTGTTCACCAGGTCGCGCCAGTTGCCAACCGTTGCTTGGGCAACGTAGGGGACGCCATGGGCCGCCATGATGGAGGTAAGGTCCTTGCGTTTCTGGGGCTTGCCCTGCTGAACCTTGCCAACCTCGGAAGTGGTTGCCCATGCGCCCTTCGGGGTTGCGGAAGAGCGCTGGATGCCGGTGTTCATGTAGGCGCCGTTGTCGTAACACACGTACACGATGTCGTGACCGCGCTCCATTGCGCCGGAAAGCGACTGGAGACCGATGTCGTAAGTACCGCCGTCACCGCCGAATGCAACGAACTTGATCTTCTTTTCGGCAGGGATCTTGCCTGCGCGCTGAAGGCCCTTGTAGGCAGCCTCGACGCCGGAAATGGTGGCGCCGGCGTTGGCGAATGCGTTGTGGATGAACGGAACGTTCCACGCGTTGTCCGGGTAGATAGAGGTGGAAACCTCCAGGCAGCCCGTTGCAGAGCAGCACACAACGTCGTAGTCGTTACGGCCCATAAGGACCTGGCGCACCGCGATGGATGCACCGCAGCCGCCGCACAGGCGATGGCCAGGGGCCAAGTCGTCGGGGCGAGCGGAAAGTTGCTTGATGTTAGCCATTAGATGCCCCTTACTCTTCGATGCCGAGATACTTGATGGAACCGTCGCCCTTGCCGGCAGCGCGCTGCTCAAGCTCGGTGAACACGGTGTTCATCTGCTCGAGCGTGATGTCTGCGCCGCCAAGGCCCACGACGTAATCGTTGACCAGGGCATCTACGCCGTTGGCCTGGAACGCGGAGCGAACCTCGAGTGCCAACGGTGCATGCGGGGAACCGAAGGAATCGGAGCGGTCGAGCACGGCAACGGCCTTGGCGTTCTTGCATGCCTCGGCAATCTGCTTGGCCGGGAACGGACGGAAGATGCGCGGACGCACAACGCCGACCTTCATACCCTGCTCGCGCAGCTTGCGGGCCTGGAAGCGCGCATTACCGGCGCAGGAGCCGAGGACGACCACGATGTAGTCGGCGTCTTCGGCGCCCCAAGCGTCAACGAGCTCGAACGGACGGCCGGTGATCTCGGCCCATTCCTTGCCGTGGCGCTCGAAGGCCTCCATGGCGTTGTCGAGTGCGTGGCGCTCGGTGAGCTTGTACTTCATGTAGCCGTTGCCCAGCGTGGCGAACATGCCCTGGCCCACCGGATTCTCGGTGTCGAGCAACGGGTACTTCGGCTGGTAGTCGCCGACGAAGGCCTTAACCGTCTCGTCTTCCTCCATAACGCAGCAGTCCATGGCGTGGGTGGTAACGAAGCCGTCGAGTGTGGTGAGCATCGGCAGAAGGACGTTGGGGTCCTCTGCAACCTTGAAGGCGACGATGGTGTTGTCGTAGGCCTCCTGAGCGGTCTCGGCGAACATCATGCCCCAGCCACAGTCGCGGGCGCTCATGATGTCGGAGTGATCGCCGTGGATGTTGATAGGTGCTGAAAGCGCGCGGTTCGCGTTCGCCATAACGATGGGGCAGCGCATGCCAGCGGCGATGTGCAGCTCTTCCCACATGTACGCCAAGCCCTGGGAGCTGGTTGCTGTGGCAACGCGGGCGCCAGCAGCGGAAGCGCCGATGCAGGCGGAAAGCGCGGAATGCTCGGATTCGGTGGGGACGTACTCGGTGGTTACCTTGCCGTCGGCCACGAACTTCGCATAACCCTCGACGATGGTCGTCTGCGGGGTGATGGGGTATGCCGCCATAACGTCGGGGTTCACCTGACGGAACGCATCGGCCACCATCTGGTTGCCGGTAGCGGAGAACATTTTCTTTTCAGCCATGGTCTACTCCCCCTTCGCTTCGCTGGCTTGGGCCTCAGCCTCGGAGATAAGCTCCAGCGCGCCGAACTTGCATTCCTGGACGCACACGCCGCAGCCCTTGCAATGGAACAGGTCGATGCCGGTCATCGCGCCGTCCTTCACCTCGATAGAGGAATCGGGGCAGTAAGCCCAGCACAGCATGCAGTTAGAGCACTTCTCGGAATCCCAGATGGGACGGTTGGAACGCCAGCCGCCGGTGTAGCAGTTGGTGGAAGTGCCGCCTTCGGGGCACACGTAACCCGTGGGGAAATCCTCAGGCTTCCAATCGTCGTAGTTGGAGCCATCGAAACCGTACTTCGACATTACTCTTGCACCTCCTGGTATGCGCGCTCAACGGAGGCGAGGTTCGCGTCGATCATTTCCTGAGAGAACTTCTTGCCGAAGGTGATAACCAGGCGCTCCTTGACCTTTTCCAGCGGGAACAGGCCGGTAATCTTTGCCAATGCGCCAACGATAGGGGTATTGGGCATGTCCTTCTTGATAGTGGCAAGGGCGATGCCGGAAGCATCGACCACAGCTACGCGCATGCTTGCTGGGGCCTTGACCGCCGCACGGGCCTCTTCAGCGGTCATCGTGGTGTTGAACAGAAGGACGCCGTCTTCGGGCATGCCCTCCATAACATCGGTGGAGTCCAGCAGGGTGTCATCCATGATGATAACGATGTCGGGGTTCTGGATATTGTTGTGAACTTCAATGGGGTCACTGGATACGCGCGTATACGCCTTCAGGGGTGCTCCCGTACGCTCCGGGCCATATTCGGGCATAGCCTGGATGTAGTTGCCCTGCAGCAGTGCCGTGTCCGCGACAAGCTTCGCCGCCGTAACCGCACCTTGGCCAGCACGTGCATGCCAGCGGATTTCGGTCAACTGTGACATACCTCTCCTCTCGCTTAGGTTTGCTTTGAACAAGCACCCTAATTGTAGGAACCAACAGAATTCGGCTCTTGAGGGTTTCCAAACATGCAGCCTATGGCTCGGTGGACGGAAATCGCCAAATGTGGGTGGTTGAGTTCGAGGGGCGAACGGTACCGAACGCAATAAGTGAAGCGAAACCTAAATGAAACGAAAGGTGCCGAAAATAGTCGTTCGGCGCAAAACGGCGGTTGGATCTTGTTGGCATGGGGCCCCATGGAGCGATGAGTGGGTGCCGCCCCGAGGCATCGACGCTGCACCCCTCCCCCGAAGATGTGGCACAACTGCGCGATCCCGGGCAAAGAGTGGATGCCGCTCAAGCCGACAGGCTACATCCAGCCGCGCAGCCCCGAGCCTCCCAAAGAGGAAGGGCTACGTCCAGAACTGCACCGTTTCGATAAGGTCCTGATATGCCCAGTCGTACACGTCGGAGTACCATCCGGTTTCCGGGATGAAGCACACCATGGTGGAATAGAGCAGGCTCAGGAACACCAGCACGCCCACCACGCGAAGGAACATCTTGTGGGCAAAGGCCTTCGAAACGAAGCGCTCCCCCAACGCTGGCAGCGGCTCCCCTTTTCCGGTATCGGCGAGTGCATCGTTGGCCACGAAGCAAAGAAGCACCGCCGGGACAAGCATCAAGATGCTGAAGTCGGCCGTGTAGCGCTGCAGGATACCCGCCATTTGGGCGTCCAGACAAGCCACCACAAGCCCCGACAGCAGCATGGTCAGCACCACGCAGGCAACCGTGTGGGTAGAGCGCACCTTGAAGCGATACGCCAAAACAGGCTTCGCGAAGGCGATCACCCAAAGGATGGGCAAGCACACGAAGATGCCGCCGAAGGTAACCTCTTTGATGGTTTGCCCTAAATAGGTGGTGTCGAACGTGGTTGGCTGGAGCCATGGGAACACGCCGGTGGTTGTCGGGGTCTGCAGGAAATAAGCGAACAGCGCCGGTAGCAAGCGGCCCGCGTTCATGCCACGCTGAGTCATGTCGTTGACGGTAAGGTTGTAGTTCGCGCCGAAGTCGGTGAACGATCCGAAGCGGGCGCGATTGTACAGCATCACCCCGGCGGCAACCGCAAAATACGGAGCCATCAAGCAAGCGAACTCCCGTGCACCCTGATTGGTGAAAATATGGCGCTCGGTAATGAAGCGGCGCCAAAACAGCGGGAATGCAAGAAGCGAGAATATCAGGAACTGCGGACGGCACGGCACCACCAAGGCCATGCAAAGCGAGCCGGCAAGATACCAACGGCCCGCGTTCTTCTCCGCGCGGCCACGCATCCAGAAATACAGGCCCCAAACGGTAAAGGCCAACGCCATGGAAATGGGCAGCGAGTAGAACGTAGGGAACTTGGCTAAATACAGTATTCCCGAGCAGGCCACCAGCGGCATCTGAAGAAGCAGGAACAGGCCCAGGCTCACCCGCTTGAAGTGATAGCGGGCAAAACGGTCCATCAAAGCGGTGATTCCCAGTGTGAACACGATACAGGCGATCAGCACGCCGATGGCCGTGGGGAAGCTGGATCCCGTAAGGAGGTAGAACGGCAGATAGAACAGGAGCACCGGTAGAACACCGAAGTACACATAGTAGTGCCCGTCGTAGAAGGCCACATCGAACAGGTAACTTTCACCGGTCGTCTTCTGCAGCTCATCACGCGCACCCTTGTCGTAGGGGTTGTCCATATCGACCAGCCACTCGGGTGGCTCGACATCAAGGTACAGCTGCCCATGTGCCATGGCCTTCGCCAACTCCGCATATTGTTGGGCGTTGTCGCCGCCAACCTGGTAGGTGTTGACGATGCTATGGCCGTCCCACGAACCGGAGTTGTAGGAAGAGGTGGCGATACCAACCTGATTGGACCCCAGCAGCAGGTATGCGGAAAGAACCAGCACTTCGCAGGCGGTGGCAAGAACAATGACCGCACGGGAAAAACGGGGATGATCCCTAACCAGCGAACGGTAGATACTCGACTTGGGACGGAACACGTACACCAGCAGCAACACCACAAACGCAACGAAGAAACGCAACGCGTTGAAGTCGAACGGCTGATGGTCGTTGATGACCACCGCATACAACGAAACCGGATAGCTTGCATCTTCGCTGACAATCTCGATGCGAAGGTTATGGATCTTGCCCGTGCTTTCCAGGTAGAGGAACTGGCTCTGCTCGCTGGCAGTGGATACATCGATCTCGGGCACACCAAACGTGTATTCCGTGGTAGAGAAATACGTCTCATGAGCGTCATCGGTGAAGCTGATCTTGATCTGTAGGTTCTGCGCTGCCTGCGAATTATCCAAATCAAGGTGGATGCTGTTTACCACCTTGTTCAGATCGTAGAAATCAATGGCCGTATTGGACTCAGTGAATTTGTACTTCACGGAATGCCCAAGGCCGAAATCAGACGTTCCCGTTTCGGTGGTTTCCAGCGAAGTGATCCTGTCGGAAAGGTCCACCGGCTCGTATCCCGCGGAACGGAAGAAATTCATATTGAATAGGAACACTTCCAACAACAGGGCAATCACCGCCACGGCCAATACGCGAACGGCAACGTGCTTGATACGGGAAGAATTGTCGGCAACAACCTGAACGAATTCGTCTGCTATATCCTCAATTGGTCTCATGGCTACAGATTGTAGCAATAACGGCGAACGCACATACCGTATTCGCCAAGCGCCACCCGGTAAAACGAAAAAGCCCCGCAGCCGTAAGGCCACGGGGCAGAAAAACCCGGCTAAGAACTAGAGCTTAAGAGCCGAAGTGATGGAAGCGAAAACTTCCTCGGGGTCGCGGTCGCCATCGATCTCGATAAGAAGATCGCAACCACGGTAGTAGTCGATCAGCGGAGCGGTGGAGTTCTCGTACACATCAAGGCGATTGCGAACGGTTGCCTCGTTGTCATCATCGCGCTGATACATCTCGCCATTGCACTTGGGGCAAGAAGCATCTGCCTCAGAGCCGATGAAGCCGCACTCGCGGCACATACGACGAGTGGTAAGGCGCTTGATGATGACTTCCTTGTCAACGTCTACCAGAAGAGCGGCGTCCAGCGGGCGCTCCAGGGCGGAAAGCTCGGAATCCAGGGCAACAGCCTGGGTGGAGGTGCGGGGGAAGCCGTCCAGGATGAAGCCGTTGGCGGTGTCCGCATCCTGCAGGCGCTCCTTCACAAGGCCGATAACAACCTCATCGGGAACAAGGTCGCCAGCATCCATGTACTTCTTGGCCTCGATGCCCAAAGGAGTCTGGTTCTTTACGGCAGCACGCAGCATGTCGCCAGTGGAGATGTGAGCATAGCCGAACTTCTCTACGAGTTTGGCGGCCTGAGTACCCTTACCGGCACCGGGTGCGCCCAGCAATACGATATTCATGAAGATGATCCTTTCGTAACACGATAGAAATCGTTCACTTGATTTTAGCAAATTGAAGCCGCAGAACCGCTATAACAAACAGCTCATGCCAGGCCATGAAAAAAGAAGGCGGCTCGTGGCCGCCCTCTTTCCGTTACTTGAAGAACCCGTCGTAGTTGTACATCTTCAACTGCGATTCGACTTTGTTCATGGTGTCAAGGGCAACACCGATCATGATGAGGATCGAAGTACCGCCAAACGCCTGGATAAGCGAATTGTTAGTGAAGTAGAACAAGATGGACGGAATTACAGCAATCGCGGCAATGAACATTGCACCAGGCAACGTAACCCTATGCAAGACGTCCTTGATGTACTGGACAGTGTTCTGCCCAGGACGGATTCCGGGAATGAAGCCACCCTGTCGCTGCAGGTTCTCTGCCGTATCCACGGGGTTGAAAACAACCGACGTGTAAAAGTAAGCAAAGAACACGATAAGGATTGCCGTGAGGATCCAGTTGACCCAGCCCGCAGAGATAGCATTCGCTACCATGGTGAGCCAATCAACGTTGAACAACGCGGCAATCTGCGCCGGGAAGTAGATCAAGCAGCTTGCGAAAATGATAGGGATAACGCCGGCAGCATTGATCTTGATGGGCAGATAGGAGTTCTGACCCCCCATCATCCTGCGACCCTGAACGCGCTTAGCGTAGCTGACAGGGATGCGGCGCTGAGCACGCTCCACGAAGATGATCGCGGGGATGCAGAGCAGCACGACAATAAGGATCAGCGCCGTGATGGCGATGCCCATGCCCGTGTCCGCGTTGAGGTTGATAGACGAGAAGATCGCCTGAGGAACCGAGGAAACGATGGACACGAAGATGATCAACGACATACCGTTGCCAACACCGCGCTGGGTGATAAGCTCACCCATCCACATGATGAGCGCAGTGCCGACGATCAGGGTGAAGACCACCAGGAAGTCGGTAACGATCTCGGGAACTTCCGTACTGAAGACAACGCCGTATGCCTCGGACTTGAAGAGGAATAGGTAACCGATCGCATTGATCAGACCAAGGCCAAGCGTAAGGTAGCGCGTAACCTGGGTGATGCGGCGACGGCCGGTTTCGCCCTCTTTCGCCCAACGGCCAACGGCAGGGATAACGCCCTGCATCAGCTGCATGATGATTGATGCAGTGATGTACGGCATGATGCCCAGCGCGAATACCGAGAAGTTAGACAACGCACCGCCAGTGAAAAGGTCGAGCATAACCATCGAAACGCCCTGATCCTGGAAGGAATTGGCGAACGCCTGGAAGGGAATGCCCGGAACCGGCAAGTACGCGCCGAAACGGTAAAGCGCCAAGATACCCAGAGTGAACAGGATCTTCTTCCTGAGCTCTGGGACCTTGAATGCCTGTACAAGGGAACTTAGCAAGGCTCTTCGACCTTTCCGCCAGCAGCCTCGATCTTAGCCTTTGCGGAAGCGGACACCTTGTCTACCTTTACAGTAACAGCCTTGGTGATCTCGCCATCGCCCAGAACCTTAACCAGGTCGGTGGAATGCTTGATGATGCCCTTGGCAACCAAAGACTCGCCGTCGACGGTTTCGCCAGCCTCGAAATACTTCTCGATGCGGGAGACATTTACGGGCAGATACTCAACATGGTTGATGTTGCGGAAGCCAGGGAGCTTGGGAAGACGACGTGCCAGGGGAGTCTGACCACCCTCGAAGCCATTGCCCTTAGCTCCACCAGAGCGGGACTTCTGACCGTTCAGACCACGACCAGCAGTCTTGCCGGTGCCAGATGCGGGGCCACGACCAACGCGCTTACGGTTGCTACGAGAGCCCTCTGCCGGCTTCAGATCCTTAAGTTCCATGTTATAACTCCTTTTTACGCTATCCTGCCCCGCCTATCGGGAACAGGGCTGGCAGCTCGCCGCCAGCGAACTTACAAACTAGAACATTATGCCATAGGTTTAAGCTGTTCTGGCCTAAACCTGCAGATGTTCAAACAAAGAAAGCCCATTGACTGCCGATACCTTTGCAAGAACGGCCCCACCAAGACAGGCATAGAAAAAGCCCGCTCTTGCGAACGGGCTTTCAAAACGAGGTCTATTTAGATCTCTTCAACCTCTACCAGGTGCTTGACCTTGAAGATCATGCCACGGACGCCAGGGTTATCTACCTGCTCAACCGTGCGGCCGATCTTACCGAGGCCAAGAGCCTTAAGGGTGCGACCCTGATCGTACTTGTAGCCGATGGAGCTCTTTACCTGGGTGATGCGAAGCGTCTTCTTAGCGTCAGCCATTGTTAGTTCTCCTTCCAACCGTAGATCTTGGAAACGGAGAGGCCGCGGCGCTGGGAAACCTGCTCGGGGCTCTGCATTTCCTTCAAGCCCTCTGCAACAGCCTTGACGATGTTCAGAACATTGTCGGTGCCCAGGGACTTTGCGAATACGTCCTTGACGCCAGCGAGCTCGAGGACGGCACGAGCAGCGCCGCCAGCGATAACGCCGGTACCAGGGGTAGCAGGCTTAAGGAGAACACGGCCTGCACCGTAAACACCGATGATGTCGTGAGGAAGCGTGCCAGCCTCGGTCAGCGGGATGGAGAACATGTTCTTCTTAGCGTCCTCCACGCCCTTCTTGATGGCGGTAGGCACTTCCTGGGACTTGCCCATGCCGATGCCGACCTTGCCCTTACCGTCGCCAACGACGACAAGTGCGGTCAGAGCAAAACGACGGCCACCCTTGACAACCTTGGAAACACGATTGATGTAGACAACACGTTCCTGAAGTTCGGGAACGCCTGCCTGGTTTTCTTGCTTACGAGCCATAAAGCTACCCTCTCTTAGAACTTCAGGCCTGCTTCACGGGCACCGTCGGCAACTGCCTTGATGCGGCCGTGATACAGGTTACCGCCGCGGTCGAAAACAACCTCGGTGATACCGTTTTCCAGTGCTTTCTTACCGATGATCTCACCGAGGGCAGCAGCACCTTCTACGGTAGCGCCCTTCTTCTCGGTTGCCTTGAACTCAGGGCCGAGGGTGGATACTGCGCAGATGGTCTTTGCAGCAACATCATCGATAACCTGGGCATACATGTTCGAGTTGGAACGGGTGATGCACAGACGAGGACGAGCAGCCGTACCGGAGATCTTGCCACGAACACGAGTGTGACGACGGCGCAGCCCAGCCTGTTTCTTTTGAAGCTTCTTCATAATTGATTCCCTTCAATACCTAGCTACTGAGCTGACTACTCAGACTTCGCGGCCTTGCCGAGCTTACGACGGACATACTCGCCTTCGTAGCGGATACCCTTGCCCTTGTAAGGCTCGGGCTTGCGCCATGCGCGGATGTCTGCAGCAACCTGGCCGACCTGCTCTTTGCTGATGCCCTTAACGATGATCTCGGTCTGGCTGGGAACCTCGAAGGTGATGTTCTCAGGAGCCGCGACGTTAACGGGATGGGAGTATCCGAGCTGGATCTCAAGGTCCTTGCCCTTGAGAGCGGCACGGTAACCAACGCCAACCAGCTCAAGCTTCTTGGCGTAACCCTGGCTTACGCCCTCGATCATGTTGTGGATGAGGGTACGGGTAAGGCCATGGAGGCTCTTAGCCTGACGGGAATCGTCGGGACGGGTTACGATAACCTCTTCGCCCTCTACCTTGATGGTGAGGATCTCGCTGAACTCGCGAGTGAGTTCGCCCTTGCTGCCCTTTACGGTAACAACGTTGCCGTCAACCTTGACGTCAACACCGGAAGGAATAGCAACAGGCATCTTACCAATACGAGACATTAGTGCTCCTTCCTTCCTACCAGATGTATGCTACGACTTCGCCGCCGACGCCCTCTTTGCGTGCGTCGCGATCGGTCATAACACCCTTGCTCGTCGAGATAACGGCAGTACCCAAACCGCCAAGAACGCGAGGAAGCTCATCCTTGCCGGCGTAGATGCGCAGACCAGGCTTGGAGATGCGCTTGATGCCGCGGATGGTGCGAGCCTTCTTCTCACCGTACTTAAGGGTAAGGGTGAGAACGTCGCGGGGCTGAGCCGGCTCGATCTCGTAGCCGTTGATGTAGCCCTCTTCCTGCATGATGCGGGCGATTTCGACAAGCTTCTTGCTGGACGGCATGGATACCGTCGGCTTGCCTGCAGAGTTAGCGTTACGCACACGCGTAAGCATATCTGCGATGGGATCGTTCATGCTCATTGTTGTGTTTCTCCTTTGTTCGTGATGAACCGAAAGGCCGGTTCGTGTGCACCCATGATGCACACGCCTTGACCAACGGTACTCAACAACGTGACCGTAAGTAAGTTTCCTACCAGGAAGCCTTGGTCACGCCTGGCAGTTCGCCTTTGTTAGCGAGCTCGCGAAGGCATACGCGGCACAGGCCGAACTTGCGGTAGTACGCACGGGGGCGACCACAGCGGGTGCAGCGATTGTGCTGGCGCGTAGAGAACTTCGGCTCACGCTTGGACTTGGCGATCATCGATTTCTTAGCCATTCAAGATCCTTCTTTCTATAACCAATTCTCTATTACGAGAAGTTAGTTCTGCTTAGCGAACGGGAAGCCCAGGCCATCCATAAGTGCCTTGGCGCCCTCATTGTTTTCGGCCGTGGTGACGAACGTGATGTCCATACCGCGGGTGCGATCGATCTTGTCGTACTCGATCTCGGGGAAGATAAGCTGCTCGGTGAGGCCCATGGTGTAGTTGCCACGACCGTCGAAGCTGTTGGGGTTGCAACCGCGGAAGTCACGCACGCGGGGAAGCGCGGTGGACATCAGGCGGTCGAAGAACTCCCACATGCGGTCGCCACGGAGGGTTACCTTGCAGCCGATTGCCTGACCCTCGCGCAGGTGGAAGCCAGCGATGGACTTCTTTGCACGGGTAACCATGGGCTGCTGACCGGTGATGACGCGCATGTCTGCGATAGCGCCGTCAAGGAGCTTCTTGTCGCCAGCGGCACGACCGACGCCCATGTTCACCACGATCTTCTCGAGGCGGGGAATCTGGTTGACGTTGGAAAGACCGAGGTCCTTGAAGAGCTGATCGCGCACTTCGTTTACATACTTTTCCTTCAGACGAGGAGTAGCCATTGTCCTAATAAACCTTTCTTCGATGAATTAAACGCAAGATTTCCGACCTTGCGTCCCCCGCATTACGCGGGGGCCATAAAAAGCACGGCTAAATATTTTAGTCGATGTCAGCTCCGCATTTCTTGCAAACGCGGATTTTCTTGCCATCTTCACGCTTAACGTTAACGCGGGTTGCTTCCTTGCAAGAGGGGCAGATCAGCATAACGTTGGAAACGTGGATCGGGGCCTCCATCTCAGAGATACCGCCCTCAGGGTTTGCCTGGGTGGGGCGCATAGCCTTCTTGATGATGTTGACCTTTTCAACGGTGACGCGCTGAGCGGCAGGCAGTGCGGCGATTACGATGCCCTCGGCACCGCGATCCTTGCCGGCAAGAACCTTGACCTTGTCACCCTTTTTGATGTTCATCTTTGCCATCTGTGTGTTCCTCCTACAGCGTTTCCGGTGCCAGAGACACGATCTTCATGTACTTCTTGTCACGAAGCTCGCGTGCAACCGGGCCGAAGATACGCGTACCGCGGGGAGCGCCGTTGCCGTCGATCAGGACGCAAGCGTTCTGGTCGAACTTGATGTAGCTACCATCGTTACGGCGAACTTCCTTCTTCACGCGCACTACGACGCAGCGGACGACTTCGCCCTTCTTAACGTTGCCGTTGGGCATAGCTTCCTTGACGCTGCAAATGATGACGTCACCGAGGCCTGCGTAACGGCGCTTGGAGCCGCCCAGGACCTTGATGCACTGCACCTTGCGTGCGCCGGAGTTGTCAGCGACGGCGAGCATGCTCTGCATTTGAATCATGTGCTTATACCTTTCGATGCTACAAGTAAGCTAAACGCCTACTTGGCCTTCTCTACGATGTTGAGAAGACGCCAACGCTTCATCTTGGACAGCGGGCGGGTTTCCATAACGGTAACGGTATCGCCCACGCCGGCCTCATTGTTCTCATCATGGGCATGAAGCTTCTTGGTGGAGTTAACCATCTTGCCATACACGGGATGAGGCTTGCGCTCGTGGATTTGCACGACGCAGGTCTTATCGCCGGAGATGCTTACGACAACACCCTGGCGGACCTTACGAGAGTTACGTTCTTCACTCATGTCTTAAAACCTTCCTATCGCAGCTCTAAGCCTGAGCAGCCTTGAGCTCGCGGGCGCGCATCTCGGTCTGGATGCGGGCGATGTCCTTCTTGACCTGCTTGATGCGAGCGGTGTTCTCGAGCTGGCCAGTAGCCATCTGGAAGCGCAGGTTGAAGAGCTCTGCACGTGCTTCCTTGAGCTTAGCCTGCAGATCTTCACCCGAAAGTTTCTGGATCTCTGCTGCTTTCATTTACTCCTGCCCTTCTGCCTCGCGCTTGACGATCTTGCACTTGATGGGCAACTTGTCGATAGCCAGACGGAGAGCGTCCTTAGCGGTTGCCTCGTCTACGCCGTCGATCTCGAACATGATGCGGCCGGGCTTTACAACGGCTACCCAGCCCTCAGGGTTACCCTTACCCTTACCCATGCGGGTTTCAGCAGGCTTCTGCGTGATGGGCTTGTCGGGGAAGATCGTGATCCAAACATTACCAGTACGGTTCATGCGACGGGTCATAGCGACACGAGCAGCCTCGATCTGGCGGTTGGTGATCCAATGGCGGTCGAGTGCCTGGATGCCCCAAGAACCATGGTTCAGAGTGGTGCCACCCTTGGCATTACCCTTCATAGAACCACGCTGCACCTTGCGGTGCTTTACGCGCTTAGGTACCAACATTACTTATCACCCCTATCGTTATTGCGGCGACGGGAACGGTTAGGACGGGAAGAGCCCTCGAGTGCGGGCTGCGGAGCCTTCTGGCCAGGGAGGACCTCACCGTGGTACACCCAAACCTGGATGCCGATGGAGCCCATGGTGGTAGCTGCGGTGCAGAAGCCGTAGTCGATCTTCGCACGCAGGGTGTGCAGAGGCACGCGGCCTTCGCGGTACCACTCGCGGCGGCTCATCTCGGCGCCACCCAGACGGCCGGCGCACTGGATGCGGATGCCCTTGGCACCGCTCTTGCGGGCAGACTGAACGGCCTTGCGCATAGCACGGCGGAAAGCAACGCGGTTCTCGAGCTGCTCGGCAACGGACTGTGCGATGAGGTTGGCATCGAGCTCGGGGCGCTTGACCTCTACGACCTCAACGGAAACAGGGCCGTTGGCGATCTGGTTGAGCTTCTTGCGAAGAGCGTCTACCTCGGCGCCCTTCTTGCCGATTACGACACCGGGGCGGGACGTGGTGATGATGACCTTGATCTTGTCGCCGGCGCGCTCGATCTCCACACGGGAGACGGCTGCATGGGCGAGCTGCTTGTCAAGGTAAGAACGGATAGCAAGATCGTTCTCAAGGTTCTTAGCATAGTCCTTGTCGGAATACCAACGGCTGCGCCAGTCCTCGGTAACGCCGAGACGGAAACCGGTGGGGCTTACCTTCTGACCCATACTATGCCTCCTCTCGGGTTGCTACGATAACGGTGATGTGGCTGGTGCGCTTGCGGATGCGAGCAGCAGAGCCCTTTGCGCGGGGGCGGATACGCTTGAGCGTGGGGCCCTCGTCTGCGAAGCAGGCCTTCACCACGAGGTTCTCGGGGTTGCCGGCACCCTTCTGCGCAGCGTTAGCGACTGCGGAGTTCAGGGTCTTCTCTACAACCTCGGCAACTGCGCGGTTGGTGAAACGCAGGGTCTCCTGCGCCTCTACAACAGCCTTGCCACGGATCTGGTTCAGGACGATACGCGCCTTGCGGGGCGAAACGCGTACGTAGCGAGCGATTGCTTTAGCTTCCATGTTTCACCCTTTCTTACTTGTCGTGGCCGCGGAACGTACGAGAAGGTGCGAACTCGCCGAGCTTGTGGCCGACCATGGACTCAGTGATGTATACCGGAACGTGCTTGCGACCATCATGCACAGCGATGGTGTGACCAACCATCTCGGGGAAGATGGTGGAAGAACGCGACCACGTCTTGATGACCTTCTTGTCGCCAGCTTCGTTCATCGCAATAACGCGACCGAGAAGGCGAGGCTCCACGAAGGGACCTTTTTTCAAACTTCTGCTCAATGTTTCTCCTTATTCGATCGGGCGCTACTTCTTGCGACGGCGGATGATCAGGCGGCTCGAAGCCTTCTTGGGGTTGCGAGTGCGATGACCCTTGGTAGACACGCCCCACGGAGTAACAGGATGACGACCGGAAGACTTGTTCTTGCCTTCGCCGCCACCATGAGGATGGTCGACAGGGTTCATAACAGTACCGCGAACGGTGGGGCGGATGCCCTTCCAGCGGTTACGACCAGCCTTGCCGATCTTGATGTTGCCGTGCTCGGCATTGCCAACCTCGCCGATGGTTGCGCGGCAGGTGATGAGCACGCGGCGCATTTCGGAGGAAGGCATACGCAGGATGGCGTACTTGCCTTCCTTACCCATGAGCTGGATGCTGGTGCCAGCAGAACGGGCGATTGCGGCACCGCGACCGGGCTGGAGCTCAACAGCGTGGACGAGCGTACCAACGGGGATAGCGGAAAGGGGCAGCGCGTTGCCAGGCTTGATGTCTGCATCGGCGCCGGAGATGATGGTCTCGCCGACCTTCAGGCCCTTCGGATGAAGGATGTAGCGCTTCTCGCCGTCTGCGTAGTGCAGAAGGGCGATGCGGGCGCTGCGGTTGGGGTCGTACTCGATCGTGGCAACCTTGGCGGGCACGCCGTCCTTGTTGCGCTTGAAGTCGATGATTCGGTAACGACGCTTGTTGCCGCCACCCTGATGGCGCGTGGTGATACGGCCATTGTTGTTGCGGCCAGCCTTCTTCGGCAGGGGCGCCAGCAGAGACTTCTCGGGCTTGGTGCTGGTGATCTCAGCAAAGTCCGAAACAGTCTGGAAGCGGCGTCCAGGGCTCGTAGGCTTGAACTGTTTTACTCCCATTTTCTTCCTTTCTACGGGCCCAAGCTCGTGCTTCGGCCCTTTGACTTATGTGGGCTCCATCACCGCCATGGGAGCTTTTGGGAGAAAGCCCTCGGCGATTCCGAGTCCCACGCGCCCGGGTGTATCCATACACAGCCAGACGCAACCGAAAAGTATACTGGCATTGGGTGTGTTATGCAAGGGTGAATTCTGGGGTGATTCAGGAAGTGCGCGCTGGTGGCGGCGCAGGGGAAGCTGGCTGCTGCGGTAGCCGCGCTGGGCACGTTGGGCAATCGCCTGGAATGTGGGGGCACAGGGCGCCCACGAGATTGCGCTGCAGATGCGCTGACTGAACCCACGGCGGTTAGCTTTCGCCCCAACGCCACTATCACAGCCCCTTGCCCAACTCCGCAGTTGGCTTTCGACCTAATGCCGCCAGTGCAGTTCCTTATCTAACTCTGCGGCAAGTTCAGGAAGGAGCTTGGCGAACAACGCCTCTTCCCTGCCCTTCTTGAGTTCGCATTCCCATATTACATGGGTCTTCCAGCCGGCCTCGTGCAAAGCGGCAAGGTTCTGCGCATCGCGCTCCTGGTTTCGTTTGAACTTCGCAACCCAGTACTCGGTGTTCTTCTTGGGAAGCGATAAGTCGCAATGCGGGCAGCGATGCCAATAGCAGCCGTGCTATTGGAAAAGTTAGTAACTTATATATAAACAAGAAAACCCTCTGGTTTCGCCAACGGCTTGATACAGCCGGGCTACTCCCAGAGGGGCGCTATACCGAATAGTTCACCAGGCACCTTCAATACCCTTAAAGTGCTCTTTAGCCCAAAACACCCCAGCCACAACATAGCCAAGATCTTCGAAGAATGGCTTTATCGCCTTGAAGTGCGTCCCTTTGGTGAGCTGATCATCGATGAGAATAACGTATTTGATGCCTTCAGGAATCATCTTCGAATCAAAGGCTGTGTTCCGTCTAAGCAGCTCAACATCACGAGCTAAGCCGCCGTTATGCATTGCGCCCAAATCGGCCTTTGTGCTCAAGCAATCAATGTATCTAATCTCGGTTTTGTTTTGAATCAGCTCACAAACCAAGGCCATTCTGTTGTCATATCCCTTAGCTCCAACCGGCTTTGACGGCGGAACAGGGACTAAGACCGTGTTCACAGGCGTTATCGTTTTCCAATTCATAAAAAGCAAAGCCATATCCTCGGCACATCGCCTGATAGCTCTATCTTTGTGCCCTGCTCTTCTTTGAGCATCAGACATCCTGTCAGGGTCGAGTTTTAAATTGTAAATAAGCTGATTCGGCTCGGAATCAGATGGCTTTCCATCAGTCTTATCCATGTAATAGAGGCAAACATCGTTCTCATCGAGATACAGGCTGCCGCCTTGCGTTCTATCGAATCGACGCCACCTATAGGAAGCCATATCTAACCGCCTATTACATCAATAACCTGCTGCACATTCTCAAGCTCGTAAACATTTTCCTTTCCAAGGAAACGTTTTGGCCATGTGATGGATGGGTTCTGCGCGCATGACTTCATGATAAAGAGCGGCCTTTTCTGCTGTACGCATGCCCTCGCCTGAGAAAGCGTGCCGCTGGTATCGGATGCTTCAACGATGATTGTTGCATCGGACACCGCAGCCATAAGCTCATTGCGTTCAGGGAAATAGCGGCTCTTGCTTTTAAAATGCTGGGTCTTATAGCGGTAGAAGGGTACTTGGCTAAGCAACAGGTTCTGCTGCGCAACATAATCCTGTATCTGCTTGTTCTCTTTCGGGTAGTACTCATCAATAGGCGTGCCGATAACGCCGATGATGCGACCATTCCCATTACTCTCGATAACAGCTTCCGCAGCTGCGGTGTCAACGCCTTTCGCCAAGCCAGTGACTATGGTTATACCGTGCTCGATAAGCTGTTTCGATACCGCATGGGCGCGGGACATCCCATCAGGTGTTGCACCTCTGGCACCAACAACGGAAACGCTCCTTGTTTTAAGCAGGTTGATGTCGCCACGGTAATAGAGAACAGGGGCAGGCTGCGCGGAATCCTCAAGACGCTCTGGCCAACTGTAGGTTCCATTGATGGCAAACGAGCAGGTTCCGAGCTTCGTGTCGATGTACTCAACCATGTCTTCATAATCATCATCAAGCCCGAAAAGACCCTGGCGCTCTTCCAGAAGCTCGCTGGGAAGCTTATTGCAGCGCACAGTGGCATTAGCCAGCTTATGCAAGGATTCACCCTTGCGCGAGTACAGATACTCATAGGCTTTAAGCTCTTCGTACGGCGAAACAGCCGTTTTCTTGAGCTCTTCAAAAAGTGCTTGCTGCGCAGTCATCTCAAATCCCTTCCGTAGAGGAAGTATAACCCAGAAGGTAACAGATACGCCGTTCTGTAAGGTTTCAGGATTGGTTTCAGAAGTGGTTAAAACCTAGCTTTTTACCACTATTCCTTTAGAAAAATCTCGATGTGCGGCTTGTTTGGTTGCACATAGGGCGCGGTGTCGTTGCTGTACTCGATGCGATCCACGATCTGCTTCAGGAAGTCGTTCTTGGCCTTGGCTGGAACGCCATCGTCTTCCAGCAGGTCGATGCACTCGCGCAGGGCAACCACGGTCTGCTGCGTGCGGCGCTTCGGCCTGCGGTCCGCGAGCTTGGCTTCCAGTGCGGCAATGCGCCTGTCCGCCTTCTGGCGGCGCTCCTTCAGCTCGGCGAGGTCGTAGACTCCCGCCTCGTAGGCATCGCTTGCCCGCTTCTTGGCCAGCTGTTCCTTCTTTATAGAGGATTCAAGCGCCGCGCGCTGGGCTTCGGAGGCATCGGCTGTGGGGTTTGCAAGCTCGATCTGCACATCGTTTGCGGCTTGGCGCAGGGCATCGGCCACCATGGCCATGAGCTGGTCTGCGCGCACGCCGCGGCATCCCTTGCAATCCGACATGCGCCGGGCGCTCTTGCCCGGGTGCTGGTAGAAATAGGCGTAGCCCTTGCCCGATCCCATCATGTGCATCACCATCGCGTAGCCGCACTCCGAGCAGCGCAGCAGCCCGGCAAGCGGGTTCTTCAGCTCGCGGCTCCCATGGAGCCTGGCGCTGGCCACGGGCTTGCTCACCAGCCGCTCGAAGCGGTCGATGGGGATGGTGCCGTTGCCGAACCACAGGCCACGCGTGAGCTGCGGGTTGGGGTTCTTCTTCCTCGCCTTGCGCACCTCGAAGGTCTGCTTGTCGAACTCGCGCACCACGGTGTGCGCTCCGAAGCGGTTCATGCCGCAGTTCACCGGGTTCTCAGCTATGGCCTTCACGGTCTGGTGCCGCCAATGGTCGCCGCCCTTGGGGGTGGGCAAGCCCTCTGCCTCGAAGATGCGGGCGATGCCGCAGTAGTTCTCCCCTGCTTCCAGCAGATCGTAGATGCGCATCAGGTCGGCGTGGCGCTCGCTCGGCTCGAGCGTCCACATGCCGTTCACGCGCACGCTCTGCCAGCCGAACGGCGGCTTGCCCGATGCCTGCCACACGCCCTCCCTGGCGGCTTGGTACTTGCCGCGCTTCAGTCGCGTTGATATGGCATCGAGCTCGTCCTCCGAGCTGCGAAGCTCGCTCTTCAGCTGGCGCATGTCCCCGCGGTTCTGCGGATCGTAGACCTTCATCTCGGTTATGAGCGCCGTGCCGGTGTAGCGGAAGGCGTTGATTATCTTCTCTTGGTCGGAGCCGCCGCCGCGGCCCAGGCGCGATGCCTCGACCACGTAGACGGCATCCCACTTGCCGTCGGCAAGGTCGGCCAGAAGGCGCTTGATCTCGTGCCTTGCGGCGATGGTCTCGCCGGAAACGACCTCGGGGTACCACTCCCTGATCTCATGGCCGTTCTCCATGGCCATGGACTCGATTATCCTGCGGTGCCTGGCCAGGGTCTCGCCCTTGCCCATGCGCTCGCGCTCCTCGTCTTCGCGGCTCTTGCGCAGGTACGCGCAGCACGCCCATGTGCGGCCCTCGGCCGGATGCGTGGTAGAATCCATCTGTCGACTCCTTTGGGGTCGGTTGTCTCAAGGCCCCTTGCGAATCCGCCAAGATCAAGAGCAAGGGGCCGTTCTTTTTTTCGTCAGGCGTTGCCGCCCAGGGCATCGCCGTTACCGCCTGCATAGCCTGCCGGGGGCTGGGGCGGGGCGTTGCGCTTGCTGGGCTTCGCAGGCTGCGGCGCGGGCGGCTGCTCGCCGGGCTGGCGGCGATGGGCATGCCTCTTCA
>CAVFYB010000012.1:5724-30939 GCA_963626845.1 Bacteroidaceae bacterium | reverse complement strand
TCCTGTCCGACATCCAGGGCCTCGAGGACTTCCTGGGCGACATGGACTTCAAGGTTTGCGGCACCGAGCAGGGCATTACCGCGCTCCAGATGGACAACAAGGCCAAGGGCCTTTCTGTCGACATCCTTGCCCGCGCGCTGAAGCAGGCAAAGGAAGGCCGCTCCTTTATCATGCAGAACATGCTTCAGGCAATCGACGCTCCCCGCAGTGAGATCTCCCCGTATGCTCCGCATATCGAGACCATTCATATTCCCTCCGATAAGATCCGCGACGTCATCGGTTCCGGTGGCAAGGTTATCCGCGGCCTGCAGGAGGAAACGAACACCACCATCGAGATCGAGGAAGACGGCACGGTCCGCATCGCCTCCATCGACGAAGAGGGCGGCGCAGCTGCCAAGGCTGCGATCCTGGGCATCGTGAAGGTTCCCGAGGTCGGCGAGGTGTACGACGGTGAAGTCGTCGGCATCAAGGACTTCGGCGCATTCGTCCGCCTTACGCCTGGCAAGGACGGCCTGCTTCACATCTCCCGCATGGCCAACGGCCGCGTAGGCAAGGTGGAAGACGTCCTGAGCATCGGCGACATCGTGAAGGTTGAGGTAATCGAGGTCTCCGACAACGGCAAGATCAGCCTCGATCGCGTCGACAAGCCCGATGTTGTGAGTGCTGAGCGCCCCGCCCGTCATCATGACGACGACCGTAAGGGCGGCCGCGGCAACGGTGGCCGAAAGCCCCGTCGCCGTCACGGCAACAACGGCGATCACGCCGAACACTAGGCTATAATTTGCATCGCTTTGCGGGATCGTTTTCCTGCGCACGACCATAGAGCCCATGGTTTAAGCGAGCACGATATCAGCTGCAAAGCCTCCCGTCCTATGGCGGGAGGCTTTCTTTGAAGAAAGAGGTGTGGAAGTGGCCACGTTTATCACTAAAGGAACCTGCTCGAAGGCCATCAACTTCGAGATAGAAGACGGTATTGTCCGCAATGTTGCCTTCCAGGGCGGATGCAATGGCAACACCCAAGGCGTTGCTGCTTTGGTAGAGGGCATGCCTGCTGAAGAAGTCATAGAACGTCTTGAGGGCATCAAGTGCGGCCCGCGCCCAACGAGCTGCCCCGACCAGCTTGCCAAGGCCCTGAAGGAATCTTTGCAGCAATAACCGCACGATCAGAAAGGCGCGAAAGGTGCTATACCGTAAGTCCCAGCTCGACAATGGCATGACCGTAATCACGTACCCTATGTCGGGGGTCCGCTCCGTTTCCCTGGGGCTTTGGTTCAATGTCGGATCCAGGGATGAGAATCCCGATCAGGCAGGACTTACCCATTTCATGGAGCATATGATGTTCAAGGGCACGCCAACGAAGGGCCCTTTGGAGATCTCCATGCACTTCGACCGCCTGGGTGCCGAGCTCAACGCGTTCACCTCCAAGGAGTACACCTGCTACTATTCGCGGTTCGTCGACGACAAGATGGAGCAGGCGCTTTCCGTACTTGCCGAGATGGTTACCGAGAGCGTGTTCTCCCAGGAGGCCATCGACACCGAGCGTGAGGTGGTTATCGAGGAGATAGCGCGTTCTGAAGATGCTCCCGACGATTACGTGTTCGAGCTCTTCACCCAGAACAGCCTGAAAGGCCATACGCTGGCCCTGCCGGTTCTGGGCACCCGCGAACGCGTTGGAAGCTACGTCCACGAAGATTGCGCGGCCTTCCACGAGCAGCACTACCATGCCGGCAACCTTACGGTTTCCGCTGCGGGCAACGTCGACCACGATACGCTGGTTTCCCTCTGTGAGCGGTTGTTCGTGGGGATAAGGCCCGGCAGCAAGGCTGTCCGAAACCTTCAGCCGCCGGTGTTCAACAAGGGGCTGTTCTGCCAGAAGCGCGACATCGAGCAGGCCCATATCGTCTACGGCATCCCCTGGCTTCCTCTTGGCCACGGGGACCGCTATACGGCAAGCGTGCTCACCACCATCCTGGGCGGCTCCATGTCCTCCCGCCTTTTCCAGGAGGTTCGCGAGAAGCGAGGCCTTGCGTACTCCATTTTCGCGTCCCAGGGCGGCAACCAGGGCTTGGGCCAGTGGTGCGTGTATGCCGGTACCCGACCCGACAATGCAGAGGAAGTTGTGGGATTGATCAGAGAAGAGCTTCAGCGCATCGCCAACGACCTCGTTCCGGCCGACGAGCTGGAACGCAACGTCGAGCTCATGTGCGGGCAGCTGCTTTTGGGCCTTGAGTCCACCAACTCCCATATGGTGCGCATGGGCAAGCGCGAAACGCTGGGCCTGGTGCAGGCCAGCCCCGAGGAGCAGACCGAACGGTATCGTTCGGTCACGCCCGAGAACATCCTTGAGTTGGCCCAAAGGTTGCTAATGGTTGACCCCTGCATTGCGGTGGTTTCCCCGTTCGATGAGGATCAGCTGCTACCCTTGGTGGGAATGCAATCGCCCGAGCTGTAAGCAAGATGAAACGCGCCCCCTTGGGGCATTGAGATAGGAGAGAACATGATTTCCGTTGCAGTAGCCGGTTATGCAGGCCGAATGGGCTCTGCGGTAGTAGACGCCGTCACCGCAGCCCCCGACATGGAGGTTGCCTGCGGTATCGATCCCTTCCAGAAGGATGCGCCCTTCGCCACGTTCGAGTCCATTGAGCAGGCCCTTGATTCCTGCGAGTTCGACGTGCTCGTGGACTTCACCCAGCCTGCCGTCGTGGCCAAGACGCTTTCCGTTGCCCTGCCCGCCGGCGTTGACTGCGTGGTGGGCACTACCGGCATGAGCGATGACACCCTCAACGAGCTGGCTGCTTCCGCAAAGCCTGGGACCTGCCTGTTCTATGCCCCCAACTTCACAACCGGTGCTGTCCTGATGATGGAATTCGCCAAGGCCGCCGCTCCGTATTTCCCGGAATCAGAGGTCCTCGAGTTCCATCACTGCAACAAGAAGGACGCACCGAGCGGCACCGCAGTCCGAACCGCCCAGATCATCGCCCGTGCCCGCGATTTCGAGAGCCAGGCTCCCGGCAGCGAGACCGAGATCGACGGCTGCCAGGGTGCGCGCGGTGCGCTGGTAGAAGGCGTGCCGGTGCATTCCGTTCGCTCCATGGGTTACGTTGCCAGCCAGGAAGTGGTGTTCGGCTCGATGGGGCAGACGCTCACCATCCGCCACGATTCGTGGGATCGCACTTCCTACATGCCCGGAGTGCTCCTTGGAATCCGTTCAGTGGGCAAATGCGACGGCTTGGTTGTTGGTTTGGAAAACTTCATGGCGCAGTAGCCTGCATCATGCAATAATGAGCCACGTAATTCCGCAATCGAAGGAGACAGAACATGACTGCTAACGAGCCGCGCTTTGGTCGCATGATTCCAGCAATGGTCACGCCATTCGACGAGAACCTCGAGCTCGATCTTAAGCAGGCAGCTGCGTTGGCCCGCCGCTTGGTAGATGGCGGCAGCGATGCCCTTATCATCAACGGCACAACCGGCGAAAGCCCCACGGTGTTCTATCCCCAGAAGATGCAGCTTTTCGAGGCCGTTGTTGCCGAGGTTGGGGGAGAGGTTCCCATCATCGCCAACGTCGGCGACAACTGCACCGCCGATACGGTGGATTTCGCGAAGGACGTTCAGAAGCTCGGTGTGGATGGCTTCATGCTGGTGGTTCCGTACTACAACAAGCCCCCGCAAGAAGGCCTGTACCAGCATTTCAAGACCATCGCCAACGCGGTTGATCTGCCTGTCATCCTTTACAACATCCCCGGGCGCACGGGCATCAACATGCTGCCCGAAACCACGTTGCGCCTGGCGAACGAGGTGGAGAACATCGTTGCCATCAAGGAAGCCTCCGGCAACCTCGATCAGGTCAAGCAGATCATCGACAACGCTCCGGCTGGCTTCGATGTGTACTCCGGTGACGATTCGCTTACCTTCGACATGATGAAGATCGGTGCTGCTGGTGTAATCTCCACCACGGGCAACGTTGCCCCTGGCCGTATGAAGGAGATCACCACGCTTTGTGCCGAGGGCAAGTTCGACGAGGCTGCCGTTGCCAACGAAAAGCTTCTGCCCCTGATGGACGAGCTGTTTGTTACGGCGAACCCCATCATGGTCAAGGAGGCGCTCAACCTCGTGGGCTTCAACGTCGGCGGCGTGCGTCTTCCTCTCGTTGATGCCACGCCCGAGCAGTCTGCGCATCTTGCGCAGGTCATGCGCGAGGTGGGCGTGCTTGCCTAACCGTTCACTGAATGGCTCAGGCATAAATTGAATAATCTGCGTAACTACCTGCGCAGATGACCTAGGAACTACACCCTACGCGTTCGCTTTCGAGCGCGTAGGGTATTTGACGTATTAATGGACTACTAGCAAGGAAGTACATGACTGAAGAAACGAAGAAGCCTAAAGATATCCGGGCAGCTCGTCCCTCCGAATCGGTGAAGCACGTTCACCTTGATAGAGAGCGCCCGAAACTCTCCAAATTCGATACTGCCGAAGAAGGCTCGAAGAGTCCCGCGAAAAAGCAGCGCCGCAGCGGATCCGGCAAAGCTTCTGGTCGTTCAGCCGCAAACAACAAGCAGCGCGACCCTAAGGCTAAGCTACGCATCATCCCGCTCGGTGGCCTTGACGCCATCGGCAAGAACATGACCGCGTTCGAATGTGGTAACGATATGGTGCTTGATGATGCCGGCTTGATGTTCCCCGACGACAACCATCCGGGCGTGGACCTTATCCTGCCTGACTACTCGTACGTGCTGGAGAATGCCGACAAACTGCGCGGTATCGTTGTGACCCATGGCCATGAAGACCATACCGGCACCCTGCCGTACCTGCTGAAGGACCTCGACCGCAAGGTGCCTATCTATGCCACCAAGCTTACCCTTGGCCTTATCGAGGGCAAGCTCAAAGAGCATAAGATCAAGAATGCCAAGCTCTGCGAGATCAAAGCCGGTCAGACCATCAAGCTCGGCTGCATGACTGCCGAGTTCTTCGCGGTGAACCACTCCATTCCCGGTGCCGTGGGCGTGTTCTTCCGCTCTCCTGCAGGCAACGTGCTTCATACCGGCGACTTCAAGCTCGACCAGAGCCCCATCGACGGTGTCCGTACGGACTTCGCTGCGCTTTCCCGCTTCAGCGAGGAGGGTGTCGACCTGATGATGTCGGATTCCACGAACGCCACCAACCCCAACTTCACCCCCTCCGAGCGCGAGGTGGGCAAGGCTCTGAACAGCATCATTTCCAACGCTAAAGGCCGCGTAATCGTGGCATCATTCGCGTCCCACATCCATCGTATGCAGCAGATCTGTGACGCTGCTATCCGCAATGGCCGCAAAGTCGCCGTAACCGGCAGGTCGATGGTGCAGAACACCGACATCGCACGTAGGCTGGGCTACTTGAAGATCGCCGACAAGGACATCATCGACGCCTATGACTTGAAGGGCATGCCCTCCGATTCCTACGTTGTCATGTGCACCGGTTCCCAGGGCGAGCCGCTTTCTGCTTTAGCGCGAATCGCGAGCGACAACCACAAGACCATCACGGTCGAAGAGGGCGATACCGTCATCATCTCTGCTACGCCGGTACCCGGCAACGAGAAAGCCGTTACCAAGGTAACCAACGACTTGGCGAAGATCGGCGCGGATGTCTATGACAAGTCCCGTGCGCGTGTCCATGTATCCGGCCATGCTTCCGCTGAAGAGCTGAAGCTCGTGCTTTCTATCGTTCAGCCGAAGTATTTCATGCCGGTTCATGGTGAAGCCACCCATCTTCGCGCGCATGCGGAGCTCGCCCAGGTTACCGGCGTTGCCAAGAAGAACATCTTCATCTGCGAAAACGGCGAAACGCTCGAGCTTACTGCTAGGGGGGTAAAGCGCGGCAAGCCGGTTCAGAGCGGCATCATCCTCGTTGATGGCCTGAGCGTCGGTGATACCTCCGAGTTCGTTCTGAACGAGCGCACCAATCTTGGCTCCCAGGGTGTGGCCGTGATCGCCTGCGCCGTCAAGAAGGACAGCCATGATCTTCGGGGCGAGGTCCAGGTCGAGATGCATGGTATCCCCGGTGGCGATGAGCCTCAGTTCGTCGACGCGGTACGAAATGCGGTTTCGTCCGCGCTGAAGCACTCCCTTTCCAAGGGGGAAGACAACCGTGCGGTTAAAAGGGCTGCTCGCAGTGCTCTTCTTTCCATCCTTTGGGAGCGTACCAACCAGCGCCCGCTCGTAGTCATGAACATCCTTGAGGTTTAAGCCCTCGTTACACCGTCGATCCTAAACGAACCACTCAAACACGCTATAAGGAACAAGATGGCAGCAAACAGGACAAACCGCGGGCAGAAGGCCGCGGAAAAAGCAGCATCGCAACCGGGGGGCCGAAGGCCCCTTTCGGGTGGCAAGGGCAAGCCCGCATCGGGGCAGGTTGCACCTTCGCCCCAAGCGGGGCGTATCCTTGACGACCGCTCGCGCCGGGACATCGCAGCCGTTTCCCTTATCGTCTTGGCCATTGCCCTGTTTGCCACCTCGTTCCTCAGCCCTGAAGGGGTGCTTACCGGCGCGCTTTCCCTCGGCCTCAAGCTCTTCCTCGGCATAGGCGCCTACGTGCTGCCTTTTCTCCTGGCCGGCCTTGCCGTGACCTTGCTTGTGCGCTTTGAACGGCAGATGGTTCCGGCCCGCGTGGCTATCGGATTTGCGCTGCTGTTCGTGGCGTTCCTGGCTATCATGGCCTTGTTCACTCCGACCGCACAGGACAACCCCAACAACCTTTTTATCCAGGTTCTGCTGGTGAAGCAGGGAGGCTACCTTGGCGCCGGCATTGCGTGGGCAGGGCTCGAGCTGCTTGGGTTCGAGGTGACCATGATCCTGATGGTGGGCCTGATCGTTATTGCGCTTATCATCATCGGCTTCTCCATTTCTTCCGTTATAGAGAAGGTGCGAAGGCATGGTTCGGCTTCAGATGTTTTCGATGAGGAGGAAGTTGATCCGGGCTTCTCGAAGATGCCGCGTTTCCCTATTGCTAGGATCAAGCGCGCACCGAAGGAGCGAGAGCGCAACGCCGAGGCGATGAAGGAAGCTGTCTCGCAGCTGCCAACCCAAGCTATCGCTCCTGCTGAGAGCATTGCCGAGGGCGAAACACAGATAATCTCCGAGGCGAAGAAGCCAGTGCGCACCCGCAAGACAAATGGGCAGCGTGCCTCCCAGGCTGCGGATAGAACCATTTCCTTCGAGGAAGGGGGAAAGGACGCTGAAGCCCGGCAGATGACGCGAAAGCTGGGCTCTCGACCTGAACCGAAGCAAGAGAGCACGCCCAAAAAGGAATCTTCCTCTGTGCCAGCACGGAAAAAGGCCTCTGAAGTTGCCACTCCCGAACCCCTTGAAGGTTTCGAGCTTCCTGACATGAGTTTGCTCAATACCGCAGAGAAAACTCCGGTCACGAAGGAGAGCGAGGCTTCCCTTCGTGCTACTGGCATGTTGCTGCAGGAAACCTTGGCTGATTTTGGCGTGGGCGCCGATGTTGTGGGATGGGTACACGGCCCGACAGTCACCTTGTTCAAGGTCGATCTGCCATCTGGTGTTCGCGTGAACCGCGTTTCCAACCTCACCGACGACATCGCCCTGGCGCTGGCCGCCCCAGGCGTTCGCATCTTCGCGCCGATCCCTGGTACCAACTATGTTGGTATCGAGGTGCCGAACAAGCAGCGTGAAACGGTGTTCCTGGGCGATGTTATCAAAGACGCCAAGCCGGGGCCTTTGCAGATAGCCATCGGCAAAGATGTCGAGGGTCAGAGCATTGTCAGCGACTTGGCCACCATGCCGCATCTTCTTATCGGCGGCACCACGGGTTCGGGTAAGTCGGTTGCCATCAACGGCTTCATTATGTCCATACTTATGCGTGCCACTCCTTCGGAAGTGCGCATGATCATGATCGACCCTAAGCGCGTTGAGTTCACCCCTTACAACGGCATCCCTCATTTGTACGTACCGGTGGTTACCGAAGCGAGGGAGGCGGCAAGCGCTCTATCTTGGGCTGTCGCAGAAATGGAGCGCAGACTCAAGGTGTTCAGCGGCATTGGCGCCCGTAATATCGGCCAATACAACGCCAAGGTGCAGAAGGGTCTGGAAATCAACGATGCGCCCGCATCGGAGATGCCCTATATCGTGATCATCATCGATGAGCTCGCCGACTTGATGATGAACGTCGGTAAGGAAGTGGAGTTTTCCATTTCCCGCTTGGCACAGCTTGCTCGTGCGGCTGGCATTCATCTTATCGTTGCCACGCAGCGCCCTTCCACCAACGTGGTAACAGGTCTTATCAAGGCGAACATCACCAATCGCATTGCCTTCAATGTGGCATCGGGCATCGATTCGCGCGTAATCCTCGATACGCCGGGAGCCGAGAACCTCATCGGTTTGGGCGACCTCCTGCTTTCCAAGCCAGAACTGGCCAAACCCCAGCGAATCCAGGGCTGCTTCGTCTCCGAGGACGAGATCTCTGCTGTCGTGGAGAAATTGAAGACCCAAGGTGAGCCCGAGTACCACAATGATATTCTGAAAACCAACCTTATAACCCTCGGTGACTCCATGCCCGATGGCTCCGGCGGAACCGCATCCGGGTCGGACGACCCGCTTGTGTGGGAGGCTGCCGAAATCGTCTGCTCTTCAGGCATGGGCTCCACCTCGAACCTTCAACGCCGCCTAAGCGTTGGCTATTCTCGTGCAGGGAGGATCATGGATCTTCTGGAAGAGAAGGGGATCGTGGGGCCGCCCAACGGCTCGAAACCCCGAGAGGTTCTGGTTGATCCGATGGAGCTGGAAACCATCAAGGCTTTTGAGCAAAATGACGAATAGCATTCTCGTGAGGGAAAGGGGGACATATGCATCAGATCAGCTTCGGTAACGTCTTGAAAGAGGCACGCCTTGCCAAGGGCTGGGATTTGGCGTCTGTTTCCCGGGAGCTGCGAATCCGACAGGACATAATCGTCGCTATCGAGAACAGCGATTTTCGCCGCATGCCTTCGCGCGGTTACGCCCGAAACATGGTTATCGCGTATTCGCGGCTTTTGGGGCTGAATGCCCAGGATGTAAGCCGTATGTACCTGGATCAGGAATACGCGTACCAGGTTGAGCAGGCACATCAGAACGTCAGCGAAGCAATCCGGATGCACGATACCGGAAGAGGATCCCAGGCTCGTCGATCCTCTTCCACATCTTCGTTCGAGCGCGTTAGGGGTTCGGAGCCTCGTTCCGGCTCGGCGCGTTCGGCCGCAGATCGAAACCAATACGACGGAAGCAGCAACGGCTTCGGCCGCGCGGTCTATTCCCAGAATCCCGATGTCTACCCAACCCTTCAAGGCAGTCAGCCAGCCACGCATAAGGCGCGAAGGTCTGCTATGGGCGAGGGTAAGTACGGAAACATGTATTCTGCTCCGCGCAATATCCCTAACCCTCATCGTAACCGCAACATCGTCATTGCTGTCGTTGCGGTTGTCGTTGTGGTGGTTGCCCTGGTTGTGGCTCTTACCATGTCCCACCAAACGCAGACACAGGCCAATATCCCGGTAACGGGTGCCCAAAGCGTTGGCACCACTTCCGAGGAGGCAGCCAGCAAGCAGCAGGAATCGGCGCAACAACAAACAACGGTGGTTGAGACAGCGCCTACCGAATTCACGCTTAAGTACACGGTAGACAAGGGCAGCCAATCCTACATCGAGGTCTATGTTGATGACACTCTTCAGGAATCCGCTACCGTTACCGGTGCGGCCGAGAAGTCGTATACGAGCTCGTCCAAGATCCGTTTTGTTGCAACCGAGACCAGTGGCGTTACCGTTTATATCAACGACGAGGCTCAGCAGCTGGAAACCAACAGCTCGGGCATCGTGAATACGACTTACAACTTCAGCGAGATCTTGGAGCAGTGGTATTCTGCACATCCCAATGCGCAACGCGACTCCGGCACCACTGCTTCAACTTCGACTGGCACAACTTCGGGTACGTCCAGCTCGTCTACCGCAACTACGAAATCGTCGTCGACATCTTAGTCATGAAATGCGCCGGTTTTTCTGCGACTCAATCACTGATCATTTCGATAGGTCGGTCTTTCTGCGACCCTTGTTTTCCGTTTAGAAAGGATCCTCATGGCAAAAGAATCAAGCTTCGATGTGGTGTCCCAAGTTGATCTCCAAGAAGTAGACAATGCCTACGGTCAGGCAAAAAAAGAAATCGCACAGCGTTACGACCTGAAGGGCTCTGGGGCCGAGGTTTCGTTCGACAAGAGCGCGAAGACCCTTACAGTTTCCGCACCGAGCGATTTTGTGTGCTCTCAGGTGAAGGACATCCTTTCCTCAAAGCTTATCAAGCGTGGTGTGGAGCTGAACTCCCTTGATTGGGGAAAGCTTGAATCCGCAACGGGCGGCAGCGTTCGCCAAACGGCGAAGATCGTTGAAGGCATCGATCGTGAGACAGCGGGCAAGATCAACAAGGACATCAAGGGCACGAAGCTCAAGGTGAAGGTCACCATCGAAGGCGACAAGCTCCGCGTCTCCGGTCCTAAGCTCGACACGTTGCAGGAAGTTATCACATTTCTTAAGGGGCAGGATTACGGCCAGCCCCTCCAGTTCAACAACTACCGCTAGGATTACTGCTAAACCATGACCAAGAACATTGCGTTCCTTACTATGGGCTGCGCCAAGAACGAGGCGGATTCGGCTCACATGCAGCAGGACTTGATTCGTGCCGGCTACAATATTGTTCCCTTGGAAGAACCCAGTGATTGCATCGTCGTCAACACCTGTTCGTTCATTCAGTCGGCAACCGAGGAAAGTCTCGATGCGATTTTCGAGGTTGCTGGATATGATTCCGTGAAGACGGGAAACACCAAACTCGTTGTGTGCGGATGCCTGCCTTCTCGCTACGGTGAGGACCTGGATTCCGAGCTTTCAGAGGCGGACCGCATTGTTCCGTGCTCGAAGGAAGACGATATCGTCCAGATCATGGACGGTCTTTTCGGGTGTGCTGGCAATGGCATATCTTATGAGGTGGCGTTTGATTATTCGCCAAGCGAGTACGTGAAGATCTCCGATGGCTGCAACCGCTTCTGCTCGTTTTGCACCATCCCCTATATTCGCGGCAGGTATCACAGCTTTGAATACGAGGATATCTACGCAGAGGTAGAGGCCATGATCGTCTCTGGCACAAAGGAAATCGTGCTTATTGCCCAGGACTCCGGCATTTGGGGTTTGGATCTGAAGCCTCGCCGCACGTTGGCGTGGCTCTTGACAAACCTTGCCGAAGCCCATCCCTCCACCTGGTTCAGGGTCATGTATCTTCAGCCTGCGGGCCTTACCGATGAATTGCTCGATGCGGTGGCCTCCCATAGCAACATATGCAAGTATTTCGACATTCCCTTGCAGCATTGCGATTCCGACATCCTTGCTTCCATGAACCGCCAAGGTTCACGCCAAGAATACGAGCAGATGGTGCAGCGTATTCGCAGCCGCGTTCCCGGCGTAGCAGTTCGCACCACGCTTATTGTTGGCTATCCCGGGGAAACCGAGGAACAGTTCGAGGATCTTTGTGATTTCGTTGCCGAGGCCGAGTTCGATTACGTGGGTATCTTCTCCTATTCACCCGAAGATGGAACGCCTGCTGCAACGATGCCGAACCAGTTGGATGACGACACGAAACAGGATCGCGTTATGCAACTGCGCGATATCGCCGACTCTGTTTCTTCTCACTTGATTTCCGAGCGAGTCGGGGAAACCATGGATGTTTTGGTGCTTGGCGAAGAGGAGGACGGCCAGCTGTACGGAAGGGCGCAGTGCCAGGCCCCCGACGTCGATGGCGTAACGTACTTGAGCGCCGGCACGGTTGGCCGGTTCGAGCAGGTGACCATTGGCGACACGTTGATGTATGAGATGGAGGCTCTTGGTGAGTAACCAGGATTTCGACGAAACAACCTTGTGGACGCCGGCCAACGTTGTCACACTTATCCGTATCCTCCTCGTTCCGGTGTTCGTGGTAGCCATCATCAGCCCCTGGCCGGACTACATCCCACAATGGCCTGATGCTGATATCTGGAAACCGTGGGTTGCCGCTCTGATTTTCGCGGCGCTTTCCTGCACTGATGCGCTTGATGGCTATCTTGCCCGCAGTAGAGGAGAGGTTACCAACTTCGGCAAGTTCATAGACCCGTTGGCAGACAAGATCCTGGTTGCCGCCGCGCTCCTGGCGCTTATCGAGCTTCAGGTCCTTCCTTCCTGGGTCGCATTGCTCATCATTGCCCGAGAGTTCATTGTCTCCGGTTTACGTATGCTTGTTGCCACGCACGGCGTAGTTGTGGCGGCCAGCTGGTACGGCAAAGCGAAAACAGTGTTCCAGATCATTGCCATTTTGTTGTTCATCGTGAAGGGTTCCGATCTTCTTCTTTCGCTGCATCCGGATATGGGCTCTGCGCTCTATGCCGTCTCGTGGTTCTTCATGGCCATTGCATTGGTACTCACCATACTTTCTATGGTCGATTACTTCGTGAAGTGCGCTCCGATCCTCGGCTTCGGCTCCATCGGATCCAGCTCATCTAAGGAGGAAGCCGACCAGACCGACCTGGTCCAGCACGAGTTTCCCAGCGAAACGGACATCGAGGATGCAGCGAAGCTCGTAGTGGCAAAAGCCAAGGATAAGGGCCTGAGGGTCTCCACTGCCGAAAGCTGCACGGGCGGTTTGATTGGCGGTGCCTTAACTTCTGTCCCCGGAAGCTCAAGCGTGGTCGAAGGTGGCGTTATCAGCTACTCGAACGATGTGAAGATGAATGTCCTTGGGGTTTCCCCGGATGATCTTCATCGAGTAGGGGCGGTCAGCTCGGAGGTTGCCTCCTCCATGGCAGCTGGTTCAAGGCGAGTCACGAAATCTGATATTGCCGTTTCGGTTACAGGAATAGCCGGCCCTGGTGGCGAGGTGCCCGGAAAGCCGGTCGGAACCGTCTGGTTCGGCTTGGCGGACGAAAGGGGCGTGCATACCTATCTCCGTCATTTCGCAGGGACCAGAGGTCAGGTTCGATCGCAAACGGTTTTGTTTGCTCTGGAGTTGGTCTCTTACTCGCTTGATCCGGTTGGACCCGAGCCTGTTTCGGATTAGTTTCCCATTGCTTTCTTTTTCGCTTTGCAATTTCTTCGCATCTGCTTAAGATGCGGCTCCTAGTATGGGCAATAACGACAGTTGAGGTTGCATTCGAACAGGTGTTCGTGTAATCTTGATACTGTCCAAAATGCAGTACCTTCGTTTAGGAGACCAAATGAGCCAGGACAAGGCGAAAGCGCTGAAGATAACCACCGATCAGATCGAGCAGAAATTCGGCAAGGGCTCGATTATGAAATTGGGCGAAAGCACCAACATGCAGGTGGGGGTTATCCCTACTGGGGCTCTGCCTCTTGATATTGCCCTCGGTATCGGGGGAGTTCCCCGCGGGCGCATCGTTGAGATTTACGGTCCAGAGGCAAGCGGTAAAACCACACTTGCTCTGCATATCATCGCGGAGGCCCAGGCGGCTGGCGGCATAGTTGCCTTCATCGATGCAGAACATGCGCTCGATCCAGTGTATGCAGCGAAACTTGGTGTCGATGTTGATGAGATGCTTATCTCTCAGCCGGATACGGGCGAGCAGGCTCTGGAAATATGCGATATGCTCGTGCGAAGCGGGTCCATCGACTGCGTGGTGGTAGACTCTGTGGCTGCACTTGTTCCACGTGCGGAAATCGAAGGAGAGATCGGCGATACCACTGTTGGCTTGCAGGCTCGTTTGATGAGCCAGGCTCTGCGAAAGCTCGCCGGTTCGCTTTCCCGTTCCAATACCACGTGCGTATTCATCAACCAGTTACGTGAGAAAATCGGTGTTATGTTCGGCAACCCCGAAACAACTACCGGTGGCCGTGCGCTTAAGTTCTACTCGAGCGTCCGTCTCGACGTGCGTCGGTTCGACTCGGTGAAGAAAGATGGCGACTTCATTGGTAACAGGGTTCGCGTCAAGGTCGTGAAGAACAAGGTTGCTCCGCCGTTCCGTCAGGCTGAATTTGACATCATGTATGGCGAAGGTATTTCCAAAGAAGGCTGCGTGCTCGACATGGGCGTTGAAGCCGGATTGGTCAAGAAGAGCGGGTCGTGGTTCAACTACGGCGAAGAACGTTTGGGCCAGGGTAGGGAAGCCGCAAAAAGAACCCTGCATGAAAACCCCGATATTCGTAATGAAATTGAGAGCAAGATCCGTGTTGAATACGGCTTGACCCCGCTGGGGGAAGTTGAGGCACCTGCTCCTTCGGGTCAGCCGCAGGGCTAACGTTCACCGATGCCAGTCCAATTAAAAACGTCGCCAAATCTTTATAATGGAGCGGCTTCTGATGATTTAGGGTCTGACCTGAGTTCGCCTCTCGGCGAAGATCTCGCTTTTAAAAAGATACTTCGCTGGGTAAAGGTCAGGGACCGATCCATAAAAGAGACCAGAACCCGTCTTGAACGCGAAGGCTTTGAGCGTACAGTTGCGGAAAAGGCCATCGAGAAGGCGGTTGAGTACCGTTTTCTTGATGATGAACGCTTCGCTGACACCCTTGCGAGATCCCGTTTAAGGCAAGGAAGGGGATTGGATGGGATTGTGCGTGAACTTGGCAGTCACGGCATAGACGCCAACTCAATGCTTTCCGGCTTTCCCGACGAATATCTTGAGGGTAGGCCCAGTGAGCGAGACTGCGCTTATGCCCTGCTTTGCAGGAAACCGCCACGTGCGAAAAACGCTCGTCAAGCTGCCTATGCCAAGCTTGTTCGCGCTGGATACCCTATGACTCTATCAGCAGAGGTTGCCAACAAGTGGTTTCATGCGTTCGGTGAAACCGAATAGCATGCGTAAGTTGACGACGAAAAGGATCCTCTCTTTTAAGGCAAATGGGCGCGAGCACTCAATTGAGGCTCGGATGCCTTTTCGAGTTCCCCGAACCGACTGGACTTCTCTGGCCGATTTGGGGAACTCGAACCCTATCGTTTTGGTTACAAGGCAATGCCTGTGCGTACCGATGCTAGTCAAGCAAGGGGTTTAAGGCTATTATTGATTAGCTAGAGCTTACGCACCTGAATCGGTGCTTTTGTATATATTCGATAACTTAATAGTGTTGCTTCATGCCAGCGTGTGCTCTTGCCCCGGTATACCAGGGCATTTTTTCTGCCCTTTTTGCCTTTTCACTATACGTTGCTTACACGAAAGGGAAACAGATGATCGAAATCGTAATTGCTGCGGTCGTCGCGATTATCATCGGTTTTGCTATCGGCTACTTCCTAATGCAGAAGATGCTGAAAGACCGTAATGATGCCACCACGCGCGAAGCCGAAACTACTTTGTCGAATGCCAAACAGGAAGCCGAACGTCTTAAGCATGAAGCGCTTCTGGAGGCCAAAGATGAAGCCCTGAAGATGAAGCAGGATGCCGAACGTGAGAGCAAAGAGCGTATGCGTGAGGTCCGTTCTTCCGAGAACCATCTGAACCAGCGTGAGCAAAGCCTCGATAAGCGCGTTGAGGCTTTAGACCATCGCGAGCATCAGATCTCCTCTCTTCAGGGTCAAGTGGATCGTCGTGCCAAGGACGTCGAGCGAGCGGAGTCCGAGGTTTACGCCCGTTTGGAGCAAGTGGCCGGTCTTACCGCCGAAGAGGCCAAGACCGAACTCCTTGATGGCCTTAAAGAAGAATGCGTCCATGAGCAGGCTGCGATCATTCGCGATTCCGAGGCTCGCACTAAGGCCGAGGCAGATAAGAAAGCCCGTGAGATCCTGAGCGTTGCTATTCAACGTTTGGCGGCAGACCATACGTCTCAGATCACGGTTTCCACTATCCATATTCCTTCCGATGACTTGAAGGGCAGGATCATCGGTCGCGAGGGACGCAACATTCGCTCTTTCGAGCAAATCACCGGCACCAGCCTAATCATCGATGACACCCCCGAAACCGTTACTGTTTCCACGCACGATCCTGTTCGCAGGGAGATTGCAGCCGTCACGATGCAGAACCTCATCAGCGACGGTCGTATCCATCCTGCACGCATCGAAGAGATGTACCATAAGGCGGAAAAGTACGTTAATCAGCAAATCAAGGAAGCCGCAGCTCAGGCTACCTTCGATACAGGCATCCACGATCTCCATCCGGATCTGGAAAAGATCCTGGGGCGCCTTCGCTATCGTACTTCGTACGGTCAGAACGTCCTGAACCACTCCCTGGAAGTTGCCTATATTTCCGGCATGATGGCGTCTGAGCTTGGGTTGGACCCTGTGCCTGCAAAGCGTGCTGGCCTGCTTCACGACATCGGTAAAGCCGTCGACCATGAAGTTGAGGGTTCTCATGCCGTTATCGGCGCTGATCTTGCTCGCCGTTATGGCGAAGACCCGCAGATCGTCCATGCAATTGAGGCGCATCATAACGATGTTGAGCCCAACAGCGTCATCGATGTGCTGGTTCAGGCTGCCGACGCGGTTTCCGCAGCTCGTCCGGGTGCGCGCAAGGAAAACATCGAATCCTACATCAAGCGTCTTGAGAAGCTGGAAGAGATCGCCAATTCCTATCCAGGTGTAGAGCGCACCCATGCCATTCAGGCAGGCCGTGAGGTCCGTGTTATCGTTTCGCCTGAGAAAGTAGACGAAGCGCATTCGGCTGTTTTGGCACACGATATTGCTCATCAGATTCAAGCTGAGACGAAGTATCCCGGCCAAGTTAAGGTCGTGGTTATCCGCGAAACCCGCGCTGTGGATTTCGCAAAATAGCATCTGGAGAGCGCGGTCATTTTGACCGCGCTTTTTTCTGCAATGAGCGACAAATCTCTCGAACAATTCATCGACGCGGTTAGCGACAGCAACCCACTGCGAGTGCAAGACGATCTGGGCTTCGGCTATGTTCGGCTAAGGGCCGCCGAGGCTCAGCGCAGGCAGGCGAAGCAGGATATCCGCTGCTTCGAGGATGTGGTCATCGAAATGCTGCGCAACTCCCGCGACGCCCATTCTCATATGATCTTCCTTGCCAGCTGGACCGAGGGAAGCAGGCGCTATCTCAGTTTGCTTGACGATGGGGACGGGATCCCAGCGTCGATGCACGAAACCATCTTCGAGCCTTTTGTCACTTCCAAGCTGGATACATTCCATTCCGATAGATGGGGTGTTCACGGTAGAGGCATGGCCCTTTACTCTATTCGTCAAAACGTCGAATCAGTCAAGGTTCTCGCCTCTGGGCCAGGACTCGGTTCTGCATTTGCCGTTGCGAATGATTCCTCTTCGTTGCCAGAAAAGCGCGACCAGTCTTCGCTGCCTGCCATTGCAACGGACGCGGAAGGCAAAAAAGTACTGCGGGGACCTCATAACATCATTCGAACCACTCTAGAATTTGCGATAGACGAACGTGATACCCTTGCGGTTTACTACGGAAGCTCTTCGGAGATCGTTTCGACGCTCTATTGGACGGGCAAAGCCGCTCTCGACAGGGTTAATTCACCCGATCGCGCGTCTGACCTCGAACCCTATATGTATCGATTCGGCAGATGCGACGATGCTTCTTCTCTTGCTATCCTTTCGCGAAGCTTAGGGTTTCCAATGTCCACCCGTACCGCGTATCGCATTATCGCAGGGGAGGTGAAGCCGCTTTCCACGCTTCTGGAAACCGTGTTGGGCAGCAAAACAGCACCGGCGAAGACACATGGCCGCTCACCTAAGCAGCGGTCTATTCATATTGCGGCTCAAGATCTAGAGTCCCTCACGCGCAAAGTAGGGGAGGCGTATTCGGCTATTGCTGACGCTTATTATCTGGATAAATCCCCTGAGTTTGATGTTCGCGTCAAAGGATCCGAGCTCATCATAAAGATCCCCCTGGATCCCTGTTAGGCGCGAGTTTCCACCGGGATTATCTCGCGCTTGGTCTTGGCCCTAGCCGCCATGGCTCTCTGATCCCGGTGTTTGATTCGCCTTTCAATTATGGGTAAAATATCACCTCACCTACATGAAGTTGTGTTCTTTTGCCGCTTCAGAACCTATAACGCACTAATTGTTGAAAGAAACGCACCATGACCGACGAACCCATCAATGATCCGCAGGTAAAGGGCGGTTGTCTAAAAGTATCATCAAAGTCGTCGCCTGCATCGGTGGCTGGCGCAATTGCAGGCATGATGAAGGACGGAGTTCCGGTCGAGATCCAATCCGTTGGTGCTGGTGCAGTCAACCAGGCCGTGAAGGCGATCGCTATCTCTCGTGGCTTTCTATCGCCTGTTGGAATCGAGATCGTGTGCGTTCCCTCTTTCGCCGACATAGTGATCGATGGCGAGTACCGTACCGCTATCCGTTTCTCGGTTGAGCGCCGTTAACGATCCAGCATTGCCGTTGGTCGCATACCTTGCCTCCCAACTGCCAAGATATAGCAAAACGAAAGTCTTGAATTGAAAATCAACAAGCTTGAACAATCTCCCCTAACCCATGTACCCGACTGGGATGACTTCTCAGGTGGTCAAATCCAAGGAAAAACCTATACGGTCATAACCTTTGGCTGTCAGATGAACAAGCATGATTCAGAACGCATCAACGGTATGCTTACTGCTTTGGGCGCTGAAGAAGTTGACAGCATCGAAGAATCAGACATAGTGATCTATGTCACCTGCTGCGTCCGTGAAGCTGCTGATGTTCGCCTTATGGGGCAGGTTGCCTCTCTGAAGAACATTCCTTTGCGCCCTAGCAGTCCGGTATCCAAACGAGTAGTGGTGATTGGCGGCTGCATCGGCCAAAGGGACGGTCAAGAGCTGATCGAGAAGCTCCCTCATGTTGATGTCGTTTTCGGTACATTCAACCTCGCAAGTCTACCGCGCCTTATCGAGCAAACGCTCGAAACGGGCGACCATGCCGTCGAGGTACTCTCCGAAGCCAAAGAGTTTCCGACCGATTTGCCAAGTGAGCGTGAATCCAAGTGGTCTGCCTGGCTTCCTATTTCCATCGGGTGCAACAACTTCTGCACGTACTGCATCGTCCCCTATGTTCGTGGTCGGGAGAAGTCCAGGCCGATTGAGGATATCGTTTCCGATGCCCTTCGTATGAAGGAAGAGGGCGTCAAGGAAATCACCCTTCTAGGGCAGAATGTCAACTCGTATGGACGCGACCTTTACGAAGAGCCCCGGTTCGCCGAGCTTCTTCGCCAGGTTTCCGCTACCGGGATAGAGCGTATCAGGTTCGCCACTTCGCATCCGAAAGACCTCAACGATGACGTCATCAAAGCCTTTGGCGAACTTGATAATCTTATGCCTGCGCTGCATCTTCCGGTGCAATCAGGCTCGAATGCAGTTTTAAAGGCTATGAATCGCCGTTACACCCGGGAGCATTACCTTGAGACTATTGCAAAGCTTCGCTCGGTTCGCCCCGATATTGCTTTGTCTACTGACATTATCGTAGGCTTTCCCGGAGAAACGGAAGAGGATTTCGAGCAAACGTACAACCTTATAAAAGAAGTTGGTTATCACCAGGTATTCACCTTCATCTACTCAAAGCGCGAAGGCACTCCCGCTGCGCGTATGGAAGATGATACTCCGCGCGAGGTAATCCAGGAGCGTTTCGAGCGCTTAGTCGACCTTGTTCAGGAAAATGCATTCGCACTAAATCAGTCCGACGCAGATACAACGGTAAAGGTTCTCGTCGAGGGTGTTTCCAAGCGCGATCCGAATGTACTTACCGGGAGAAGCCCGAAGAACCAGACGGTACATGCTCCCATACCTGATGGTGCGAGCATCGAGGATCTGCAGGGAACCATTGTTGACGTTCATATCAACCAGGCTCGCGCTTGGTATCTGAAAGGCGATGTGGTCCTGTGACGCATTGCGTCGTTGCCATCCTTGGCCCGACTGCTTCGGGCAAGTCGGATTTGGCGCAGCTTGTCGCTCTGAAGCTCGGCGGGGAAGTGGTCTCGGCGGACTCTATGCAGGTCTACCGGGGCATGGATATCGGCACTGCAAAGCTGCAGCCTTCTGAAATGCGCGTTCCGCATCATCTTATCGATATCTTGGAGCCGGGACAGCCGTTTTCGGCTCAGTTGTTTCAGCGGCTATCGCGTGACTGCTTTGCCGACATCTCTGCACGAGGCAAAGTTCCTGTTCTCTGTGGCGGAACGGGGTTGTATGTCCAATCGGCGCTCGAAGACATGCGTTTTCCTAAAGGCGAACAGCTAGATAATCCCGTTCGCGCTAAATATGAGGCGCTCGCCAAGGAGCATGGCTCCGATTACGTATGGGATATACTGCATCGAATCGATCCGGTTTCGGCCGATCTGATCCACCCAAACAATGTCCGTCGAGTCATTCGCGCCATTGAAATGCATGAGCAGGGCATTTCCTATGCCGATCAAGTCGATGGAATGAAAAGCCTCCCCGAGGTATTCCCCTCAGTTCGCTTCGGCTTAAACCGGGATCCAGCGCTTCTCGCGAAAAGGATCGAGCGAAGGGTCGAGCTCATGCTTGAAAAAGGCCTGGTTGATGAGGTCAAGTGTCTTCTTGATTCCGGATTGCGCGACGCCCTTACCGCCCCTCAGGCAATCGGCTACAAAGAAGTGGTTTCCGCACTTGATGGCGAAATAAGCATGGACGAGGCAGTCGAGCAAATCAAGATTGCCACTCGCCGCTATGCCAAACGACAGCGAAGCTGGCTACGGCGGGACAGTCGTCTGATTCCGATCGATGCCGATGCTGTCGAGCAAGATGCTATCGTCGAAACAATCGTTGAAACCTACCAGCAACGATGTGCCGTACAATAACCTCAGCGAACGCCTTCCCGCAAAAGGAGATCATGTATGAAACTCGATTTCACTAAACTCAATGGCCTTGGAAACGACTTTGTGTTCATCGACGACATGGATCAAAGCATCGATCTGACTGCAGAACAGGTCGCCTTCCTTTGCGACCGCCATTTCGGTATCGGCGGCGATGGCGTAGTTCTGGTTCGCCCTTCCTCCCGTCCGGAATGTGCTGGCTACATGCACTACATCAACTCCGACGGCACGCTTGCCGAAATGTGCGGCAATGGCGTCCGCTGCTTCACGAAGTTCCTTGTCGACAATGGCTATGTAGATCCGCAGTCCGGTTCTTACGTCGCCGACACCAAGCGCGGGCCGCTGCCCATTTCCTTCGAGCTCGACTCGCAGGGAAAGATGAGCGTTGCCTCCGTCGACATGGACGAGCCCATTCTCGATCCGGCGACGATTCCCACAACCCTAAGCGCCAACTCCGTTTCCGAACAAGGCGTATCGTTTGTCAAGGAAGCAGAGGTTGAATCCCCCTGGGGTACCTTTGCGTTCACCTGTGTCTCCATGGGCAACCCCCATGCCATCTGCTTCTTCGACGATATCGACTCCCTGCCCGATGAATGGTTCCTAGACGAGGCCAAGAGCCTCGATACGTTCGATCTGAACCGCATCGGCGCGTTTTTTGAGAAGAACCCGGTATTCCCCGCCAAGACCAACGTCGAGTTCATTGTCCCGGCCGAGGATGGCCTTCATATGCGTGTTTTCGAGCGCGGGTGCGGTGAGACCCTGGCTTGCGGAACCGGAGCATGTGCTTCTTTGGTAGCTGCAGCTCTTACCGGAAGAAGTGAGCGCACCAACAAAGTCCATCTCCGCGGTGGTACGCTCGATATCACCTGGAAGGACGACAACCACGTAGTTATGACCGGCCCTGCCACCCAGGCTTTTGTCGGCTCGGTTGAGCTCTAAGGCATTCATGGTCGTATTCGACGAGGTAAAGCAGCACGGGCCTAAAACCATTATCGAAAAGCCCCGCGAACGAGCTGTGCTTGTTGGGGTAGAGCGTCCTGATCAAGAATGGACCCTTGAGTCGTCTTTGGCGGAGCTGGAAAGGCTCGCCTGGACCGCGGGCGCCGATATGGTTGCGAAGACGTCTCAGCGACTCGATTCGCCCAACCCCCGCACCTTTGTTGGCAGTGGCAAAGCCGAAGAGATCGCCAGCCTGGCAAGATCCTACGCTGCTGATGTGGTTATCTTCGATGACGAGCTCACTCCTTCCCAGCAATCGAACCTCGAGTCCATTGTTGGGAAGGACGTTAAGGTCATCGACCGCACGGCGTTGATCTTAGATATCTTTGCCCTTCATGCGACAAGTAAGGAGGGCAGACTTCAGGTTCGCCTTGCTCAGAACCAGTATTTGTACCCCCGGCTTCGTGGTATGTGGGCCCATCTTGCGTCCAACCGCATGGGTGGCGGCGTTGGTAGCCGCTTTGGCGAAGGCGAAAGCCAGCTCGAGGTAGATAGACGCCTTATCCGAAACAGGATTACCTCCATTCGTCGCGATCTGGCCAATCTTTCCAAGAAGCGAGACCTTCAGCGCAAGCGGAGAAACGAGTCGGGCGTGTTCAAAATCGCCTTAGCAGGGTATACCAATGCAGGTAAATCCAGCCTGCTGAACGCTCTAACCGGCTCAGAGGTCCTCAGCTATGACAAGCTGTTTGCAACGCTTGACTCGACAACTAGACAGCTTACCTTGCCTGAGGGCAGGGAAGTGACGCTTACCGATACCGTTGGATTCATCCAAAAGCTTCCAACAACCTTAGTTGAGGCCTTTAAGTCCACTCTTGACGAGATTAATGGAGCCAGCCTGGTTCTTCATGTGGTTGATGCATCTGACCCGAATGCGGCTAAGCAGATCGATACCGTCGACATGGTTCTTGAGCAAATCGGTGCTGAGGAGATTGGACGTATAGAGGTCTTTAACAAGAAAGACCTGCTTTCAGCAGAACAGCTTGAAGCTCTGCAGGCCAGGTATCCGCATGCAGTATTCACCTCTACGGTGTCGAGGGAAGGGTTGCATGAGCTGATTTCAAGGATCGGCATAGTTGCTTCTGCCCAAGATGAGGTATTGGAGCTTTTGATCCCTTTCAGCAGGGGAGATCTTGTTTCGATGGCCCACCAACGGTGCACGATAATCAACGAGGACTACGACGAGTCGGGCACCCATTTGGTAGTTCGAGCAGGCCATCAAGCGGCAGCGATGCTCAAGCCTTTCGCCTGCAAGGCTAAATAACCTTCCTTAACACCGCTACGACTTTGCCCGCTATTGCGCAATCTCGGGTGATGATGGGCTCCATAGTTGAATTCTCGGGCTGCAGCCTGATATGGTCTTCTTCTTTATAGAACCGTTTAACTGTGGCTCCATCCTCGATAATCGCAACAACGATTTCGCCATTACGTGCAACCTGCTGTTGCCTCACCACAACGTAGTCGCCATCGTTGATTCCTGCCTCAATCATCGATTCGCCGTGAACTGAAAGGATGAACGAAGCCGAATCGCCAACCAGCTCTTTAGGCAGGGACATCGAGGTTTCTATGTTCTGCTCTGCGAGTATGGGTTCACCAGCGGCGACATTGCCAACAAGGGGCAACTCAAGATTGCTATCCGATCCTTCCGAGCCGAACGTATCAGCGTGTTGATGTTTTGAGGCCAGGGATATGGAGCGTGATTTACGCTGGTCTCGAACAATGTAGCCTTTTTCTTCAAGCGTTTTCAGGTGGACGTGGACCGTCGATGGGGAAGAGAGCTGAACAGCCTCGGCGATTTCACGCACTGTTGGCCCAAAGCCCTTTTGATCTATGTAGGATTCGATGAAGTCGTAAACGCTTTGCTGTCGGGACGTTAGGGGCTTTGACATCGTAACCACCTTAAATCTAAACGAACAGATGTTTGTATTTTTGTTGACAAGAACGAATGTTCGATTTACAGTATACACGAACAAAGGTTCTATGCAAGGAGGTTTCAGATGGGCACGGTTAAGGCTACATATCGCGTTTCCGGTTCAGCTGCATTAAAACCGGAGTACATCGAAGAGGGGCGCTCTGCATCTATCATCGATTTCAGCTCTGTTCGTTTTCATTCGACAGCACGGGGCCAGGCCGATCTCCCGAGCACCGCTGTTACCTCATGGCAATCGACCGAATCGCACAACGAAACCTTCGCTGATTCCCTGAAGCGCGCCTTTGTCGATCGTGATCGTTTGTCATCCACCCGACCCGTAGAGGTCGCAAAAGCAGTCGGCATCCTTGCCGCTGTCGCTGTGATAATCGCCATGATCGCCCCTTAAGCGGATTATTTGCCTAAGCCACTAATAATTGATCTATCTCTTTGAATTACCGTTATGGGCACAATATCTTGTATACTGGTTTAGTCTAATCAGTTGAAGGAGATAGTATGCGTTGCCCCTCATGTGGCTACATGGAATCTAAGGTTGTCGATTCCCGACCGGCAGATGAAGGTGCCTCGATTCGCAGAAGACGAGAGTGCCTAAGTTGTGGTTCAAGGTTCACTACCTATGAGCGATCTAGCGAAAATCCGATCATCATCACCAAATCAGACGGATCATCGGAGGCCTATAACCGCGACAAGCTCTTCAGGGGCCTCCTGATCGCTTGCGCAAAACGCCCGGTATCATCCGAGAAGCTTTCTCAGATCATCGACAGCATCGAGCTTGAACTGAGGAATTCACCCCAAAAAGAAACCTCTTCAAAAGAGCTTGGAGACATGGCGCTTCGTCGTCTTGCCGATGTTGATGAGGTTGCTTACATTCGCTTTGCAAGTGTGTACAAAGACTTCAAGAACATCGACGAGTTCCGAAACGCATTGAAGGGCCTTTAACATGAAAGAACTGGATCTTCCTACTAAACAGCTATCTGATGAAGCCAGGATTCCCGTTAACGCCTATAACGGCGATGCTGGCTACGATCTCTGCTCAACCATTGAAGCCACGCTGAATCCCTTTGAAAGGATGCTTGTGCCAACCGGACTGGCTGTTCAGATCCCAGATGGATACGCGGGTTTTGTTTTGCCCAGAAGCGGAATGGCAATCAAAAAGGGGCTGTCGTTGGTCAATGCGCCTGGGCTTATCGATAGCAATTACCGCGGCGAGCTGCAAGCCATCCTGATCAATCTCGACCCTCATGATCCGATCGAGATCCATGTTGGGGACAGAATCGCGCAATTGGTTTTAATGAAGGTAGAAAACGTTCGTTTTAACGCCGTAGACGAACTAGAGGAATCCTCCCGCGGAGAAGGCGGTTTCGGCTCCAGCGGCCTTTCTAGCTGATTCCTTAACTAATTGACCTGGGATTTCTTGCCAACTTTTGATTTGCCGAACTAAATAGCATTTCATGCAGCACATCCCTAAGCCTTGATTTTTTAACTATAAATCGGTGATAACATATCTTATGTAA
>CAVFYB010000012.1:0-5613 GCA_963626845.1 Bacteroidaceae bacterium | reverse complement strand
CTTGCGTTGGCCAGTGCTAGTATTGGTTCCTGAACTTAAGACATCGATGTTAGTGCCTTTGGTTTGTTGGAGAACACTTTATGGCTAAGGAGACAAACATGGCCGAGACTGTTGAAGCTGATCCGTTTTGCAAAACCGATAAGTTTGCCGCTAAAAATGGAATGGAGGTAACCGAAGTCGGTGAAAACTACTCTGTAGCCCAGATGGTTATCGATGAGAGCTTTCTAAATGGCATCGGCATCCCCATGGGTGGCGCCTACTTCACTTTGGGCGATCTCTCATTTGGCGCAGCAAGCCATTACATCGCAAATGAGATGGTTACCCTCAACTCGCAGATCGACTTCATTGCATCCGCGAAACTCGGCGATACGGTAATCGCACGATGCACCCAGGCGCCTGGCACCTCCAAGAAGATCCAGCGCTACGAGATCAAGATCACCGATCAGGACGACACGCTTCTTGGCCTTATGCATGTAACCGGATATCGCAAGTCTCGCCATAAGTAGATCGCTGTCGGATAATCCTTCTATAAACGGGCTCTTCCTAACTTTTGGAAGAGCCCGTTATTTTGCTTCAAGAGCATCGCAGTACGCTTTATACAGCCTTGGAAAGACCTTCTTCTGGCTGACTACCTTGAAGCTATCTCGCTCTACCAGGCAGTGATGGGTAACCGCTTTGAAGTGGGGCTTGCACTGCGTTGAGTCCTCGCCTTTCAGGTACATTTCGCAGGTATACTCGGTTTTCACGGAAGTGACCTTGGTAACCCGGGTCCTCACGAGAACGGTATCGCCATACCTGAACGGGGATCCGTACGTTAGATCAACGTGCAGAACCGGTGACATATATCCCGCTTTCTCGATTTCGCAATAGGGATATCCGAGCTTTTCCAGAAACTCGGTTCGCGCCACTTCGAGATAGATCAGGTAGTTTGCATGGTAGACAACGCCCATGCAGTCGGTCTCCGCGTAACGAACCTCGATCTCTGTCAAACACTCCATCGGCTCAGCCTCTCCTTCCGCCCTAGCCAGGTAAATCTAAACATTATAATAATCAATCGTGGCGAAATACCACTTGCGCAGAGAAGCCAGAAGCATCGTCAAGAAAGCTGTTTGACCTAATGACCAAGAACCAACGCGTAAATAGCAACAAATCCAACAGCAGCAAAAAAGGGTTTGCCAAGCTTTCCCCCACCCTTGCCTTCCAACTTGCCGCACCTCATACGTGGGCAGCTGCCATCATGCCCGTTCTGCTCTCCTATGCGTACTGCTCCGTTACGTACTCCCCTAAGCTCAGCATCTCATTCGCCCTCATCTTGCTTCTGATCTGCGTTCTTATGCAGTCTGCCGTCAACGTACTCAACGATTACTTTGACTTCAAGAAAGGCACCGATACCAGCGAAAACTCTTCCGAAGATGCTTTTGATGCGGTGCTCGTTTACAACAACCTGAACCCGAAATCGGTCCTGCTGTTGGGCGTCGGTCTTCTTGTGCTGGCAGGGATTTTGGGACTTTATCTGGTATACCTCACCAGCTGGATCTTACTTGCACTTGGCGTAGTTGGTGCCCTTATCGTCGTCCTGTATTCCGGCGGCAAAACACCCATTTCCTATCTCCCCATCGGAGAGTTCGTCAGCGGATTCGTTATGGGTGGTATCATCCCTCTGGCCTGCTGCTATGCATTATCGGGAATCCTTGACCCGTTTGTTTTGGTGGTGTCGTTGCCCACCATGATCGGGATCGGCATGATTCTTTTCACCAACAATACATGCGACATAGAGAAGGATATCCCGGCTCAGCGGAGAACGCTCTCGGTACTGCTGGGAAGGAAGCGCGCACCGCAGGTTTACAAGGCTTGCATATTGGTTTGGATAGTTGTGGTTGCGATTGTTGTGGGCATCTTCTACCCTGCAGGAACACCGATCACCATGATTATGGTTCTTGCCGAGTTCCCCGTTATCCGGGCGATACTCAACAACCCGCTGAACCAGAACTCCCGTACCGCCGCAATGTCGCAGATCGTTATGCTCAATGTGATAATGGGAGCCTTTTACTGTCTCGAGATCAGCTCGACGAATCTGATTTCCTGGGTCTAGTTGAATACCGGGACGGTAATCTGCTTCATTCCAGTAAGCTTCGAGAGATCCGCATAGCGGACGAGCTCATCAAGCGAGCAGGGCACGTTTTCCTCAATTATTCCAGCGCAATATGCCAGGCGCCCCAGCGCAACCTCTGCCGCAATATGCCGTTCTTGCAATAACGTGTGGACGTCCATATCCTTATCACGCTTTGAAAGTCGCCTACCCTGGTTATCAACCAGCAGTGGAATATGGGCGTACGCAGGATGCCCCGTGCCAAGCAAGTCCTGAAGGTACATTTGCCGAGGTGTAGACGTAATTAAATCCAGCCCTCTCACCACCGAAGAAACGCCCATTTCTGCATCATCGACAACAACGGCAAGCTGATAGGCGAACACACCGTCGCTTCTACGAATGATGAAATCCCCCGAGCATTCTTTTAGGCTGAATGACTGGCGGCCTTGGAACATGTCGTCGAAAGAGCAGTACGCGTTATTGACTGCCACACGAGTGGCGGGTTGACGAACAGCTCTTTTTGCATCGATTTCTGCTTTGGTAAGATCCCGGCACGTGCCGGGATAAACGTACTCTTCGCCAAAATGTGGCGCATTTGCGGCATGAAGATCGGCCCTGCTGCAGAAACAGGGGTACGTAAGACCTTTGCGATCCAGCAAGAGCAAGGCATCAAGATAAACAGAGGATCGTTCGCTCTGGAATACGGGAGCAGCGTCCCAGCAAAAGCCGAAAGCCTCCAAATCACGCAGTATGGACTCCGCGTATTCTCTTTTCGTACGTGCAGGGTCAAGATCCTCAATCCTGACCAGGACCTTGCCCTCGCTTTTCTTCGCAACAAGGAAGGCGATCAGAAATGAGAACAGGTTGCCTAGATGCAGACCGCCAGAGGGCGTAGGGGCAAAACGGCCAACGAGCTTATTCCCCATAGCGCAGAACGAAACTACCGATTTGAATGACGTCTCTATTGGAAAGCACGGCATGATCAACGCTGACATTGTTCACCCATACACCGTTGAAGGAACCTGTATCGCGAATCGTCCACCCGCCGGGAACGTGCTCAAGCAACGCGTGCTTACGGGATACCGTCATATCGTTCAAGAATATCTCGCAACGCGGTGAACGTCCGATAACAGCGCTCTCCCCTTCCAGAGGAAAAGAGATGCCTCGTTGGCGGCCGGCAAGGATGGTGATCGTAGGAACCGCCGAGGTGGGTTCTTTGACATCAGCCTCTGTTGGGTCAAGAGAAACGGCCTTAAAGGCCTCGGTAGATCCTTGAAGATGGTATCCGCAAGCAATGCAGTTATCAGAGCCTTCAGGTATCGGGGTGTTGCATACAGGGCAGAGTGACATGAGATCTCCTAATTGGTAGATTGTTCGGCATTTGCGCCGTAAATAAGAGGCGTCGTGCTTACCAAGGTGCTTTCTGCTTGGGTCTGCTCGCCGGAGAAGCCCTTCCATAGGCGGTCCCACCAAATGCCGATGCCTTCGATAAGGTTGGGGGCAGAGCAGCTTTCGGCAGCAACGAGGTCTTGCTGGGCTACCACCTCGTTATGCTGGTAGAACGTAACAGTGCCAACCTTTTGGCCGGGGGAAACATCTCCAGAAACGGAATCGTACGTCACCTCTTGGCTGATATTCCCATCCAACGTGAAGACGCTTACCGTTGCTTCGGGGTCCTTCAAAGTTGCCTTGAAGGTCTTATCCATCCAGCCAGTGTGGCTCACATTTGCCACCACGGGAACCGTTACCGAATTGCCCTTGCTATCGGTGTAGGTAGAGGTCTCGGAGCTATGGACAAGCGGATAGTCGATGGTGTTGGTATACACCCATTCATCGAGAGCCTTGGCATCAACGAAGCGTTGGGATTCGGTCGACGAATCAAGAACTATCGCATACAGCGTCTTACCGTTTCGTTCTACTGCGCCCGCGAAGCACTCGCCTGCTTTATCGGTGTAGCCCGTCTTGATGCCGCAGGCTCCTTCATATTCACCCAATAACACATCGGTGGAAGATAGAGCAACATCGGCAGATGCGCCATTGCGCTGCACTTGAATGGTGGTGCTTTCGGTAGAAACGATGCTCCGGAACGTACCATCCTTCATCGCCTCTGCCGCCATTATCGCCACGTCGCGAGCCGAACAGTGCATGTCTGCACTGTATTGATCGAAATCCAAACCGTGAGGATTAGCGAACAACGAATCTGTCATGCCCAGGTTCTTGGCCTTCTTGTTCATTGCGTACACAAAGGCCTCAAAGGGATCGTCAGGGACGTTAGGATCTCCTGCTTCGTTGAGGTTCTGCTTAACCTGAGCCCCCATGCTTTCCGCGATAGCGGTTGCAGCATCGTTGCCGGAACAAATCATCATTGCCTTCAAGGCAGATTCGAGATCCATGACATCGCCGGCTTGCAGCATTGCCGACGATTCACCGATAGAGGCTGCGTTTTTGCTTACCGTTATCTGAGTGTTCTTCAGGTCGCCATTCTCTAGGGCAACGATGGCACTCATCGTTTTGGTGACCGAGGCGATTTGTACCTGCAAATCGGCATCGCGCTCGAAATATACCGTTCCATCATCGGAAACGACGATAGCGTGATTGGCAACAATGTTCGGACAAGAGGCTGCTGCCAACCCTCGCTGCTGCACGGTAAGACCAGAGATCACATCGGAATTTCGCACATCTGCGAAAGCAAAAGAGGGAGTTGCCAGAATGAGCAGAGCCGAAAGAACTAGCGCAACGGCAAATTTATTGCAGGCCGCTACCCGCCTGCAGGATTCTGCGGATGAATCAGCGGCGCATTCAAGCGAGTTAACTGGCACTTGCGAGTGAAGCACGCGCTCTCCTTTCACGGTCTTATGCCGTACCCTTGACGATTACTTTGTTCTTCGGCGAATAATTCGAGGTGAACTCATCGGTATGGAGCACATTACCGGACTTATCCTTCACGGTGCGGACAATGCTGATGCTGCTGCCATCAACGCCGGTGCTTTCGACGTATTCCGTTCCCGCAGCCAAGGTGTCATCCGTTTTGTACGTTGTTGAATATGACTGGCCAGCCTGCCATTCGCCATATTCAGTTGAAACCTGGTACTGCGGGCTGACCCCAACCAGTGTACAGGTTACCGAAGTCGAGGTGTATGACATCACGAGCAATACATCCGAGGAGGTGTCGTTCTGCCAAACAAGGTCCATATCCGGATACGCAATAGCGGCATCTCTGCCCTTGGGATAACTTTCAATATAAAGGGTATGGTTGTAGCGCCTGGGGACAGGATAGCCGGCTAGGTAAACCGAGTTGAATACCGTGGTGGCAACCTGGCATATACCACCTCCGATGGCGTCGGAGTAAGATCCGCTGACGATCGCATGCGCGTTCTGGTAGCCCTTGTCTTCGGTTGCCTCCCCAGCGATATCGTTGAACGACCACTTCTCCCCTGCCTTGCAGATGGAGTTGTTCAACAGGTTTGCAGCCGTATGGATGTTGTTCACGCGTGCTTCAGCGCCTGAGCTGTACTGCGTGGTGA
>CAVFYB010000011.1:13852-31300 GCA_963626845.1 Bacteroidaceae bacterium | reverse complement strand
GCTCGCCTGTTCGCCTCCCAAGGGCAGCAGCGCTCGTTGGTGCTTGCCCTCAAGATGGCGGAAGTCGAGCTGATCAGGGAACGCCTTGGGCAGCCCCCCGTCCTTCTTCTCGATGACGTGATGAGCGAGCTCGATGGGTCCCGTCGCGAAGCGCTGCTTTCGCTCATATCGGGAGATGTGCAGACATTCATAACCGCCACCAATGCGGAAGCCCTGGGGGATTTGGCTCCTTTGGGCGGTCGCATAGTGAGGATAGGGGGCGCTGTATGACTTCTTTCAACGACGAGCATGGCTCCAAAAGCGATCCGTACCGCTACATCTTCGCTAAGAATCAGCGGCAGAATGCGTTGAAGCCGGTTTCGGGCCCTATCGACTCATACCTTTCCCAAATGCCGGACGAGGTGCGCAAGCGCATTCTTGTTGGGCGGCGCATAGAGAAGGTCCAGTCCCAATTCGCGGAAGTGGTGGATCCGTTTATCCTGTGTCATGTCAATTCCGTGTACCTGCTTAAGAGCAAATATGCGGAAGGCGCGTTCGATCTGGTTGTGTATCTGGACAACTCCATGTGCGCAGCCGAGCTGAACGCTCGTCGCGAGCTTATCCGCCTTAAGTACCGCGAACAGTTCGGTATCTTGGTCGATGTATTCGAGATCCGCATCTCGAAAGGGAAGTATCGGGAAAGCCACCCGTTTTGCGAAGAGCCCGTCAGCCCAACGGCGGATGCCGCGCCGCTTCCTGAGGAGAACCCGGCGGCCGACGCCCGTATCGACGAGCTGACGAGCTCTATCGACGACCCCGCGCTGCGCCGCTCTTTCAAGCGTGCTATGACGGCGAATAAGCACCTGAATGGCCGCAAGGGATAGTTTTCAGTCCAAGCGGTGTGTTTTCTGGCCGCAGAATCGGTCTGAATAGCTTCAGACGATGGCTCGAAGCGGCTTATATGCACGCCATTCTGGTACAATATTGAAGTTTATTAATCCCTCTGCGCGATTCCGCCTGCCGGCATCGCAACCATCCATGTGCAAGGAGGAGATACGTGGCTTCTGAAGAGTCCCACTATAGCGGTCAAGACATCCAGATCCTCGAAGGCCTGGAGGCTGTGCGCAAGCGCCCCGGTATGTACATCGGGTCAACCGGCCCGCGCGGCCTTCATCATCTGGTATACGAGGTCGTTGACAACGCGGTAGATGAAGCACTTGCAGGTTACTGTACCCATATCGAGGTAACCATACATAAAGATAATTCCATAACGGTCGTAGACGACGGCCGTGGCATCCCAGTGGACCTGCACCCGAAGGAAAAGATCCCTACGGTAGAGGTTGTCCTTACCATCCTGCACGCTGGCGGCAAGTTCGGCGGTGAGGGCTACAAGGTGTCCGGCGGTCTTCACGGCGTCGGCGTTTCGGTGGTCAACGCGCTTTCCACCCAGGTTGTCGTGCGTGTTCGCCGCGACGGCAAGGAATACGAGATCTCCTTCGACCACGGCAAAACCAAGGAAAAGCTGCACGAGATCGGCGAAGCCGCAGGCAGCGGCACCACGGTTACCTTCTGGCCCGATCCTGAGATCTTCCGCGAGACCACCATCTACGATTACGAGACGCTGAAAACGCGCTTCCGCGAGATGTCGTTCTTGAACAAGGGCCTTAAGATCACGCTTTCCGACGAGCGCACGCCGGAGGAAGACGGCTCGCCGCGCACCGAGGTGTTCCAGGCCCTGGGTGGCTTGGTTGACTTCGTGAAGTTCCTGAACGCAAGCAAGGAAACCCTGAACGAGCCGGTGTACTTCGAGGCGGAAAACGAGGACGGCATGGTGGAGGTTGCCATGCAGTGGTCCTCCTCGTACTCCAGCAACGGGGTGCTTTCCTTCGCGAACAACATCCACACCATCGACGGCGGTACCCACCTCGACGGATTCAAGCAGGGCGTTACCCGCACGATCAACGACTACGCGCGCTCGAAGGGCCTGCTGAAGGAAAAGGAAAGCAACCTTTCCGGCGACGACACCAGGGAAGGCCTTTCCGCCGTGGTTTCGGTGAAGCTGCGCGACCCGCAGTTCGAGGGTCAGACCAAGGGCAAGCTGGGCAACACGGAGATCCGCGGCCTGGTTCAGACGGCCGTTGCCAAGGGCCTAGCCGAGTTCCTTGAGGAGAACCCGGCTCCGGCAAAGCGCATCATCAACAAGGCTTCCCAGGCGCTGAAGGCCCGCGAAGCTGCGCGCAAGGCGCGCGAGATGACGCGCCGAAAGGGCGTGCTCGACTCGTTCAGCCTTCCCGGCAAGCTCGCCGACTGCTCCAGCAAGAACCCCGCCGACTCCGAGATCTTCATCGTCGAGGGCGATTCCGCAGGTGGTTCCGCTAAGCAGGCGCGCGACCGAAAGTACCAGGCAATCATGCCGTTGCGCGGCAAGATCCTGAACGTGGAGCGCGCGGGCCTGCACCGTTCCCTTTCCTCCGACACGATCTCGTCGCTGATCACCGCTATCGGCACGAACATCGGCGAGGACTTCAACGCAGACGCCGCCCGTTACCATCGCATCATCATCATGACGGATGCCGATGTCGACGGCGCGCATATCCGCATCCTGCTGCTCACGTTCTTCTACCGCTATATGCCCGAGCTCATCTCCCGCGGCTACATCTACATCGCGCAGCCGCCGTTGTACGGCCTGAAGAAGAAGGGAGGCAAGAAGCTGGAGTACATCTTCAACGACGAGGCCCTCAATGCCCGCCTTGCCGAGATCCCCGACCGCGACAGCATCTCCCTGCAGCGCTACAAGGGCTTGGGCGAGATGGACCCCGAGCAACTCTGGGAAACCACGATGGAACCCACTACGCGCACCTTGCTGCAGGTGAGCATCGAAGATGCCGCCGAGGCTGAGCGTGTCGTAAGCGAGCTGATGGGCGATCAGGTTGAGCCCCGCAAGGAGTTCATCCAGAAGCACGCCCACGATGTGCGCTTCCTCGACTTCTAAAAACAGGTGGGCGGTACGTTTCCTGCCGCCCACCCGATGCGAAGGCCCTCGCATCCACTTAGCAATCAAACACGAAAGAAGGAGTCTTCGTGGCTGAAGAAAATAATGAAGCCGCTGGTCAGGAAGAGGTTGCCACTGCGGCAGCCAATGTCTTGCCCGCCGAGCTGAGCAAGGAGATGCGCACTTCGTTCCTCGAGTACTCGATGAGCGTTATCGTGTCCCGCGCGCTGCCCGACGTTCGCGACGGTTTGAAGCCTGTTCATCGCCGAATCCTGTACGCGATGAACGAGAGCGGCATCACGCCGAAGCGCCCCCATGCCAAGTCGGCGCGTACGGTTGGCGACGTTATCGGTAAATACCACCCTCATGGAGACTCGGCCGTTTACGACACCATGGTTCGTTTGGCTCAGCCGTTTTCCATGCGTGTTCCCCTGGTCGACGGCCACGGCAACTTCGGCTCCATCGATGGCGACTCTGCGGCCGCAATGCGCTATACCGAGGCGCGCCTGGACAAGCCGGCCATGGAGCTGCTGCGCGACCTGGACAAGGAAACGGTCGACTTCCAGCCCAACTATGACGAGAGCCTGCAAGAACCGGTGGTTCTTCCAGCGCGTTTCCCGAACCTGCTGGTGAACGGCTCTTCCGGCATCGCGGTTGGTATGGCAACCAACATCCCCCCGCACAACCTTGGCGAGGCGATCGATGCCACCTGCATGATGCTCGACAACCCTGACTGCACGGTTGACGACCTAATGAAGGTGCTTCCCGGCCCGGATTTCCCCACCGGCGGTATCATCATGGGCCGCAAGGGAATCCGCGATGCCTATGAAACGGGCCGCGGTAGCCTGACCATCCGCTCTACCTGCCGCATCGAGGAAGGCAAGAACGGCAAGTGCTCCATCGTGGTGTCGGAGATCCCCTACCAGGTGAACCGCACCAACCTGCTGAAGAAGATCGCCGACCTGATCCGCGACAAGAAGCTCCCCGAGATCTCGAATGTCCACGACGGCGCTGACCGCCACGGCATCGACATCATCATCGAGCTGAAGCAGAACGCGATTCCCCAGGTGGTGCTGAACAAGCTGTACAAGCATACCCAGCTCCAGGTTGGGTTCGGCTGCAACATGCTGGCCCTGGTGGGCGGCGTCCCCCGCGTTCTGTCGCTCAAAGAGATCCTGCACTACTACATCCTGCATCAGGAAGAGGTTGTGGAGCGCCGCACCCGCTACGACCTGGCCAAGGCCGAGGCGCGTGCCCATATCCTCGAGGGTTTCGTCATCGCACTGGACAACATCGACGAGGTAATCCAGATCATCCGCTCGTCGGAGACCGACCGCGAGGCCAAGGACACTTTGATGGAGCGCTTCAAGCTCTCCGAGAAGCAGTCCGAGGCCATCTTGGAGATGAAGCTCCGCCGTCTTACTGGACTGGAGCGCGAGAAGATCGAGGCCGAGTTGAAGGAGCTCCGTGAGCGCATCGATTACTACAAGCGCGTTCTTTCCGACAAGGGCTTGGTGAAGCAGATCATCAAGGAAGAGCTTACCGAGATCAAGGAAAAGTACGCTTCCGATCGCTCCACCCAGATCACCGACGCCGCCAAGGACTTCGATGTGGAAGACCTTATCGCGGAAGAGGAAGTCGCCATCACGGTTACCAAGGCCGGTTACGTGAAGCGCCTGCCCGTTGCAACGTATCGCCAGCAGAAGCGCGGCGGCAAGGGCATGCAGGGTGTGAACTTGAAGGAGGAGGACTTCGTAGAGCACCTGTTCATATCCTCCACTCATGCCTACCTGCTGTTCTTCAGCTCGAACGGCAAGGTGTACCGCCTGAAGGCCTATGAGATCCCCGAAGCCAGTCGTCATGCCCGCGGCACCGCGATCGTGAACATCCTCCCGCTGGAAAAGGGAGAGACCATCGCGGCGGTTATCGCCACGAAGGACTTCCCCGAAGACGAGTACCTGATGTTCGCCACCGCTTCGGGCATGGTGAAGAAGACCTCCATGAAGCTCTACGACCGCACGCGCCGTGACGGCCTGATTGCCATCAACCTCCGGGAAAACGACGAGCTCATAAGCGTTCAGCGCGTTGCCGAGGGCGAGAAGGTGATGATGGTCTCCAGCATCGGCAAGGCCATCATGTGGGACGAGTCCGAGGTGCGTTCCATGGGACGCGACACCATGGGCGTGCGCGGCATGACCGTGCACGACGATGTGCGCGTGCTGGGCATGGAGATCGCCCGACCCGGAACCGAGCTTCTGGTTATCACCGAGCTTGGCTACGGCAAGCGCACTCCCGTGAGCGAGTATCCCACCCACCATCGCGGTGGCCAGGGTGTGAACACCATCACTATGACGGAGAAGAAGGGTCTTCTTGCAGCCATGAAGGTTGTGGACCCTGAAGACGAGGTCATGATCATCACCGAGGAAGGCTCGGTGGTGCGAACCCCGGTATCCGGCGTTTCCCAGCTGGGGCGCTCCACCCAGGGCGTGCACGTGATGAACGTTGCCGACGGTGACCGCATATCCGCCATCGCCACTTCTTCTTCAGATGAAGAAGATGATGAAGATGCGAATGTGCGGCAGGTTGGTTCTGAAGAGATCGCCGCCGAAGAGTAACACTGAAAAGCTCTGAACGGCGTGCGGGTGCCGCACTGCGCAGCATGTGCTAACCAATCTGAATTCCGAGCGGGCTGGGGGTTTCATCTTCCAGCCCGCTCTTTGTTATTTGAAGAAAACACCAGCTCAAATGTCAAAAGTTTCACGTGGAACAAAACTTTTTCAAAAATGGCAAATTAATCCTTGACCCAAAGCGGGCAGGAAAGTATATTAATTGAGCGCGATTTCGGGCCCATAGCTCAGTTGGTTAGAGCGCACGCCTGATAAGCGTGAGGTCAGCAGTTCAAATCTGCTTGGGCCCACCATTTTTTACTGATAAACGCTCCACCGTGAGCCGAGTTTGCCGGTGGAGCGTTTATTGATAACTGAAATCGCACAACCAATGTGGGGCATTAGCTCAGCTGGGAGAGCGCGGGCTTTGCAAGCCTGAGGTCAGGGGTTCGATCCCCCTATGCTCCACCATGAATTCAAAGGTTCGCTTGTAGCGAGCCTTTTTTGATGTTCGGATAAGATATACCCAGTGCCGCCAAGTAGGAAGAAGAAGGATGAAACAGGAAAGCATTCGCAACGTTGCCATCATCGCGCACGTTGACCACGGCAAGACCACGCTGGTTGACCGACTGCTTTGGTCTTCGCACGTGTTCCGTGAGAACCAAGAGGTTGCCGAGCGCGTACTCGACTCGAACGATCAGGAACGCGAGCGCGGTATCACCATTCTGTCGAAGAACATCTCCATCCACTACAAGGATGTGAAGATCAACGTTATCGACACCCCCGGTCACGCCGACTTCGGCGGCGAGGTTGAGCGCGTGCTGAACATGGCCGACGGCGCTTTGCTTATCGTTGACGCTTACGAGGGCCCCAAGCCCCAGACCCGCTTCGTTCTTTCCCATGCGCTTGAGCGCGGTCTTCGCATCGTGGTTGTCGTGAACAAGATAGACCGTCCGAATGCCAACCCCGACGCCGCGGTAGACAAGGTGTTCGACTTGATGGTTGAGCTCGGCGCTTCCGACGAGCAGCTCGACTTCCCGGTTGTGTACGCTTCTGCTGTCAACGGATACGCCCGTTACGCTGCCGATGATGGCAACATGGACATGATCCCCCTGTTGGACACCATCCTGAAGGAAATTCCCTGCCCCGAGGTGGACGTTGACGGCCCGGTTGCCATGCAGGTTTGCACAGTTGACCACAGCAGCTATGAGGGCCGCATCGGCATCGGCCGCCTGCAGAGCGGTACCATCCACGAGAAGGAGCAGGTGCTCGTTATCCAGCCTGACGGCAACCGCTACAACGCCCAGCTTCGCAAGGTGTACACCTTCGAGAACCTGGGTAAGGCTGAGGTTACTGAAGCTACTGCCGGCGATATCGTTGCCGTTATCGGTGTCGAGCAGGCTGACATCGGTGACGTGATCACCGACCCCGAGAATCCTGTCGAGATGGAACCCCTCGCCGTCGAGGAACCCACCATGGCCGTTGTGTTCGAGGCTTCCAGCAGCCCGTTGGTTGGCCGTGAGGGCGATATCGTGGGCGCTCGCCAGCTCAAAGAGCGCCTTATGCGCGAAAAGGAGAGCAACATCTCCATGCGTATCGAGGAAACCGAGGACAAGTCGGGCATCCGTGTTGCGGGCCGCGGCGTTTTGCATCTTTCTGTGCTCATGGAAACCATGCGCCGCGAAGGCTTTGAGTTCCAGGTTGGCCGCCCTCAGGTTGTGTACAAGACCGACGAGGCCGGCAACAAGCTCGAACCCATTGAGGAGGCAACGGTAGACGTTCCCAACGACTACTCCGGCAAGGCCATCGAGGTTATGGGCACTGCCGGTGGCATCATGGAAGATATGGCCTCCGATGAGACTATGACACACCTCACCTTCACCATTCCTTCTCGCGGCACGATGGGCCTGAAGACGCGTATCCTGAACGCCACCCATGGTGAAGCGGTTCTGTTCCATCACTTCCGCGAGTACGGCCCGTACTCCGGCGAGATGCTGGGCCGCAAGAACGGCTGCATGATCGCCATGGCTACCGAGAAGTCGGTGGCATATGCCCTCGATACCCTTCAGGAGCGCGGCCAGCTGTTCGTCGGTCCGGGAGAGGACTGCTATGAGGGCATGATCGTGGGTGAGTCTTCCCGCGAGGGCGACATGGTGGTAAATGTTGCCAAGGCCAAGTCCCTGGGCAATCAGCGTTCTTCTGGCGCCGACAAGGCCATCAGCCTTACCCCGCCCATCACCTTCACCCTTGAAGAGGCGCTTGAGTATATCGAGGATGATGAGTTGGTAGAGGTTACCCCGAAGTCGATCCGTTTGCGCAAGCGAACCCTTTCGGCAACCCAGCGCCGTAAGGAAGCAAAGAACAAATAAGCATCAGCTGTACAGATGTGTTTCCAGAGAAGCCAGCGGGCGAAGAAGCTCCCGCTGGCTTCCTTTTTTATGAAGGGCTTATGGTTAACCTGCGGCAATACGTGGGTAAATTGTGCGAACCCACGGCCGAAAAATGTGTTGTGCAAAAATACGCATCGTTGCCGTGCTTCTACGGCAGATAGGTTCTTAGAAAGACAAGGTACTTATATGATGAACGGATCTCTTCTTCGCAAGATCTCGGTCGTAGGGCTTTCGGCGGCTTGCTGCTTGGCGCTCACTGGCTGCGGCGGTACGAACTACGGCTACACGGGCGGTGTCGCCGCTACGGTCAATGGGTCTGAGATCCAAGAGGACACCATTACCAAGTACATTCAGGATTTCCGTACCAGCTCCGATCTCACCAGCGATGATGACTGGGGCAATTGGATGAGCGAGAACTCCTTCGACCCCTCCACTGTTCGCGAGCAGGTAGTTGACTACTACGTGGAGATGGAGCTGAAGAAGCAGGCCTGCGAAGAGAAGGGGATTACAGTAGAGGATTCCCAGGTGGATGATCAGATCAACACCATCAAGGCCAACTACGACAGCGACGATGCCTGGAAAGAGGCCCTTTCCTCTGCTGGTCTCACCGAGGAGCAGTATCGCGAATCGGTTGCCGCCGGCCTTCGCGATCAGGCTCTCGAGGATGCTGTTGCCGGTGATTCCGCAACCGCCGATGACGCCAGCGTGCTGAACATGCTGAACACCTACTACACCATGTTCAGCGGCGCGAAGAAGAGCTCCCATATCCTGTTCTCCTCCAACGACACCGAGAAGGCGCAGGAAGTGCTTGACCAGATCAACGCCGGTACGCTTGACTTCGCCGAAGCGGCCAAGCAGTATTCCACCGACACCACTTCTGCTGAAGACGGCGGCAATGTGGGTTGGGACTGCGTGAATAACTTCGTTACCGAGTACACCGATGCCCTCGATTCCCTCTCCAAGGACCAGGTTTCCGGTTTGGTTACCAGCGATTACGGTATCCATATCATCAAATGCACCGATGAGTTCACCACCGACGGCACTGCAACCGATCTCTCTGCGTATCCATCTGAGTTCGTTGACTACATCTCCAAGATCATCAAGAGCCAGAACCAGTCTTCCGCCTACAGCACCTGGTTCAGCGACTACAAGGCCCAGGCAGATATCCAGAACAACGACATGCCCGACAACGTACCTTACAACCTGGATATGACCAAGTACGAAACCAGCTCCGACAGCACGGATTCGACTTCCAACACGAGCACTGATACCAGCGCAACCGCTGAGTCCAATGTCTCTACCAGCGAATCAACCGAATCCTCCCAGTCGACTGAGAATTCTGGACAGTAGCAGACGGTTCTGAAAACAAAAAACTCCCTCAAGGTCACCTCGTAATGGGGTGACCTTGGCATTTTAAGAGAAAGGGCCTGCATGGAAACGAAGGTTTCACCCCTTCTTGAGTTGCACGACGCAGTGGTTCGCCGTGAAGGCAAGGAAATACTGCACATCGAGGATTTCAGCCTGAACCAGGGAGAGAACATCGCGCTTATCGGCCCGAACGGCGCCGGCAAATCCACGTTCATCCACCTGATAACCCGTGAGGCATTCCCCCTTCATCGAGATATCCCGCCGGTCCTATTCAAGGGGAAGGCGCTGGTTACTCTGGAAGAGGTTAAGAAGTGCCTAGGCATCGTTTCGTCCACCATGCAAGACCAGATCACTGTGCATCTTCCGGTGATAGAGGTGGTTTACGGTGGCCTGTACGGTGCATTGGGAGTTCCGCATCGCCATAAGATGTCCGATTCCGGTAAGCAGAAGGCGCAGCGCGCTTTGGATTTTCTGGGTATCGGCGACCTTGCTAACCGCGATGTGATGACGCTTTCCTCTGGTCAAGCGCGCCGCGTGCTGATTGCCCGCGCGATCATCCACGATCCCGAGGTGCTGGTGTTCGACGAGCCAACCACGGCACTCGACCCTGAGGGGATGTATTTTGTCCGCAAGGCAATGCGCGATTTGGTGGCGGCCGGGAAATCCATTGTTCTGGTAACGCACTACCCCGAGGACATCATTCCCGAGATCCACCGCGTGGTAATGATCAAAGATGGCCAGATCTACCAGGATCTTTCCAAAGAAGAAGCCCTTACCACCGACTGCGTTTCCGGCCTGTTCGGGGTTCCCTTGAAGATCTTGTCGGAAGATGGCTATTATTCTCTTGCCAGCAGGTACTAACTTAGTGTAAAGTACAGCCTTGCACGCGCGGATAGCGCTGCAGCTGGAGAGATGTCCGAGTCTGGCTTAAGGAGCACGATTGGAAATCGTGTATACGCCAAAAGCGTATCTGGGGTTCGAATCCCCATCTCTCCGCCAGTGAATTACCGGAAGCGCTCGAAAGGGCGCTTTCTTTTTAAGGCCCGTTTTGCGGTCTTTACATATTCGGAAGGGTGGCAGAGCGGCTGAATGCGGCGGTCTCGAAAACCGTTTTACCGGCACTCCCGGTAACGAGGGTTCAAATCCCTCCCCTTCCGCCAGTGAAGCAGAGCCGGCCTCGTGCCGGCTTTTTTCGTGCCCCAATACTGCGCGGCTCTGCCTTTTGCGGTGCTGGGCATTGGGTTGTAGGCGGAAAAAGCGCGGCCAAGACTCGCCATCGAGGTCTTGCCTGTCGGTAACCCGCCTCGCTGCCGAGTTGTACTGTGCGTTTCATTCAATGGGGCACCGGTGCTCTTCGCGGAGTAGTGTTTGAGGCAGCGCTTGGTGAACGTTACACTCAGTAGCATTGGATTCAACTGAAAGAAGAAAGGGGACAGGCATGGTAGACCGTGTTGTGGATCCTGAGAACGATATTCCCGTCGAGGATGTGGACGATACCCTGAAAACCGTGATCATGGCAGTGCTCAACGAGGCAGCCGACAAGATGGAGTCGGGAGAGAAGGTTGTTCCCTTCACTGGCTTGGCGGTGAAGGAGAACCTCTTCATCGAAACCCATCCTGGCGACGATAACGAGAAGATCTTCCTCGCCGCCCGCAAAGAGGTGCAGGGTGCTCGTGGTGCAACGGCGTATGCCTTCTGTTACGACGGCGATATCTACACCGAAGAGGGCACCGTCGATGCCCTTATCGCCGAAGGCGGGCTGCCTGGCGAAGAGCAGGGCTTCGCTTTCGGCTACCTCTACGATGAGGATGGGGTGGATCGCGAAGTAGTCTACATCGGTCCGGCGCCGAACTTCATGGAGGGTCTGAAGCTCGAACTGGATATGGAGGGCTCGCTCGACCCTGCTAAGCAGGTTTCTCCTGAAGGCGGGGAAGAGGCGGAGCAGTCTGCCGAGTAAGCTGCCCGTTTAGATGCCATGATAGCTGCAGCCAGGAACTTCTGTAGTTCGTTGGTTGCAGCTATTTCTTTTTTCGCGGTATGCGTTGAAGTTGCGATCGCTTTCGCATCCCCTTCGCATTTCCTTAAGAACTGCGCGCTACTATGCTTTCAGCAGGATAGATAAGGCCCAATGTGTGCAAAGCATGGGTTCTCAGACTCCATCGATTGCGAACAGGATGGCCGTTTGGTATTTTACAAAGGCTGATCCTGCTTCGGGTTTTCCTTTATCGCCCGAAGCCGTAAGTCCAGAGGAGGTGAACTGATGAAGGCTTATGAACTCTTGTATTTTGTAGCTCCGTCTATCGACGAAGAATCTCGTATCGCTGTTATGAAGCGTATCGAGACCGCCCTCGCAGAAGGTAACGGTGTCGTCGACAATGTTGACAACTGGGGTAAGCGCAAGCTCGCTTACGAAGTCAACGGCTTGACTGACGGTGATTACACCCTTATCGATTTCCATGCTGAGCCCAGCAATATCGCTGAGCTCGACCGCGTTCTGCGCATCTCCGATGCTGTTGAGCGTCACATGATCGTTGCTCGCACCGATCGCGACTAATTATTTGGAAATCAAAGGCGAACGTGGATGTTCGCATTATGGAAGAGGTTTGTTATGAGCATCAATCGAGTCGTTATCAGCGGAAACCTTACCCGCGACCCTGACCTGCGTTCCACTGCAAGTGGCATGCCGGTGCTCGGTTTTGGCGTGGCGGTGAATGACCGCCGCAAGAACCAGCAGACGGGTGAATGGGAGGACTATCCGAACTTCATCGACTGCACCATCTTTGGTGCTCGCGCCCAGAGTGTTTCCCGTTTCCTTTCAAAAGGAAGCAAGGTTGCCATCGAAGGTAAGCTTCGTTGGAGCCAGTGGGAGCGCGATGGTCAGAAGCGCAGCAAGATCGAAGTTATCGTTGACGAGATCGAGTTCATGACCAGCCGCAATGATGCTGCTCCTCGTGCCGCTGCGCCTATGCAGGTTGCCCCTACGGCTCCTGCTCCGATGGCCGCTCCGGTCGTTGATGCCTCTGTCTACGACGAAGACATCCCGTTCTAATCATTCGAAAGAGGTTTACATGTCTGACTACACTAAGCAGCCTCGTCGAAAGTATTGCCAGTTCTGCAAGGATCACGCAGAATATGTCGATTACAAAGACACTCAGATGCTGCGTAAGTACGTTACCGATCGTGGGAAGATCAAGCCCCGCCGTGTTACGGGCGCTTGCACCCAGCACCAGCGCGATATCGCCAATGCCGTGAAGCGCGCACGCGAGATGGCTCTTATGCCCTACGCTGTGCCCGCTGTCAGCGGGCGTGGCGACCGTCGCAACCGCTAAAAGGAGGATGAGATGAAAGTTATCCTTCTTACCGAGGTTAAGAACAAGGGCGGCGAAGGCGACGTCGTAGACGTAGCCCCCGGCTTTGCCAACAACTACCTGCTTCCCCAGGGTATGGCCATCCTGGCCACCAAGGGCAACCTGAAGCAGCTCGAGCAGCGCAAGCATCATATCGCTGCCCGTGAAGAGAACCGCGTTGCCGATGCCAACAAAGTCAAGGAAACCCTTGAGCCCCTCACCATCAAGGTTGAGGCCCGCGTTGGCGAAGAGGGCGTTCTCTTTGGTTCCGTTACCGCTCAGATGGTAGCCGAGGCCGTTAAGGCTCAGGCCGATATCGAGCTTGACCGTCGTCGCATCGACATCAAGACCGCTATCAAGACCGCTGGCGAGCACACGGTTTCCGTTTCCCTGTACCGCGACATCAAGGCAAACATCACCCTTCTGGTAGGCGACGAGGCAACCTTCGCTGCTCCTGCCGAAGAAGAGGCTGAAGAGCCTGCTGCCGAGGTAGAGATTGCTGAAGAAGCCGAGGCTACCGAAGAGTAGAGCTCGCTTCCCGAAGCGTTTCGAAGGGCTGCCGCAAGGCGGCCCTTTTCTTTTCTGGTGGGGTTGGCCGCCCACCTTGCGCCGGCTGCTATGATTGAATCTCGAACGAGCAATCAGGTAGGTGTGAGAGAAGGAGCTGTTGGATGCCGGAAGCCAACCAGGGATCCGAGGTGCGCAAGACGCTTCCTCAGAACATAGAGGCAGAGCAGACGGTCCTTGCTGCGTGCCTTCTTTCCACGGGCGTTTTCGAAGAGGTATCCCTCAAGCTCAAGCCGGAGAGCTTCTTCCGCCCCGCGCACAAGATGATCTTTGAGACGATGCGCGAAATGAACTCGCGTTCCATCCCAATCGATGTTATCTCGGTGTCTGATAACCTTGCGGCAGCGGGGCAGCTCGACGCCGTCGGTGGCAAGCAGTATCTGCTTGAGCTTGCCGACAACACCTTTGCATTCACCAGCTGGCAGCATCATGCGGAAATCGTAAGCCGCGACGCCATCCGTCGCGAACTCCTTCTTTCCGCTGCTCAGATCACCTCTCTTGCTTACGATTCGCCTGCCGACCCGAAAGAGCTGATCTCCCAGTCGGAGGCTGCGCTCTTCGGCGTTACCGAGCAGACGGTGAATTCTTCCTTCAAGGACATCCGCGAGCTGTTGATGGAGGCCAACGATGAGATTGCCGAAATGGGCAACCGTCAAGGCATGTTGCAAGGCGTTCCCACCGGGTTCCTGGACGTTGACAAGCTCTTCTGCGGTTTGCGCCCGGGCAACCTCATCATCCTGGCGGCGCGTCCTGCCGTAGGTAAGACATCGTTTGCCATGAACCTTGCCACGAATGCGGCGAAGGCCAATGCACCGGTTGCCTTCTTCAGTTTGGAAATGGCCTCGAATGAGATCACTCAGCGCCTGCTTGCGGCGGAAGCAGGGCTGGCGCTTTCACGTATGCGCAATGGCATGCTGTCGGAAAGCGACTGGGGCCAGCTTATCCAGGCCTCTAGCGAACTTTCCAAATGCGAGCTGTACGTTGACGACTCCGCTGGTCTTTCTATCGTCGAACTGCGAACCAAGGCTCGACGGATGATGCGCAACAAGAAGAACGGCCTGATCATCGTCGACTACCTGCAGCTTATGCAGCCGGTGATCCCACATCCCAACAATCGCGCAGTTGAAGTTGCTGAGATCTCCCGAGGCTTGAAGGTTCTCGCCAAGGAGCTCGAGGTCCCCATCATCGCGCTGTCTCAGCTTTCCCGTGGTGTGGAATCGCGTACCGACAAACGCCCCATGCTTTCCGACTTGCGTGAATCGGGCTCTATCGAGCAAGATGCCGACATCGTCATGTTCATCGACCGAAGCACCAGTGAAGCTGAAGCTGAATCGGATAGCCGACCCGACTGGGGTGTTGCCGAGCTGATCGTGGCGAAGAACCGCTCAGGCCCCACACGCGATATCACGCTCACGTTCATTCCGGAGTTCACCAAGTTCACCAACCATTTCGACGATTCGGGCTACTGATTTTAGTGCGATGAAGGGGTGTTATGCGCCGAGTAACTTTTATACATGCAGCTGATCTGCACCTCGGCGCCCCCTTCAAAGGGCTACGGTCGGTGTCTGCCCAATGGGCGGATACCATGCTTGCTGCCATCCCGGCTGCATTCAAGCGCATCATCGATGTAGCTATCGACCATCAGGTCGATTTCGTGGTAATCGCTGGCGATGTGTTCGACGATACACGCCCCTCGTATTCGGATTTCTCCCTCTTCGTTTCAGGGATGCAGCGTCTGAACGAGGCGGGTATTCCCGTCTATTTCATCAACGGTAACCACGACCCGTACACCTCTTGGAGCAACGACTTTGCCATGTTGCCCCCAAACACCCACCTGCTGGGTGTGGATGGACCTGAATTCGCATGCTTCGAGCGCGATGGTCAGCCGCTTGCCCTTATTGGAGGCAGGGGCTACTTCAATCAGGCATGGCCGGCGGGCGTGGATGTATCTGAAGGGATTTCACGTGAAACAGCCAGCTCTCACCTGGGAAAACTCGCCCCTTTCATGATCGGGTTGCTGCATACCGGCCTCGATATAGACCCTACCCGTTCCCCCGCACGCCCGGCAGACCTGCTGGCTCGCGATGTCGACTATTGGGCCTGCGGGCATATCCATCAGGGGCGCATGCTTCCCTCGGAGGACAACCCCAAGATAGCCTTTTCCGGTAGCCCGCAAGGGCGGGGCACATGGGAAACCGGCAGTCACGGTATATTGGAAGTAACCCTCGAAGAGGGCGCGTCCAACAAGGTGCAGTTCATCTCTACGGCTCAAGTTGAGTGGCAGCGCCTGTGGGTGGACGTTTCCTCTTGTAACACCGTTGCCGACGTGCAGCGCAAGATTACCGATGAGCAATTCGCTGCCAATACCGCTTCCGGGTGTCAGCGCATGGTGTTCCGCATCATCCTTGAAGGGCGGACTTCCCTGTATACATCTTTGACGCCCCAAGTTTTGGAAGACCTGCGAACCGCAATCAACGATTCGTACCCGTTCTTCTTTATCGATGCCATCGCGAACAAAACAACATCACCGCACAACCTGGATGCTCTTCGCAAGGAGGGGCTGTTCCCGGCGGTGTTCCTTGATGCTATGGCTTCATTTGAGCGGGAAAAGGTCAGCTCTGTTTCAGTGCTCGAATCGGAGTTCACCGCCCGCAATCTGCCTCTTCCAAAAGGCTTGGATCTTGGAATGGAAGCGTCATGTTCTGAAGCCGAAGCATTGGTGCTCGACCTGTTGGGCAAGGAGGCTTCCCGATGAGCAAGAAGAAGCCCCGTACCAAGCTGCGCGATTTGGATCTGCCGAAGATCGAGCCGGATCGCATGTACCTCGAGCATGTGAAAATGACGAGTTTCGGCAAGTTCGCCAATACCGTGCTGGGTCCGTTCGGCCCTGGAATGAACATCGTATACGGCGAAAACGAAGCGGGCAAAACCACGGTAAGCGAGTTTATCAAGAGCGTGCTCTTCGGCTGGCCTGCCGCCCGTGGGCGCAGCAACCCCTATCGCCCCGAAGGGTCTGAGCGCGTGGGAAGCCTGTTCTTTCGCAAGGGTGACGAGGTGTTCGAGGCCAAGCGCTCTAAGGATGCCGAGTTGCCTGAGGGCATCCTGGACGGCATAGACAAGGAAACCTACCAGACGCTGTTCTTTCTTACCAGCGATGAGCTGCTGGGGCTCGACGGGCACAGCAACCTGACGGCACGGTTGCTCACCGCCGGGTCGGGTACGCCCTCTTCTCCGGCTCATGCCTTGCTTGAGGTTGAACAGAGGATTAAAGAATCCCTTTCACGTTCCTCGCAGTTCCCCGACTCCATCCCCAACCTTTCGGCGAAGATGGATGCATTGCGAGTCGAGGTCGAGAAAGGCCGCGCCGAGGCGGATTCCCTGCGGTCCCAGGAACGTGAGCTTGCCTCCCTTGCCCAGAAAAGCATGGCGCTTTCTCGGTCAAGCGCGGCTCTGAACGGGGATATCGAGCGGCTGAAGAGCTCTCGGGAGCAAGCGCTTTCCCTCGAGCAGTCCCTCGAGAACGCCCGTGCAAAGCTGCAAGAGATCGACTCGGCGTCGGCTTTGCCCGAAGATGATCAAGCTCGGTTTCCCAACGGGCCTGCAACCCTTGCGTCCCTTTCGCGCGAGGACGAGGCCGTTCTGCGCGACGAGCTCGATGCCCTTGACGAAAAGAAAGCCAAGTTGGAGCACTCGTTGGATATGGCTCGCGCTGCCGCAGCTAGATCGCAAGCCGATTTTGAGGTTGCCTCCGAAATGCAGATGCGGGAAGGCGCTGCTGGCAAGCGCCGCCGCCAGCGCCATGCGATCATCGGCGTGTGCGCAGTGCTGAGCATCTGCATGTTTGTTGCGGGTATTCGCATTGCCACCCAGTTGCTTGGCCTCTCGTATACCGCCATAGGTGTTATGCTCGTTGCCTTTTCGCTGGTCATAGCCGCTGCCGGAGTCGCCTTGGCTGTGCATCCGCCGCAAGACGAGCGCTCGACGAACGACGCGATGGCCAAACGCCGCTGGGTGATGGAGCAGGACCAGAAGATCCTCGCCTCCTGTCAGCGCGACCTGGAAGAACATGAATCACAGGCAGCGCTGTTCCTCTCCGAAAACGGCTTTTCCTTCGCGGATGGCTCTACCCGCCGCGCACGCAGGGCGCTCGACCAGCTGGATTCCTCGCGTGCGCTGCTTGCGGCATCGCAGCAGAGGGC
>CAVFYB010000011.1:0-13681 GCA_963626845.1 Bacteroidaceae bacterium | reverse complement strand
GGCCGAGACTGATCGCCGTTACGGCGAGCTCTCCGAGCGCTTGAACGCTGCCCGCAGCTCAACCGATTTCGACAGGGCGAAGCTTCGCTACGAAGAGGCATCGGCTCGCATGAAGGCGGCCCAGCACAACCTGACGGTGCTCTTCATCGCCCGTGAAACCCTGCAGCGGGCCATTGCCGAATGGGATCGGAAGAGCCAGCCCGAGGTGTACCGGTTGGCTTCCCATCTGCTTTCCCTCATGACCGATGGGGTGTGGCTGCAGGTGCGCTTGAGCGGGGACGGTTCTATCGAGGCGGTTGATGCGCTGCGCACCGCTTTGCCCCCGCATCTCCTTTCCCTTGGCACGCGCCAGCAGTTGTACCTTTCCCTTCGTCTGGCGCTGCTGATGACCGCATCGGAGGTCGGCCGTGGCTTGCCGGTTGTCTGCGATGACGTATTAGTGAACTTCGACGATTCCCGGCGCAGGCAAGCTGCCAAGGCGTTGGCCGAGCTTGCCCGCACGCGCCAGGTGATCCTGTTCACCTGCCATAAGGACGTTGCAGCCCTTATGGGGACTGTCGATCCGAACAGTAAGCGGCTTGAACTGTAGTATGATTCTGCTTGCTGGGGTCGTGCGCCCTGCGGCGCAAAGCCCGGCTTCACGCATACAGAACATCGAAAGGACCTTTCATGCCAAGCACGGTTCTCCTTGGCGCCCAGTGGGGCGATGAGGGCAAGGGCAAAGTCACCGACCTGATCTCGAGTGACTTCGATTACGTAGTCCGCTACCAGGGAGGGAACAACGCCGGGCACACCGTTATCCACGGCGACACGAAGCTTGCCCTTCACCTTATTCCGTCGGGTGTTATGTACGACCACATCACGCCCATCATCGGCAATGGCTGCGTCGTCGACCCGAAGGTCCTTACCGAAGAAATGGAAATGCTCGAACGCGAGGGCTTTTCCTGCGACCGCCTGCGCATCTCTTGCGATGCGCACATCATCATGCCCTACCACATCGACCTCGATGGCGCTTCCGAGCGTCACCTGGGCAAGCACAAGATCGGCACCACGAAGCGTGGTATCGGTCCTGCTTACGAGGACAAGATCAGCCGCTGCGGCATCCGCGTCCAGGACCTTCTGGACGAAAAGATCTTCCGCGAGAAGGTAGAGGCAGCCCTGTTCCTGAAGAACCAGATCCTCACCAAGATCTACGGCCTGGATCCCTACACGGTCGATCAGATCTGCGAGATGTACCTTCCTTACGCAGAAGTGCTGCGCCCGCATATGGCGGAAACCACCCAGCTGCTGAACGCAGAGCTGCGTGCCGGCAAGAACGTCCTGTTCGAAGGCGCCCAGGGCACCATGCTCGACGTTGACCATGGCACCTACCCGTTCGTCACCTCGTCTTCCTGCTGCGCTGGCGGCGCCCCCACCGGCTCCGGTGTCGGCCCGAAAGCCATCGACAAGGTTCTGGGCATCGCCAAGGCCTACATCACCCGCGTCGGTTCCGGCCCGTTCCCGACCGAGCTGCACGATGAGACCGGCGAGCTGCTGTGCAAGGTGGGCGGCGAATATGGTGTAACCACCGGTCGCAAGCGCCGCTGCGGCTGGTTCGACGCGGTCCAGGCGCGCTACGCAGTTGAGGTCAACTCCATGACCGACATGGCGCTCACCAAGCTCGACGTGCTCTCGTGCGTTCCGCGCATCAAGGTGTGCGTTGCCTATGAGGCCGACGGCGTGCGCTACGACTACTTCCCCATGCAACATTCGGTTATCTACCCTAAGAACGTTACCCCTATCTACGAAGAGCTTCCCGGCTGGGAAGGTGTGGACATCTCAGGTTGCAAGAACTTCGGCGATCTGCCGGCAAACGCCCAGAGCTACATCAAGTACCTGGAAGAGGTCTCCGGCGTGAAGGCATCCATCATCGCGGTGGGTCCCGACCGAGACCAGACCATCTTCAACGGCTGGGAAAGCCGCTAAAGAATGCATCGGCGGGGCGCTTCGTGCCCCGCTTTCTGTTCACCTTCCCGGCGCTTGCCTGCTGGGAAGGTGTTTTTCGAAAGACGGACAAGAAAGGCACCAACCGTGAACATCCTCGTCTTGGGCGGCGGCGGCCGTGAACATGCAATCTCTTGGGCGTTGGCGAAGAGCCACCGCTGCTCCGAGCTCTACGTCGCTCCCGGCAATGGCGGAACGGCGGCGTTCGCTCACAACGTGAAGAACCTGAACGTGGAAGATGCCAAGGAAGTGCTGGCCTTTTCCCGTTCCAACAATATCGAGCTGGTGGTTATTGGCCCCGAGGCTCCTTTGGTGGCCGGTGTGGCTGACGTGCTGCGTCAGGCAGGCATCCCTGTTTTCGGCCCTGATTTCCAGGGTGCCCAGCTGGAAGGCTCCAAGACGTATTCCAAGGAATTCATGGAAGCCAATGGGATCCCCACCGCCCGCTACCAGAGCTTTACCGATGCGGCTTCTGCGCGTGCATACTGCGAGGAACTCGGCGCGCCCTTGGTGGTGAAGGCCGACGGCCTTGCTGCCGGTAAGGGTGTCGTGGTCGCCGAAACGCTCGATGCTGCCCTTGATGCGGTAGACGCGTGCTTCAGCGGCAGTTTCGGCGAAGCGGGCAGCAAGGTAGTGGTAGAAGAATGCCTAACCGGCCCCGAGTGCTCTCTTTTGGCGTTCGTTTCCAATGGCAAGGCGTTCTGCATGGCTCCGGCGCAGGACCACAAGCGCGCCTACGACGGCGACCTTGGCCCCAATACCGGCGGCATGGGCGTGTACTCCCCGGTGCCCATCGTCACCGACGAGGAGATGGCCACCATGGTCTCCATCATGGAGGCATCGGCGAAGGCAACGGCAACCGAGCCGTTCAAGAACGACTACCGCGGCTGCCTGTACGGCGGCTTCATGCTTACTCCCGAAGGCCCTAAGGTTCTGGAGTTCAACGCTCGCTTCGGCGATCCGGAAACCCAGGTTGTGCTGCCGCGTTTGAAGGGCGACCTGGTGAACATCATGCTTGCGGTTGCCGAAGGCCGCCCTGAGGACATCGTCCTTGACTGGTCCGACCAGTGGGCGGTAAGCGTGGTGCTGGCCAGCGAGGGGTACCCCGGATCCTATGAGAAGGGCAAGGTCATCCTCGGCATCGAAGAGGCCGAAGCCCTCGATGAAGTTATGGTGTTCCATGCTGGCACGGCATTGAATCCCGACGGTGAGCTCATCACCGCCGGCGGCCGCGTGCTGAACGTTGTTGCCTTGGGCGATACGTTCGAGCAGGCTCGCAACCGCGCGTACGAGGCCTGCAAGCTCATCACCTTCGAAGGCGTGCAGTACCGCTCTGACATCGGTAAGCGCGCCCTTCAGGGTCGCAGTGCTTGGGAGTAGGGAGCCTCCTTCTGTTCCTGGGGCGTTCCGACAGGCGTTCAAGAAAAGAAGTTTGCTTCAGGTTGGCATAAAATGCTTGACTCAACGCCTTCACTGCCCTAATGTATTTTTTCGCGTCAGCGATGATGCTTTTCGGTTGGGTAGCTCAGCTGGTAGAGCAGCGGATTGAAAATCCGCGTGTCGCGGGTTCAAGTCCCGCCCCGACCACCACAATTCAAAGGCCGCTTCACAGCGGCCTTTTCTATTGCCCTGGAGCCCTGGTTTGTGTGGCCCAGCGGGTGTCGCCGGTTTCGCCCCTGTGGCTGCCGCTGATCGTAAACGTTCGTTAACGGAAGCGCCTGTATTGGCAGCTGGCGCGTTCCTCGCGTTGCCATTTGGTAAAATCAGGAGACTATTGAAAGAAGGAACAATGATCGATTTTGCCATTCAGGGGATCTACCCTCCCTCCCTTCAGGCGCTGGTCGACGGCAAGGTAGCCAGTCGCATCAGGCGCAAGGACAGCTCTCTTTATGGCTTTTCCGAAGAGGCGCAGCAGTGCGCCAGTGAATACATGGGTTGGGCAACGCTTGCCAGCGAGCCCCCGTATCCCATCGCCGAGATCCAGGAATTCGCCGACAGCAAGATCGCTGCTGGCCTGAAAACCGTGATCCTTATCGGCCAGGGCGGCTCTACCCAGGCGCCCATGACCATGACCAAGTACAACAAGCCGGACTCTTCGCTCGTTACGTTCAAGACGCTGGATTCCGATTCCCCGGTTCGTGTTCGCGGCATCATGTCGGAATGCGACCCGCGCACAACCCTCATCATCCAGTCCTCTAAATCCGGCGGGACCATCGAGCCCACCCTCATCATGAAGGCGGTTCGCTCGGTGCTTGCAGAAACCCTGCCGGAAGAAGAGATCCCCTCTCACCTTATCGCCATTACCGACCCAGGTTCCGACCTGGAAAAACGTGCAAAGGAAGAAGGCTGGTGCAAGGTCTTCACGGGTGAGCCTACCGTGGGCGGCCGCTATTCCGCCCTTTCGGTATTCGGCCTGGTTCCGGCTGCGCTTGTGGGCATCAACCTGGCCGAGCTGATGGAAAGCGCCCGTGCGGCCGAAGATCTGTGCGCCTCGGACGACATCGACAACCCTGCTGCGAACCTCGCCGCCTTCCTTTACGACAATTACCAGGCCGGCCGCGATAAGTTCTCGTTCTTCACCCCGAAGCGCGGGCGCGTGCTTGGCCTGTGGATCGAGCAGCTGGTAGCCGAGAGCCTGGGCAAGAACGGCTTCGGCATCCTACCGAATATCGAGGTTGACTCGCTGGTTCTTCGTGAAGACCCGAAGGACCGCACGGTTATCACCTACACCACCAAAACCGACCTCTGGGACGACCGTCAGAACTTCGCCCATGCGCTGGAGTTCATCGACCCTGCCATCCCCCGCATGAACTTCAAGGTCATGAACGTGGTAGACCTGGCTGCGCACTTCGTTATGTGGGAGTACGCCATCGCCATGGTCGGTTACCTGATGAAGGTGTGTCCGTTCGACCAGCCCGATGTGGCCGTCGCAAAGAAGGAAGTCCTGCGCATCCTTGCAGAGGGTGCGCGTCAACCCGAATTCACGGAGAGCGACCTGGCCGGTATTCCCGTCGGCGACGCCGAGGTGCACGTTTCCGAGGCTCTGCGCGGCAAGCTGGAAGAGCAGACCCTGGTCTGCGCGCTTTCCGAGCTTATGGGAAGCATCCAGCCGGGCGACTACTTCTGCCTTAACGCCTTCTTGCCCTTCGCTGGCGAAGGCCGCCGCGAGGCGCTCGAGGAGATCCGCCATTCCGTCGCCGACTTGAAGGGCGTGCCTTCCTGCTTGGAGATCGGCCCGCGCTATCTGCATTCCACCGGCCAGTTGCACAAGGGTGGCCCCAACAAGGGCGTGTTCCTTATTGTTTCCGCAGATGAGCCGCGAGATATTGACATCATTGACAATCGTGCCGGCAGCCTGGGCGAGCTTGCCAAGGCGCAGGCATCGGGAGACTTCTCCATCCTGTCCGAGCGCGGTCGCCGCTGTGTGCAGGTCCACTTGGCCGACAATTCCGCTGTTTCCATCCGGGCCTTGGTGAAGGTTTTCAAGGAGGCAATCTACGCATGACGCGTGAAGCGCTAGAACTGAAGATTTCCGGCGTAGTGCAAGGGGTGGGTTTCCGCCCCTTTGTCTATCGTGAGGCAAAACTACATATGATCACCGGCTGGGTGCTCAACAACGTCCACGGCGTCGAGGTGCATGCCGAAGGCGAGGCGAAGGAGCTGGACCGCTTCGTGCTGGACTTGTCGGAGCATGCACCCGCGGCAGCCCAGGTGAAGGAGATCGCCATCGCCGAGGTGCCGCTGGAGGGCTTCGACTCGTTCGAGATACGCTTCTCGGAGGAGGGCGCGGGAACCGAGACCACCCTGGTGTCGCCCGACCTGGCAACCTGCGATGCCTGCGTCGAAGAGCTGTTCGACCCCGCGAACAGGCGCTTCCACTACCCCTTCATCAACTGCACCAACTGCGGTCCGCGCTTTACCATCATGCGTGGGCTTCCCTACGACCGCCCTTCAACCTCTATGGCGGAATTCAAGATGTGCCCGGAATGCCAGGCGGAATATGACAACCCGGCGAACCGCCGCTTCCATGCTCAGCCAGACGCCTGCTTCGAATGCGGCCCCCATCTGGGGTGGGTTCGTGCTGCCGAAGGCGCGCAGCTCGGCGTTGGGGATATCGAATGGGCGCACGACGTCGAGGCGTCCGATGGCTTCATCGATGCCGCAGTGCGCGTCATCCGCGAGGGCGGCATCGTTGCCGTGAAGGGTTTGGGTGGCTACCACCTGGTGTGCGACGCCCAGAACCCCGATGCGCTGATGCGGCTGCGAACGCGCAAGCGCCGTCCCGGCAAGGCATTCGCCGTTATGGCGGCCTCGGTGAACCAGGCGCGCGAGTTCTGCGCGGTGAGCAAGGCCGAGGCTGCCCAGCTCGAAAGCCCCGCGCGGCCCATTGTCTTGTTGCGCAAGCGTATGGATGTGGCGCTAGCCCATGGCCTTGCCGACAAGCTTCCCGAGCTCGGGGTGATGCTGCCCACCACCCCGGTGCAGCACCTGCTTATACGCGCATTCGGCGGTTTGCTGGTTATGACCTCGGGCAACATCCACAACGAGCCCATCGTCACCGATGAGGAAACGGCGCTGCGCCAGTTGGGCTCCGTTGCCGATGCCTTTCTGGTGAACGACCGTGCCATCGAGGGCCGCTACGACGACTCCGTCCTGCGCGTGCTCGACGGCGGCCCTGCCGGCGAGGTGATCCAATTCATCCGTCGAGCCCGCGGTTTCGCGCCCCTCCCTATCGCTGTTCCCGGTAGCGGGGAAGCCGCAGACGAGGTCTTGGCGGTGGGGCCGGAGCAGAAGAACACCATCACCTACGCCCGCGCTGACGCTGCGTTCACTTCGCAGCACATCGGCGACCTGGAAAGCGTTGCAGTGATGGACGCTTGGCACGAAACGCGACGCCGCTACACCGACCTCCTGCGCTTCAGCCCCCAACGCTTGGTGTGCGACTACCACCCCGAGTACCTGTCCACCAAATGGGCCCTGGCGCAGGGTCTGCCGCTAGTGCAGGTTCAGCACCACCACGCTCATGTTCTTTCTGTTATGGGGGAAAACGGGCTGGAGGGCCCGGTATGCGGGTTTGCCTTCGATGGCACCGGCTACGGCCTCGACGGCGCCATCTGGGGCGGCGAGGTGTTGCTTTCTAACCTGCATGCCTACGAGCGCTTCATGAACTTCGCCTACATCCCGCTGCCTGGCGGCGCTGCCGCCATCAAGGACCCTTCGCGCATCGCGTTTGGCGCCCTGTGGGCCTTCGACCTGCTGGACCACCCGTGTGCACGGGGCTTCGTCTCCGATGCGGTTGAAGGCGCCGCGGTGTTCGAGCAGATGATAGAGAAGGGCCTGAACACCCCTGAGACCTCTTCAGTGGGAAGGCTGTTCGACGCCGCTTCCGCGCTTCTGGGCATTTGCCGTCAGCCTACCTACGAAGGCGAGGCGGCAATCCTTCTGGAGGCGGCCGCGCACGAAGGGCTTGTCCGCGCGGTGTACGAGGACCTTCCCGTCAAAGACGAGCGGTACCATATCGCCTTCCTGAAGAACACGGCTACTGAGAACAGCACCGCCGCCGACACCTCGGTGCTGCTGATGGACGCGGCTGGTGTGTTCCGAGCCATGCTCGACGATATACAGGCGAACGTCCCCGAAACGGTGATCGCTGCGCGTTTCCATGAGGCGTTCGTAACTGTTGTAGAAGAGGCCGCCGAGCTGGTGCGGGCGGCCTATGGTATAGAGACCATGGCCCTTGCCGGCGGGGTGTTCATGAACCGCTACCTGGCAGAACGCTGTCTCACGTCCCTGCAGGAGCGCGGTTTCACGGTTGCTTTGAATAAAGACCTTCCGCCGAACGACGCATCGATTTCCTACGGGCAGGCTGTGCTAGGATTGCAGGCGCAAAGTAAGGAGTGATGCGCAGTGTGTTTGGCTATTCCCGCACAGGTGAAGACCATCGAAGAAAACAACCTTGCTATCGTGGATATCCTCGGTGTCACGCGTGAAGTGGCACTCGACCTTACCCCTCAGGCTGAAGTGGGTGATTTTGTCTTGGTGCATGCCGGCTTCGCCATCGAGGTGGTTAACGAGGAAGACGCTCAGCAGACCCTCGAGCTTATCAGGCAGATCCCTGAGTTGGCCGATGTAGAGGGGCTGTAGGCGGTAACCATGGACCTTTCGCAGTTCAAAGACCCCGAGCTTGCCCGGGGTCTTATCCATTCCATCCAGAAGTGGGCGCCCGAGCACGCCACGCTCATGGAAGTGTGCGGCACCCATACGGTGGCCATCGCCCGCAATGGCCTGCGCGGCCTGATGCCCGAAGGCACCCGCTTGGCTTCCGGTCCGGGTTGTCCGGTATGCGTAACCTCCAACAAGGACATCGACACGGTCATCGCCCTTTCACGCGTGCCAGGGGTTACTATCGCCACCTTCGGTGACATGACGCGTGTCCCTGGTTCCACTTCGAGCCTACTCAAAGAACAGGCCGAAGGGCGTTCGGTGAGTATTGTGTACTCGCCGCTCGATGCGCTGAAGCTTGCGCAGGAAAACCCCGACCAGCAGGTAGTGTTCGTCGGCGTCGGCTTCGAGACCACCACGCCGTTGGTCGCCATGGCGGTGAAGCGCGCGAAGGCGTTGGGACTGAAGAACTTCAGCGTGTTCGTTGCCCACAAGAACATGCCCGGCGCGTTGGAGACCATTGTTTCCGACCCGAAGCTGCAGATAGATGCCCTTATCCTACCCGGGCACGTAAGTACCATCATCGGTATGGAGCCCTATCGCTTCCTGGCAGAGAAGTACGGCATCCCCGGCGTTATCACCGGATTCGAGGCGGTGGATGTCCTTCAGGGCATCGCCATGCTCATGCGTCAGCTGCATGAAGGCCGTGCCGAGATCGAGATCGCCTACACCCGTGGCGTGGCGCCCGAGGGCAACCCGGTTGCCATCGCCGCCATCAACGAGGTATTCCGCACAGTCGACGCCACGTGGCGCGGGTTGGGGGTTATCCCCGGGTCAGGTTACGCTATCCGCCAGGAATACGCCGAGTTCGATGCATTCCAACGCTTCGAGCCGGCAGTAGAGCCCACGCAAGAGCCCAAAGGTTGCCGTTGCGGGGATGTGCTGCGCGGCATGATGGCGCCGAACGAGTGTCCATTGTTCCGCAAGGTGTGCACGCCCGAGAACCCGGTGGGGCCTTGCATGGTCTCAAGCGAAGGTTCGTGCGCTGCCTACTTCCGGTATCTGTAGCCGTGCACCCGCGTGCCGGCCGATTTGGGCGGCGCTTTTGCTGTGCAAGGGATCAACTGCCCTGTGTGCACCCGAGGGAATTAAACGGTTCTCCAACGGTGCCGCCGCAGCTCCCGTGTCCGTTGTTCAATGATCCCGTGGGAAAGGAGCGTGTTGGAAACCCGGGCTGAGCATGATTCATTGCGTGTGCGCGAAGATTCCCGCGCCCCCATTTTCCGTGGGGAGGACAGGATCCTAACCGGTGTGTGCTCAGGCATCGCCGAGCATTTGGATACCGACGCGGTCGTGGTGCGCGTTACCGCCGTGGTGCTTACGCTATGCACCTTCGGGCTGGCCGTGATCCCCTACGTTGCCCTTGCTGCTTTCCTTCCCTCGTGCCGCGACGACCAGCGTCCGCTCGACGTGGACCCTCTTTCCGTCTGTTCGGACAGGTACCACCGCGTGGTCCGCACGGAAGGCCGCCCCTACGTTGCCCAGCGCATATACGGCGTGCGCGCCGGTGCCGGGCACATCCCGCCTGCCCCACCGACGGGCGAAGATGCCCCCGAGCGCTGTTGTCCCTCGGTGTTTTCCGAAGGTACCCTTGAATTCGATCCTGAACGTGCTGTTCACCGCCTGCCTGTGGTGCTTTCGCTGGTTGTGTTCATAGCGGCCTTGTTCGCCGTTGCGGTGAACTATGGCGTTTCCTACATGCCCCAGCTTTCCGCCCTGGGCTTCTGGCCCTTGCTGTTCGTGGTGGTGGGAACCACCTTGCTGGTGTGCTTCGGTCATAAGATATCGTTGCGTGCTCGCCTGTGTGGGCTCATCGCCTGCATAGAGTTGTGCCTGGCCTTCCTTCCCTTCACTTTGGGAATCTGCCCGCTTCAGTCCCTTTCGCGCATCGGCGATGCCACGGAAGTGCTGTGGCTGGTGGTTGCCGCCTGCATCGCCATAGCGCTCATCTTCGATAGGGGCGATTTCCTTGCGTTGGGAACCGGCTTGGCGGCGCTCGCCTTGGCCATCTCGTATTTCGATATGGGTGTGATCGATCGTGTGGTCATGTTCTCGTCGTACTTTCACCACAATATGACATCGCCGCTGTTCAGGGGTTAGTTCGTCCCCTAAAATGCATTGATTTCGCCGGTCTCATGACATCGTTTGAACCCGTTCACCGTCACCTCGATTTGGTGTGGTTGCGTCGAAACGGTATAATTTTGGTCGCGTAAGCACACGCATCGATGCGCCACGGCGGCTTATTGCCCCGGCGCACAGCAAGGTCCGCACCGTCCGCATTGCGCAGCGGCAAGGATGAAACCGCGTTTAGGGAGCTTTTGGCTAATACCGCGAAACATACCAAGAGCAGGCTCGTGCCCTTTGCCATGATCGTCCTGGTGCTTGTCATGGCGATGGCCATCATAGCCGTATTCTCGGTAGGCCAGGCCCAGGGCTCCGGTACGGAAGACCCCTCTACGCTCGGTCTGAGCAGCACCCGTTCGGTCGATAGCCAGATCTCATCGTCTCAGCGCGCTGCTGGCACCCAGCAGGCAACCAGCACTTCCGAGGGCATCTCGGTTTCCGAAGCCTCCAACGCTGCAGCTTCTGCCCAGCGTTCCATCACGGTCAAGGATCCCGATCCGGTGGTTGTGCCCATCGCGGTCGACCCGGCCAATCCCCTTGCACAGCAGAAGGCCGCCGAGGTTTGCACGCTCGATCCGCTCCCTACCGCTCCTCATGTGGCGCCTGATGTTAACGATGGTACCTGGTCTTCGGGGATTGCCAGTGCCTACTGCATCGCGACGAACGATGACGGCAACGGCAACTTCGGCGTTGCCAACACTGCTTCGGGCATCGACCTTACCGATAATTCCATTACTGTCGCTGTGCCTGAGGCTCAGGCATACCGGGTGGGCAGTATTTGCGAGGTATGCTATGACGGCAAGGTGGTAATTGCTACCGTTACCGATACAGGCGGTTTCGCGCGCTACGGCCGCGCGCTCGATTTGGCCCCCGGCGTTTGGAAGGCGTTCGGCTTCAGCTCCTATGGGGAGTGGGGCACCCGTACGGTTAGCTATCGATTCCTGTAACGCGAAGGAGGCGCTGCGCGAAGCGGCGCAAGCATCATGAGCAACATCATCATCGTAGGCTGCGGGCGCGTCGGATCCCGTCTGGCCCTTATGCTCTCCGAACACGACAACAACGTGTGCGTTATCGACCGCGACCCGAAGGCCTTCGCCTCCCTCGGACGCGACTTCAACGGATCCACATTCGTGGGCGTGGGCTACGACGAGGAGATCCTGGTGAACGCAGGCATCGAGGAATGCGATTTCGTCGCCGCGGTAACCCAGAGCGACAATGCGAATCTGATGGTGGTCGAGATCGCCCGCCGCCTGTACGACGTCCCCCATGCGGTGGCGCGCCTGTACGATAGCAGCCACGAGCGCACGTACTTGCAGCTGGGAATCGACTACGTATGCGGCACCACGCTGGTGGCAGAGGAGATATTCTCGAAGGCGATTTCCGGCATCGGCGACCACATCGCCACTTTCGGTGATTTCGAGGTACTCCAATTCGCCCTGGACCTTTCCGACAAGGATCAGAAGTCAATCAAGGTATCCGAGCTGGAAAGCCTGCACGGCGTCCGCGTGTGCGCGTTCGAACGCGCCGACGGTACGGTGAGCTCCATCCCCTCGCCATCGAGCATCCTGTACCACGGCGATGCGGTGCTGGCTGTGGTTTCCCACGCCATGATCCCCACCATCGCGAAGTACGCGAAAGACTAGGAGGACCTGGCTATGTACATCGTAATCATGGGCGGCGGCAAGCTGGGGACCTACCTTGCAGGCACGCTTTTGCGGGATGGCAACCAGGTTGCCTTGGTGGAGAAGAGCGAACCGGGTGCCCGAAGGCTTTCTGAGACAATAGATGGCTCCTGCCTGGTTATCAACGGCGACGGATGCTCGGCAACGGTTCTGGAAGACGCCGGCGCCCAGCAGGCCGATATCTTCGTGGCGGCCACCGGCCAGGACGAAGACAACCTTGCCGCCTGCGAGATCGCCTCGCGGGTGTTCGACGTTCCCCGTTGCATTGCCCGCGTGAATAGCCCGCGAAACCTGCGTATCTTCCGCCGTATGGGCATCGAGTCCGTTTCCTCCACGGCGCTCATCGCCCACATGATCCAGGAAGAGGCCATGCTCGGGTCCATGGGCGTTGCCGTTTCGCTGACCAGCGACCAGATCGGCCTGCTGGACATCAAGGTGCCTTCCATGCGCTACCACGACAATTACAAAGGTGTTCGCGCCCTCGACTTGGAATTCGAGGACGGCATACGCCTTATCGCGGTATCCCACGGCGACGAGATGGAGGTCGTGGGCAGCGATACGCGCATTTTCCCCGGTGACCAGGTGATCGTCGCCGCTGATACCGATCTGCTGAATCGCGCGCGCGAAATCGTGCGATCGTTGTAGGTTCGTCGCTCGGCAAACTCCCCTATAGTGTTGGTAGAATACCAATCGACTCGAAACGCCCGGCAAGGGCCGCGATAAGGGAGGAACAGGATGATCGGTCGCTACACGCGCCCCAAGATGGGCGCCATCTGGGAGCTGCAGAACAAGTTCGAGATCTGGAAAGAGATCGAGGTCCTGGCGTGTGAAGCCCAGGCTGAGTTGGGTAAATCGGGTATCACCAAGGAAGAGGCTGCCTGGATCCGCGCCCATGCCGACTTCACGGTAGAGCGCATCGACGAGATCGAGAAGGTGACGAACCACGATGTCATTGCCTTCACCACCAACATGGCCGAGTACATCGACGCCGACGTTCCCGAGGGCAAGGAACCCCCGAGCCGCTGGGTGCACTATGGCATGACCTCCTCCGACTTGGGCGACACAGCCCTTTCCTACCAGATCACCCAAGCAGTGGACATCATTCTGGAAGACGTGAGGCAGTTGGGCGAAACCTGCAAGCGCCGCGCCTTCGAGTTCCAGGAAACCTTGTGCGTTGGTCGCACCCACGGCATCCATGCCGAGCCCATGACCTTCGGCATGAAGTTCGGCAGCTGGGCTTGGGCCCTGAAGCGCGCCCAGACGCGCCTTGAGGAGGCCCGCAAGGTTGCCGCCACCGGCGCTATCAGCGGTGCAGTGGGAACGTACTCCAGCATCGACCCGTTCGTGGAGCAGTACGTCTGCGAGAAGCTGGGCCTTACGCCCGACCCTCTTTCCACCCAGGTTTTGGCACGCGACCGCCATGCCCAGGTCATGACCGCTCTCGCGGTAACCGCTTCCACGCTCGAGTCCATCGCCATGCAGGTGCGCCTGCTGCAGCAGTCCGACGTCATTGAAGCGGAGGAGCCGTTTGCGAAGGGGCAGAAGGGCTCTTCGGCCATGCCTCACAAGCGCAACCCCATCACGGCCGAGCGCGTCTGCGGCCTTGCTCGTGTGGTGAAGTCGAACGCCCAGGTGGCGCTTGACGATGTTGCCCTGTGGTACGAGCGCGA
>CAVFYB010000010.1:3759-31628 GCA_963626845.1 Bacteroidaceae bacterium | reverse complement strand
ACGCCCTTCGCGCAGGCATGCGCCAGCGCGGCGCGCGACCGCGAGGCGAAGACGTTAATGGCACTAGAGGCCACCGGCAAGTAGAGAGGCCCAGGCCCCAACCAACCTAGCGGCTCATCAGGAACGGCGAGCCTCTGCGCCGTCCTCTTCCCGGCGAAGCGGCAGGCTGCCCCACCGCCTTCGCGTCGCACGCCTCCACGAAGGCCTGGAACACCTGGCGCTCGGCGCGATCCTTCTCCCACAGGAACTCGGGGTGCCATTGCACGCCCCAGGTGAAGCTCTTCATGGGATGGTAGAACGCCTCTATCAGGGAATCCGACGCGATGGCCATGGGCGAAAGCTGGAACGACAAATCGCGTATCCCCTGATGGTGGTAGCTGTTCACCTGCAACTTCGTTGATTTCAGCAGATAGTACAAAGGCGTGCCCGGAACCAGCGAAACCTCGTGGCAGGGGCGGTCGTACGGCGCGCTCATGTGGTGCTGCAGCGCGCCTGGCAGCTGCGAGGGCAGGTCCTGGTACAGCGTTCCGCCCAGGCACACGTTGATGAACTGGGCGCCGCGGCATATCCCCAACACGGGAAGGTCTATCATCAGCGCGCGCTGGAGCAACGCGAATTCCAACCTGTCGCGCTGCGCGCTTACCTCACCGCATTTCGGGCTTTTCCGCTCTTCGTACAAAGCCGGGTCCACATCGTGCCCGCCAGTGAACAGGATGCCGTCGCACAGGTCCACCAACTGGGAAATGTCCGCATCCGCGGAAACGAACGGGAGGATAAGGGGCAGGGCGCCGCAGCTCTTCAACGCGTCCACGTAACCGGGCAGCATCCAAATGCTCTCGCGCTCATCATCGTATAGCGGCGTTACGCCGATCACCGGTTTGTCGCCCATGCAGCCTCTCCTTTCCGTACTCGTCCCAGATTGCAGGCGGCGAAAATCGAATGAGCGGGCAGCGCCGGGCCGCCCGCTCAACAATTCCTAGAACTTAGCCTTGAAGCGGTCGTAATGAAGGCCGCTGATGTCGATCGTGGTGCTTGCGCCCGTCTCGATAAGCTCGGATAAGGCATAGCCGATAGCGGGCGAGATGCCGAAGCCGTGAGCGTTGAAGCCATAGGCGGTTACCAGGCCCGGAACCTCTTCGCAATCGCCCAGGATCGGCACGCCATCTGGAGTGATGTCGATCCAGCCGGCCCAGGTGCGCACGATGTTCATCTCGGCGAGCTTCGGGAAGTACTTCATGATGCCGCGGCATACGCAAGGCGCCGTGGTGGAAGTGCCCTTCGTCTTCAGGTCGTAGATGTCGAAGCCCTCAAGGTCGTCGTCGCCGCCGAACACGAACGAGCCGTGGTTGGTCTGGCCGCCGTAGAAGTCGGCCTCGGCGGTGCCCAGCATGGTGTCGAACATGTGGGGCTGGGCCTCGGTAACCAGGCAGTGGTCGATGCGGGGGCGCACCTTGGCGTTGATGCCGATGGTGGAAAGGATCTCCTTCGACTGGGCACCGGCGCACACCATCACGGTGTCGGCCTCGTACTCGCCGTGCTCGGCAATTACCTTGCGCACGCGGCCCTTCACCTTGCGCAGCGCCAGAACCTTTTCGCCGGTGATGAACTTCACGCCCATGGCCAGGGCGTTCTTGTAGAAGCCAAGGCCCGTCTTCAGCGGGTTGGCATGGCCGTCGGTGGGGCACCAGCTTGCGCCGATGACCTCTTCAGAAAGGAAGGGGTTGATCTGGCGCGCCTCTTCGCCGGTGATCATTCCCACGCCCACGCCGCAGGCAGCGGCATTGTTCGCCAGGCGCGTAAGGGTCTTCAGGTGCTCTTCGGTCTTGCCCAGGCGCAGGTTGCCGCCCTGGTTGTACTCGACGTCTACCCCAAGCTCTTCGCCAAGGGTGGGCCAGATATTCTGCACGCCGTACAGGGCCAGGGGAAGCTCGCGCGGGTCGCGGCCGCTCTGGCGCACGCCGCCGGCGTTTCGGGAAGCGCCGCCGTTGAGCATGATCTCCTGCGCCTCAAGCACGATGACATTGGTGATGCCGCGTTTGGCCAGGTAATAGGCGGTGGAGCATCCCTCGATGCCGCCACCGACGATGATAACGTCTGCTGTAGTGCTCATTGCTCGCTCCTCCTAGAATCGCTCGTTGCCCAGTTCCTGCATCTGCAGGGGGCGCTGAGGCGAGCGGGCGTGCGGGTTCTGCAGCTCCTCGATGGTGAGGCCGGCCTCGCGGGCAAGGATCCCCTTCACCAGCTTGGTGCAGGTGCGCCCTTGGCACAGGCCCATGGCGCAGCGGGTGAATCGGCGGACCTCCGGGAAGCGGTAGAGCCCCTCGTGAACCGCGCGGCGAAGCTCGCCCTTGGTCACTTCCTCGCAGCGGCAGATGATCATGTCGTCGTCGGGCTCGGGCTTGAACGGCTCATCGGCAAGCCGACGGATGGTTGGTGTGGTGTCCATGGTGCGTTCCTCTTCTCTCTACGCGGTCATGGTTGCGGCGGCCGTCTTGAAGAAACGCGCCTGGTGCACGAATTCCTTGGGCACGCTCATGGTGAGCAGGGCGGTATGGTCGAAGGCCTTCGGGTTCATCACCTTCACCACTTCGGCATCGCATACCACTTGGCCGCTTCGGTCGAGGGCCTTGCCGGCAGTGCCCTTTTCAGGCAGCGGGTAGAATTCGTAGGGCAAGGTTACCTGCGCCGTGCCGTCGCCCATGTCCTCGTTCACCAGGAAGATGGCCTGGCCAGGGCAGAACGCCACGCACTTGCCGCAGTTGCTGCAGTTGGCCTCGGTGTTGATGGTGGGCAGGATGGTGATGTTCGAACCGACGTTGATGCAGTGGCGCGGGCATACGTCCTGGCAGGGGTTGCAGGGGATGTTCTGCGTACACTCGATAACCGCGTGCCAGCCCTCCATATGGGTTACGCCGCCGAAGGAATCCACTTCCTCGTCGGTGACGAAGCCCTTCTTCAGCAGGCTCTGCGAAAGAGGGATGCCTTCCTCAGTTTCGGTAAACACCTTGCCGCGGTTCTGCGGAGCGAACATGCCGATGCGCAAGCGGTCCAACGCGTCGTAGTGCTCTTGGCGGTCGGCTGCGGCCTGCTCGGCGTCGATGAAGCCCAGGAACTCGGCGGCTGATACCGCTGCGATGCGGCCCTCGATCATGGCGGAGCTCGCTTCCTCGATGCCCGCTGCGTCGCCGGCTACGAAGATACCCGGTACCGAAGTGGAGCAATCCTCGCTGCTTACCGGGATCCGGCCGCCACGTTCCACCATGTCGCAGCCGGCCATATCAAGCAGCTGCGATTGCGGCGAAAGGCCAACTGCCAGGCAGATCGTGTCCACGTCGAAGTGCTTTTCGGTGCCCTCGATGAACTGGAAGTGGCTGTCCACCTCCGCAATGGTGACGCCGGTCACATGGTCTTCGCCTTCGGCCTTCTTGATGGTGTGCGATGTATAGAACGGAACGCCCGTGCGCGCCAGCTTGGAGGCATGCACGCCGTAGCCTCCAACGCGGGGGCCAGCATCCACCAGGGCAACAACCTCGCAGCCTGCCTGCAGCAGCTGGTAGCTCACTACCAAGCCAACGTTGCCGGTGCCCAGCATGAGCACCTTGTTGCCCGGCTTCACCCCGTTCAGGTTCATGAACATCTGGGCTGCGCCGGCGCCGATAACGCCAGGAAGCGTCCAGCCTTCGAAGGTAACGGCGTTCTCGGAAGCGCCCGTAGCAACGATGATGCTGTCCGCCTTGTAGTGCTCGGTGCGGTCCTCGCGGTGCACCAGCACCTCGTTTTCGGGGAAGATACCCATGACCACGCTGTTTAGCTCAACGTCTACGCCGGCTTCGGCAGCTTCCTTCAACAGATCCTGGCCAATGGTGATGCCGCGCAGCTTCGCGCCATGTTCCTTCGAACCGAAGAACTTGTGGATCTGCTTGAACAGCTGGCCGCCAGGACGGGAATTCTCGTCGAAAACCACTACCTCAAGGCCGTAGCGGGCAGCGGCGATTGCGGCGCACAGGCCGGAAGGGCCGGCACCCACGATGATAAGGTCGTATCGCTTCATCCTAACCGCCTCTATTCCGCAGCCTCGGCGCCGGGCTTGGCCGAAACGCCGTATTGGGTTTGCACTGTCATCCCGGCGCGCACGGGCGTGATGCAGGTGCGCACGTTGGGCTTGCCGTCTACCACCATCACGCAGTCGGTGCAGCGGCCGATCGCGCAGAACACGCCGCGCGGGCGGTCCATCTTCATGGTGTGGCGGTGAACCATGACGCCTGCCGCCTTGAGGGCCGCGGCAATGGGCTCGCCCTCGTATCCTTCGATGGGCTTGCCGTCGTAGCTGAAGGTGACCAGCGGCCCCTTCTCGGGCTCACCCAGAATGGGGTGGAAATCGATTCTTTGAGACATAACCTGTCCTAACCGTTTGCTTATCAACGGTGCCGCAGCCCTTGCCCAGGCTGCGGCACCTGAAAGTGAGAGGGTCGATGAGGAAAGACCCTAGGAAAGCGTTTCGCGCTTATGCGAACGTGGGGGCATCCCACAGGTGAAGCTTGGTGCCGATGCCCATCTTCACGGCGTTGTCGTAGCAGTACTTGCCCCATGCAACATCCTCGACCGGCATACCGCCGACACTCATGGTGATAACCTCGTCGTCGCTCACACGGCCAGGAGCCTTACCCAGCAGGATGTCGCCCATGGAGATAATGCGGTCGCGGGTAATCAGGTCATCGTGAACCATGTCGGTGAACTTGCAGCCGAAGATGTCCATGCCGTAGCCGAAGGTGGGGTACGGGTACTCCTGAGCCCATGCGTCGTAGAGACCGATGTCGTCAACCACAAGCTTGCACTTGTCGATAAGGAACTGGTCCTCAACGTCGTAGGCCGAAGTGCCCACGATGAAGGCGCCGGGCTTCACCCATTCGCCCATCACCTTTGCGTAGGTGTTCGGGTCGGAAGTGGCGGTTGCGCCGAAGTACACGCAGTCGGAGTCGCGGACCAGGGACTCAAGGTCGTCCACCACTTCGATGGTGGTGAACTGCGGGTGATGCTCCTTGACGTAGGCAACGTAGTTGTCGATGCCGCGCTGGCTGCGGCCCTTGATCTTCACGGTGTCCATCTCGGGGCATTCAGCGGCGAATGCGTCGATGGCGGTACGGCTCATGCCGCCCGGGCCGTAGATGCCCAGGACCTTGGAATCCTTGCGAGCCAGGTGGCGGATGCCAACGCCGGGGATGCCGCCGGTGCGGTAGGCGGAAAGCAGGTTCGCGGAAAGCAATGCTATGGGTGCGCCGGTGTCCTTATCGTTCAGCATAACCATGAGGATGGAGCGGGGCAGGCCCTTCTCCTTGTTCGCGGTGTTGGAGCCGTACCACTTGCAGCCCGCCATATCGAAGGGGCCGCCCAGGTAGGCCGGCATAGCCATGAAGCGGCGATCCTCGCCCTGGTTGGTGGGCATGTTGGGGAACGGAGAGGTTTCGGGGAAGGTGACCATGCAGCCGTGGGACGTGCCGTCCTTGCCGCCCATCATGAAGTCGCCAACGCGCAGGCACTTCAGAACCTCTTCCATCGTGTCGATACAGTCGGAGATGTTCATAACGCCGGCTTTGATCATGTCTTCCTCGTTGAGATACAGGAAATCAATCGCTGGATAACTCATTGGGGGCCTCCTCATATCAGGCATTGCTTCCTTGCTTCGTCCGCGAATCGGTCTTCGCTTCGGTTGCTATTTATTATTCGTGGCCGCGTTACTAGCTCATTTCGGCGAAATGAAGGCTTTTTTGCCAGGTCGTGTACGTCTTGGGTCTTTTACGGTTCATTCGCGTAACAAGAGGTAATAATTTAAAAGAAAGCCCAGGTAAAGGCGCTGTTTATCGTGAAACATAGCCGACATGCCGAAACATTCTGCCCCACGGTCGACGAAACTTCGGGACGCTTTGGCTGTGAAAGGGCGAACCCGGGCAACCCAACACAGAAAAAGGGCCGGCACCATGAGATGGAACTCTCACGGTGCCGGCCCCTGCATGAAGCCGCTGTTTTACGGTAGCTCGTCTTAGGCTATACCGCTGCTTCGCCCGATTCGCCGGTACGGATGCGTATAACCTGATCTACCGGCATAACGAAGATCTTGCCGTCTCCAACCTCTCCGGTGTACGCGGTTGCGCGGATAAGATCCACTACCTTGTCCACCTCGTCGTCGGACACTACCAAGTCGAACTTGATCTTCGGCAGCATGGTTACCAAAACCTCAGAGCCACGCACATACTCGCTCCAACCATGTTGACTGCCGCAGCCCATTACCTCGGAAACGGTAAGGCCACCTATGCCACCCTGGAAAAGAGCTTCTTTCAACGGTTCAAGCATGCTTGAACGAACAATTGCCTCTACTTTCTTCATGATGTACCTCACTTACTGATCAAGGCCGGTGAAGGACGGGTAGCCGGATTCGCCATGTACCGTGGTATCGAGGCCGCGGTTCTCAACTTCCTTGCTCACTCGCAAGCTGCCGCCGAAGATCGCCTTGGCGATATAGCCGATTATCGCTGTGGTAACCGTCACGTACACCAAGGTAACAAGAACCGAAAGCACCTGGTTAACTAGCAGAGTTGGGTCGCCGGTGTACAACAGACCACCCAGTTCGTTGGTTGAAAGGCCGGGCATCGCGAAGATACCGGTAAGGATGCAGCCGACGATACCGCCCACGCCGTGGCACCCGAAGGCATCAAGAGCGTCGTCCCAACCAAGCTTACGCTTCAGAACGGCAATGAAGTAGTAGCAGATGGGGGAAACGACCAAGCCCATGATGATAGCCACCATTGGATCAACGTAGCCGCACGCCGGCGTGATAACAACCAGGCCAGCCAGGATGCCCGTGCAGCCACCAACTAGCGTAGGCTTCTTCGTTACAATGCGCTCAACCGCAAGCCAACTGGCAGATGCTGCACAGGCAGCCAGCAGGGTGTTGCAGATAGCCAAGCCAGCATAGCCATCGGCAGCCAAAGCCGAACCACCGTTGAAGCCGAACCAGCCTACGAATAACAAGCCGCAGCCGATTACCACCGCAGGAACGTTATGTGGGCGAACGGTACGTACACCGAACCCGGTGCGCTTACCCAGGATCAAGGCAAGCACCAAGCCGCCAAGACCCGAGCAGATATGAACCGCAGTACCGCCAGCGAAGTCCAGCGCGCCGATGGCGTTGGAGTTGCCGATAAGGCCGCCGCCCCAAACCATATGGGCCATAGGGGCGTACACGATCAGGCTCCAGAACAGGAGGATGAAGGTGATGGCGCCGAACTTCATGCGCCCTGCCAGAGCGCCGGTAACGATTGCAGCGGTCACCATAGCGAACGTTGCCTGGAAGGCTACGTCCATCAAGCCGGGGTAGGTGCCAAGTGCAACGTCAGCATAGGTCGGGTCGGTAGGCGCCGTCGAGAGAGACGTGAGCATCTCGTCGAGCGACCAGGTTGCGAACATCCTGTCAAAGCCGCCTACAAACAGGTTGACGACGCTAACCAGGTTTCCATCTTCATCGAAGGCGTCTGAGCCGCCGTACGCGATTGAGTCGCCGATTATAGCCCAAAGGCAGCCGACGATACCCATCGCCAACACGCACATCAGCATGGTATTCACGACGTTCTTCCTTCGGGAAAGACCCCCGTAGAATAGGGCGAGTGCAGGGCTCATCATGAGCACAAAACCGCAGCTCATGATCATAAAAGTAGTTGTTCCCGGATCATACATGAGCTTCTTCCTTTCTGCTACGAGGGTCTGTTTTGATATGGATGGGGGAGCTCGTAACAAGGCACATTCTAGGAAGCGTTTGTTTCCAGATATGTTTCATTCCGTCGATTAATCCGCATTTGAACCAACGTGCATACAGCAGAAACGCCTATGCAATGAAAGCGAAATAGAGCGCGGTTAAGGTACATAACCATAGTTCTGGCACCCAGAACCTATTCAATACGCCATCGACGATGGAAGAAGAGGATGTTATGACAAACGCAATCCGCAACAGGAAAGTGGCTGTAATCGGATGTGGCTTCGTTGGCTCAACGACCGCATACAGTCTTATGCAGAGCAGATTGTTCTCGGAAATGGTTCTTGTCGATATCGACGAGCAGCGGGCCGAAGGCGAAGCGCTCGACATCAGCCACGGCATCCCCTACTACAGCCCCATGAATATCTATGCTGGCACCTACAAGGACGCCGCTAGCGCCTCTATTATCATCATCACCGCTGGCGCCAATCAGAAGCCAGGCGAAACCAGGCTCGACCTTGTGCAGAAGAATACCGAGATCTTCAAGGGAATCGTTCCAGCCATTATGGAACATGGCTTTGACGGCATTTTCCTGGTGGTGTCGAACCCCGTAGACATCCTTACCCAAGTAGTACTGAACCTTTCCGGTTTGCCGAAAGAGCGAGTAATGGGCTCTGGCACTGTTCTCGATAGCTCAAGGCTCAAGTACACGCTGGGGCGCATGCTTGATGTAGACCCTCGCCACGTACATGCACGAATCATCGGCGAACACGGAGATAGCGAGCTTACCGTATGGAGCGGTGCAAACGTTTCCGGCATCCATATCGACGACTTCTTCAAGCTACGCGGCATCGAAGACTCCGCAAAACTCCGCCAAGAAATCGAAGACAGCGTACGCAACAGCGCCTACGAGATCATCAAGCGAAAGCACGCTACGTATTTTGGAATCGCCCCCTCGGTAAAACGCATCTGCGAAGCCATTGTTCGAGATGAGAAGTCGGTTATGAACGTATCGAACTTCAGGGAAGATGTGCGCGGCGTGAAAAATGTTGTTATGAGCATGCCTGCAATCGTAGGGAGCTGCGGTGTCGAATTCCCTATCCCATTGCACTTGAATCACGATGAAGCAGAGCACCTGAAAGCTTCCGCTGAAACATTGAAGAACACGCTATCCAGTATTGATATGGCTCTGTAGCAGCGGTTAACAACAAAAAAAGAGGGTCGCTAATTGCGACCCTCTTTTTTGTTTACACTTGTTGTCCAGCGTCCTGAAAGCTTCGTTCTGTCTGACTGACTATCTGCTAGAAACTCTTCAACAGCGCCATCGTGAACTTCGCAGCATCGTTCAAAGCCTTAGCGTTCACATTTTCTGCAATGTCATTGTCTGCGGAGTACAGGGCGGTATTGCCTTCACCCATACCCGCAAGAGTAATGGCATGGAAGCCACGAGCCATGGCAACAGACGCCGGGGTTTCACGTGAAACAATCTTGTCTACGCTGTAACGGACACCAGATTTCTCAGACGCTTGACGAAGCACACGCTTCAAACGGGAGGAAGCCTTATAGGGACGGTATGCGCCTTCCTCTTCGATACAAGAAAGCGTGCCAGCGCCCAGCGCTTCGAGGTTAACGATAACGGCACCTCGAAGCTCTTCGGCATGCTCGTCCAGGAATGCATTCATGCCCGAATGCGAATAATGCTCGGCCCCCAAGGCTACAAACCATACTTCAGTGTCGATATCGGGATGACGGAACTCCTGAAGCTTTTTGAGTTCATAGTTGATCTGTTCAGCGGTTTGGCTGTCACCGTCAATTCGAACAGCAGGATTTGTCTCCATCAGGCCATCGGCCTGCAACTCGGGGGTTTCAGCAACCGCCGGCTGACCCTTCCGCAGGCGGTCCAAAGAGAATGCACCACCATTCCAGTCACGGTTGTTACGTGCAGGCTCATTCACACCATAGGAGTCCCGGTTTTCCTGGAAACTCGACCAATCGCCACGAGCTTTACCAACGCTGCGAGCGTTGTAGTTCTCATCAACGTCAACCCATTCATTGACCGAGGTTTCATAACCACCCTTGTTCTTCTTCTTGCGGAAACGACCAAACAAACGGCCAGCACGAGACTTCGGCATATCGACATAGCCAGCACCAGCAAAGGCCCCGTTTTCTGTGTAGTCCTCGTCATAGGCAGAATCATCAGCATCGTCGATGTAACGCTCCTCGGGAGCGATGTCGGATACCAGCTCGTCGCCAACAGGAGCAAACGAGCCGGTGCCGCCCACGGTAGAGAACGACCCAGTGGTTGAAACAGCCTGTTGAGATCCGGTATTACCCAACGAAGGCAAGCTCAAAGCAGGCTTGCTTGAGCGGTTATCGGACGATTCGACAGGATCGATACCAGGAAGCATATTGGAAAGCAAAGAACGCGCACCGGCTTGCGTGTTACCCGCGGAATCCGCCATCGGTGCACGCTGACGCAGACCATCGTTGTTCGATGAATGCGCGCTCGCCACTTCAGGCAACACGATTACTTGGCGCTTCGAAGTAGAAACGGGCGCGCTGGTGACAGGTGCAGGAACCATTCCGTCCATACCCACAATCGGGGAAGCCGCAGCCTGCCTACCCTGGTTCTCGACATACTCGTTCTCGGGGTAAACCGAGCCGTAATCCGCATACCCATCATATGCATAAGAATCATCGGCGTACTGACCACCAGCAGGTTCATTAGAACCCATCACGGGAACAGCGGTCTGCTCAGGTATCTCGTTAATACGGCGGACAGGCGTGAACCCTTCATCTTCAAAATCTTCGTTATCGATGAACTGGGATACATCTACCGGCTTGATAGCAGCGGTTTTACCAGGAGCAACAGGCTCATCCACGATGTTTTCCCCAATCGCGGACGGTTCATACGTCTCGTCTCCGTCATATTCCTCTTGATAAGGCTGATCGTAGTTGTCCACTTCTTCGCTAGATGATTCGTCCTTACGCATGAACGAAGGCTTGCGCACCGACTTCAATCGGGATGCAAACATGTTCTGCATTCGTTCTCCAGCTTGCTTCGTGCGCTCAAGGAATGAAGTGGGCTGGTCCTCGGACTGCTCTTGCTCCTCCGCAACATCATCGTAGGGCATTGCGTCGATGTATTCGGCAGCTTCGTCGTAATCAGACTGGCCATACGGCTCATCAGCGTAAGCGGGCGATGCAGGGAGCTCGCCCGTCACATCAGGCGAGTCGACCGCTTCATCGACAACCCCCATAGGGGAGGTGGCAGAGGCAGACGGAGCCTCGACGGCTTCGTTCTGCTCGTGAATATCAAACGCTGCGCGCTCGGCCTCGCGGGCAGCGTGCAGGTCTTCCGCTATGCGATGGATCTTGTGCGGCTTGCTGGCGGCTTGGCGCACCGTAGGTTTCTTCGGGGCCTCATTACGCTCAGCAGAGTGCTCAAGGACTTGCTCAATAGCATCTTGATCGATTGTGCGGGCATTCGCTGCCGCAACAGGTTCGGCAGGCATGGACGCGGAGGCGGCTGCCGGTGCCTTCTCCATCAAAGGTTCGGCGCTAACCGCTGCTGGAGCATTGCCTGTTTCACGTGAAACAGGTGCGGCGGAGCGAACGCTGTTTTCCACCTCTGCGACCGTTGCAGCCGCCGGCTGCTCGGCCGGCGCAACGGTTGATTCAGGCTCGTAAGCAACAGCCTCAGGTTCGGCGGCGGCTTCGTTGGAGAAACGCGGCGCCCCGACCGACTCGATCTCGTCGCGAAGAGCGGTCAGCTTCGAAGAGAGATCGGCGTCAACAGAGGATTCCTGCGCAGCGTCGAACCCATAACGGTTCGATGAGTCGCTCGATGCCTGTTGCTCGGCAATCTGAGCGGCAACGGTATCGGCATATCGCGAGCGGCCAACCTTGGGCTCTGCCGTCTGGGGCTTGTTCGCGCGGGCTTTCTCGCGCGCTGCCTTTGCCCACGAAGGGGTACCGCCGCTCGGCTTGGAGAAGGAATACGGATTGCTGCTGAGTGCTGCCGGGACGGAACGCTCGAATGGCTGGGCAGCGGCAGGCTCTGGAGCAGGAGCGGGAGCCTGTGCGGGAGCTGCGGGTGCCTCGGCGGCAATCTCCTCTGCAACCGGCTCGTTCACAGGCTCAACTTCCTCGGCTACAGCAGGCTCTTCATCAAGGGTGGCGGAAACCATTTCCCTGGTCAGATGGCTCGAGCGCGGCTTGCGCTGCTTTTGCTGTTGCGGGCTTTCCTCGAAATGCACAGTCGAGGCAGCCACCTCGTCTTCAGGCAGAAGACCGCCACCTTTAACCAGACGGGAAGATATATCGGTAACGGGGACCTTGTCGGCAACCGGCTTGCCGGTGAGCGCGGCGATCGCAGCCTTTGCGGCAGCAAGGGATTCCTGCGGCGACATATTGTCCACCTCATAGGACACCTCTGCGCCCTCGGGCACCAAACCAGCCGAACGGGCAGCCTCTTCGCCATGGACAACACTGGCCTCGCTCGAAGCCTGGTTCATCAGTTCCTCCTGGCTTACCAGGCCGTTGCCAACCTCGCGCGCAACTTCCAGCATCACCGATACGCCGGTTGCATTGTTGTTGGCCGACTGATTGTAGGGCGCCATAATATGGAGCACCGAACGCACGATGGGAAGAACGAACAGTATTGCGCAGATAACCAGGAAAAACGAGATAACGGAAGAGAGAGCACCTGTATCGCTCGAGAACAAGGTGGAGCGGAACAGAAGAAGAACAGCCGATACCGCCAGGGCCACGGCGCTTGCCTTCTGCATGATAGGCAGGAACTGGATAAACGGCGGCTTTTCCTCTTGCAGCGCCTTCGCGCTGTCGTAATTGGCAACCAGGATTATCTTGCGGCGGCGCGGGGATGAACCCACCGAAGCGGGCTGGTACTTCGCTACAACGTTCTGGCTTGCGCCCGTCTTGAACAAACGCGAAAGAATAGGCTTGCCCATGATCTCCATGCCGAACAGCACGGCAGCGGCAATGCCTAGAAGCATCCAAAGGAAACCCAAGCCGGGAGCTACAAGGGAAAGCAAGACCGACAACAGTGCGGCCCCGAAACAGATGAGGGTAGGGAGCTGATCGTTGGCGGTGCATTGAAAGTCCTCGACAACCGTCGTGAATCCTGCATCTTTCTGCATCCGGTCGGCGATGTACAGCGCCGCCTTCTGCTCTTCTTCGGTACCGGCAGGATGAGGTCCAACTTCCTTCGTTAGATACTCAACGTCATCGATAATCTCAGCCATGAATAGCCCCTTTGTTATTTTCACGCGAGCAGTTTTTATCCGCCGCATGGATATATTCCAAATCAGTATACGTCATTTGATCCGAACAGGCGGTTTACCGGCCCCGGCTTAGCCTACCTGTCCAAAAGTGCCGAACCGAATCCACATAAATGTTTCGGCAGGATCTTGCAGGCACTTACCGAATCGAAGAGGGACGACCGACGAACCACACAACTCACTGGGTATCTCCCAAATATTCACGCAGATAGGCATCGTTGGCAGCTGCATCCGAACGTAGGGCCCCGTATTGCGAAGCAACATCGCTCGTAGCTGCGGAGTAGGCGTCTATCACCGGCTGCGCGAAGTTGCTCCCCAGCTTTTCAGCTATGGCAACTGCCTCTTGGTCGGCCGTGTTGTATGCGTCGTTATGCTGCTCGGCTGTGCTCTTATCCTGGATCAGGATCGCCTCGTTGGAGGCGAGGGCTTCGTCTGCTGCCAAAATCCTCTTCTGCAGGTATGCTAACGAATCATCCATATTCGCAGATGGATAATAGCCCTTGGCAGACTCAACGCATTGCTGGGCAAGCATGAACTGGGCTTTTGCAGCCGTTGTGTACTCGGTCGACTTCGCTACGTTGTCGTTGGTCGTGTCCGATATCACATTGGCAGCCTGGAACAGAAGGGAATTCCCTTCCTTGATATGGCTTTCCGCTTCGTCCATAGCATCGATGGCCTGCTTCGCCGCAATGTCCTGTTCCATACGGGATACTGCAAGGTCAAGCAGTTGCTTGCGCTTGGCTATCGCATTCAACGTGCGCTCGGCGGCCTCTTTGTCCCGCTGGGAACCTTCGAGCTCGTTTTCAGCCTTCTGCGCATACACCCTTGCGGACTCGAGCTTTTCTTTGGCATCGGGAATCTTATCGGTTAGCTCTTTTGCCGTGGATATCGTGTCGTCGTTGAAGGCGGTTTGGAAGTATTCGTCTATCGCCACCGTGGTCTCATCGCTCTGGGCAATAAGGCTGCACGCTTCTTTGAGAACACCCACGCTGGTGCTGAGCTTCTCGTACTGCTGGTAGGCCCAATAACCACCGACGCCCAAACCACCAAGACAGATAAGCACCACCATGGCAAGGCTCAACCTGCGTGCTTTGCGGCGGCGCCGTTGGCGCTTGAGGATCTCTTCCTGGGAATCCGCTGCGAGGAACGAGTTCTTCTTGCCAACTTCCCCACTGTGCGCATGAGCGGCCTTGGCCGAAGGCTTCTTTTTCTTAGTTTTCCTCTTGGCTACAACGTCGGACGAAGCCTGGCTGGAATCATGCTTGAATTGCCTACTTTGCGAAGCGGCAGATTGCGAGCCGCGCGAAGACACAGCGCTCGGCTCCTTAGCAGACAGGCTTTCGTTCGGTATTTCCTGTGCATCCTCGCGAAAACGGAAGAAACGCCAGGAGGAACCCTTCTCTTTCTCGTCTTGGGCAGCTGCTTTCTGCTCCAGCACGTTGAAGGAGATCTCATTAGGCTTGCCAAGGGAGAACTCCTTCAAATGCAGGAACTGCTTTTCCTTGCGACCGAGTCCCTTCCCATTTTGCTTGTTCTTCTTCACAGGGCAGGCCTACTTGCCGCTTGCGATATTCTCTATGTGAGCTGCCTTCGCAACCTCGGCAATAATCTCGTCGCAGGTCAAGCACGATATATTACGGCTAGGAAGGGAGTTCAGGAATTTCTTTCCATAGTATTTCGTAAGCAAACGCCTATCTGCCAACACCACAATGCCCTTGTCAGTCGACTTTCGGATAAGGCGGCCAACAGCCTGCTTCACCTCGATAACAGACTGCGGCAACGAATACTTCGCCCACGCCTGAGGGAACCTCTCTTCGCGTTCGCGGGAAAGAGGATCGGAAGGAAGTCCGAAGGGCAGCTTAGGAATCACGACGCCCTTGAGCGTGGAACCCGGAGCATCGAAGCCCTCCCAGAAGCTCTTCAGCGCGAACAGGCTCAGATGCTCATCTTTCAGGAAGTCGTCGCGCAAACCTTTGATAGAAACGCCCCACTTCTGGCACACCAAACGAAGATCGTTTTCTTTAAGAACCGGGTTCACCTCTTCAAAGCACTTTTCCATCTCGCGGCGGTTCGTGAACAACGTGAGCAGCGAACCTTCGCGGGCAACATGCAAATCGGCAAGGAACTTCTGAAGGGTGGGGAGATATGCCGGGCTCGAGGGCTCGGGCATGTCTGTGGGAACGTACACTTTCATATTCGCATCAAAGTTGAAACTCGAATCGACCTTCAACGTATCAGCCTGTGAATCTTCCCCTTCGTTGAAACCGACCGCTTGCTCGAAGGCCTCGAACGATCCGTCGACCGCCAAGGTTGCAGACGCATAAATCACGCTGCGCGTTTCGGCGTACAGCGAGTCGTTAAGGGAAACACCCACATCCAACGGCTGCACCGTGAATATCTCGTCCAACTCAGCTTTCTTCCGGTTCATTCGGACGGAATGGACCTGGTTGTCCTCACCACGGAAGAACACCGCCTCCAACGATTCGTTCAGTTCGCGCAGCTCAAGGGCGACCAAAGCCAACTCACGCTGAGCACTTGAGTTGTCGTCCATCTGCTCTGCGTAGGCAACAATATCCCGGATAGCCCGGATAAGCTTTTCAAGGATTTCACGCAAAGACTGGGCACGCCCAACCACTGCGCGATACGTTGACCCCCGGCGAATATCGTCGTTCAGCCATAAATCGAAATATTCGTACCCCCGCGAAGAACGTTTGGCGTCGTGAAGCAGGAGGTCTTTCGCCCCCAAACAGAACTCTTCGGCGGCAATAGCGAACGCCCCGGCACAGGTTTGAGCCTTGGTAATGAGCGATTCGTACAGGCGCATGCCTTCTTCGGGCGCCTGGGCGCTGCGCGACACGCGGGTAAGCACGTTAGAAGTGGTGCTTTCGCCAGCAACGCGCCGGGAAAGGGCACGCAGCGATTCCGAGGAAACGGAAAGCGCCAGGGCACGGCGGGCCTCCGCTTCGGCCCCATGGGCCTCGTCCACCGCCCAATAGCGGATGGGCGGCAGAAGGCCGCCGTCGAAACGGACATCCCAGAACAGAAGGCTATGGTTCGTTACCACCACATCGCAGCGCTGCGCCTCCTCACGCGCACCATGCACAAAGCAGCTGCGCCCGAAGAAGGGGCACTTGTGCCGCAGGCACTCGGAGCTCTTCGTGGTGATTCGCCAACGCGGTATTGCCCGATAGTCGATTTTCAGCGAATCCATATCGTCGTAGTCGCTTTGCTCCACGAAAGAAAGCAGGCCCGCCAACGCAGGAGCTTGGTTGATCTGCTGCTTCTTGTAGATGATGATCTCGGGGCCCTGTTTATCCAACTGGTCTACCTTACGCAGGCAAGGGTAATGGGTGAAGCCCTTCAAAGGGGCATAGGTAACGCCCATCGCTCCCGCCAACAGCGGAAGTTCCTTGTTAACCAGCTGATCAAGCAAGGCATTTGTCTTCGTTGCCACACCGACGGTAATCGAGTTCTTCTGCGCCGCGTAGGCCAAGGGGATCAGATACGCCATGGATTTGCCGACGCCCGTGCCGGCCTCTACCGCTAGGTTGCGGCCCTCGGCAAGGGCGCGATTCACAGCAAGCGCCATTTCCCTCTGCTCTTCGCGCGGCTCGTATTCGCTGTACAGGGAATCAAGGAGACCACCGGGGTTGAATGCGGCTGAAATCTCTTCGTCCGAGGCGAATTCCAAGGGCTTGGGGGCTGCTGCCTCCCACTCCTCGCCGTTGTCGTAGGCCAACTCGACCGAAGCTGCCGGCGAATTCGCATCTACACGAACCGGCGCCGTGGCCTTGGCAACGGCAGCCCTGCGGGAAGAGCGAAGATTGTACGACTCGTCGCACGGGCGCAAAGCAGCGATGCGCTGGAAAACGGCAACGGTATTCCATGAGTCGACGTCGGACATCTGGGCAATGTGCGCAACCAACGGGGCGGGCATGCAGTCCACCGCCGCAAGAAGGATGCGGTACACGATGCAGGTAGCCGCAACGTCGTCGTCGGCACGATGAGTAGAATCAGGGCCGCCGAATGCACGCACCAGATCGAGCAGACGATGGGACTTCAGGCGCGGAAGGGCGATCTTCGCCAGGTCCAACGAGTCGAACCAGAGGTTCTGCTTCAGCGGTTCGCCCGCAGGGTACTTGGTGCAGAACGTGCGGTCGAAGTTGGCGTTATGGGCCACCACGTCGGATTCGCCCACGAACTCGACCAAACCCTTCACCGCAGTGTCGGCATCGGGGGCATCGGCAACGTCTTCGTTGCTGATATTCGTAAGGTGGGCCACATCGTCGGGAATCGGCTTGCCGGGGTTCACGAAGGTAACGTACCAACCGGTGATAACGCCCTTGCACATGCGCGCGGCGGCTATCTGGATAAGCTGGTCATTCGTGAAAGAAAAGCCCGTGGTCTCCGTGTCGATGATGACCACATCCTCATCCAGCACGCCGAAATCGCGCGATTCAGCGTAGGAGCGCAGCGAATGGTAGCGCTCGCGGATCCTGGAAGGGGTGTTTTCTACGATATAAGAGTCAAGCCGGCTGGCGGCTTCTTCGTTTTGAGTTTCCATGCAGTAAAGACTATCATTTACTGCATTCGCAAACCCCTTTATCCGCGCTACTCCTAGGAGAAAATATGTCCGAAATCGGCTACTTCGCTACGTACGCCCGGTTCGATACCGAAAGCAAGGAAGCCGCTGCGGCGTTTCTTGGAGCAGACAACATAATCGGCGATGCATTCAGCATTGAAACCGAATACACCGATGGGAAGCGCACCGCCTGGATCGTCAATCCATTCGGCAAGCGCATGGGCTTCTTGGAAAACCGCGCCGCGAACCAGGTAGAGCTCTGCGCAGCGAAGGGTTGGAACACCGTCGCCCTGCTTGCCTTGGTCGCCTTTTCCGAAAAGCCCGAACCGGGCCTTTACTGGGGGCAGGTCCTTATCGTCTCGTACGACCCCGAATACGAAGCCGCGTTCAGTACCTTCATCGAAGGGTTGGGCAACCAGCTGGGCAACGGCGTGCGACCCGATGCCGATCTGGGCCGAGACGCCATCGCCCAAGTTATCAAGAACCAAGGCAAATGGACGCCTACCGGACGTGTGGCCCTTCCTGAAAAGAAAAAGGGCACGGCATGGGTCAAAACCGAGCGCACCGGAACCGAGCGCTTGGTAAAGCAGGCCCGAAAAGGGAACATGGGCTGCATGATCCTCAGCTGGATTTTCCTGCTAGCCGTTGTTGCGCTTATCGTGTTCGGCATCCACTCCTGCGGAGTGTTCTAAGTTATCGCTGAAGCGCGTACCCGATCAGCTTCACGCAAAGCTCAGGGAACGGCACACCGGCAGCATTTGCCGCGTCCGGAAGAAGCGAGGTAGAGGTCATCCCTGGGATGGTGTTGGTCTCCAGCACCCAGAAATTTCCTTCCTCGTCTTGGATAAGGTCGGTACGCGAAACGCCCTGGCACCCTAGAGCCTTATGGGCTTTCACCGCCAGCGCCTGAACAGCAGCGGTCTCCTTATCCGTCAACGGCGCCGGGCAGATATGCTTCGAGCCGCCCTGAGCGTACTTCGACTCGAAGTCGTAGAACTCATGGGAGGGAACGATCTTGATGATGGGAAGGGCATAGGGGTCTTCGTTGCCCAGTACGGCGACGGTGAACTCGCAGCCCTGCACGAACGACTCGGCAAACGCGCAGGTGTCTACTTCGAATACCTTCTCGATTGCCGCAGCAACCTCTTCAACCCCATTGCAAACGTACACGCCAAGAGCGCTGCCCTGCGTTGCCGCCTTCACCACACAGCGGGAGCCAACCGCCTCCACAACGGCAGATGCCGGCACCTCTGCAGAACCGATGGTCATAGACCGGGGCGTGGGGATGCCGGCCGAGCGGTAAACGCTCTTGGTCTTCATCTTGTCGATCGCCGTCGCGCTTGACCAAACACCGGGGCCGGTATAGGGCAACCCGATGGTCTCCAAAAAGCCCTGGATGGTGCCGTCTTCGCCGTACTTACCATGAAGGGCCAGGAAAGCCACATCGAAGTCGCCCTGGATCAACGCCACAAGGTCTTCTTTTTTCGCTGGATCGAATACCGTTACCGGAAAGCCCGCCTGCTCGAGAGCCTCCTTGGAACCCTCGCCGGAAAGAAGGGAGATATCGCGCTCAGCGCTCTTGCCCCCTGCCAACAAGGCAACTTTGATTTCCTCGGGCTTAAAAGAACAAGACATGATTCCCGCTTCCGACCAACAAACAACTGGATAAAAAGCCTTACTAAGCTGCTGTGAGTATAGCAAAGGCGAAACGGCGCCTTGCCGCATGGCGGGAGCTCATCACCACTTGCGTATAATACGTGCCATGAGCAATCCAATCCAATCACTGAACATATCCCAGCTACCCCAGCTTGTTGCCGATCTCGGCCAGCCGAAGTTCCGCGCGAAGCAACTTGTTGAGTGGCTGTACCTGAAGAGCGTCTCTTCGTATGACGAGATGACGAACTTGCCTAAGGGCATGAGGGAACAGCTTGGTGAAAGCCACCCCTTCTATAAGCCTGCGGTGGTCGATAAGCAAGTCTCGAAAGACGGCACCAGGAAGTACGTCCTTGAGTATTCTGACGGCGCGCGTGTCGAGGCCGTAGGGATACCTTCAACCGGCAAGAAGGAACGCAAGGACGAGCCGAAGCATCTGACTGTCTGCTTCTCTACCCAGGCAGGTTGCGCGATGGCCTGCGCGTTCTGCGCAACCGGCCACGAAGGCCTTACCCGCAACCTTTCGTCGGCGGAAATGATCTGCCAAATCAACGCAGTACAGGAAGACTTCGGGTACCGGGTAACCAACCTTGTTTCCATGGGGCAGGGCGAGCCGTTCCAGAATTACGATGCCACCCTTGACGCGCTTCGCTTCGCGAACTCCAAAAACGGACTCGGGATAGGTGCCCGTCATATCACCGTTTCGACCTGCGGCATCCTGGGCGGCATACAGAAGCTCGCCAACGAGCCAGAGCAATTCACTTTGGCGGTAAGCCTTCATTCGGCCATCCAGGAAACCCGCAACTCGCTTATGCCGCGCTGTGCGAACATTCCGCTGACCAAGCTCAAAGAGGCTCTTGTCTCCTACACCACCGCATCCGGCCGTAGGGTCAGCCTTGAGTACTTGCTGATAGACGGCATCACCGACACCCCGGAAAGCCTTGAAGCGCTGAAGCAGTTCTGCGATGGGCTGCTCTGCCATGTGAACCTTCTGAACGTCAACGAGATCGATGGAAGCCCTTATCACCTCACTTCGCCAAAAATCCAACAGGAATGGGTGCACGAGCTGAAGCGAGCAGGGAAAGAAGCAACGATCCGGAACTCCCGCGGAGCCGACATTGACGGAGCCTGCGGTCAACTTAAGAACAAGCTCAAATAACCTGTAATCAACGCCTTCAACCCAAGCAACAAAGAAGCCCTTCGCGACTTAATCGCGAAGGGCTTTATTGGTTGTACGGCTACCCGATCAAAATAACCAATCAGGTCGCTGCCTACTTTTCCGAGGCGGTCGATATCAAGTCCATGATGCGCTGAAGCTCTTCCTCATCCTTGAACTGGATCTCGATCTTGTTCTTACCCTGAACCGTTTTAACGCGGACAGGAGCGGAAAGGAATCGGGTAAGACCTTTAGCTGCCTTCTTGAAGCTGGCCGGAGCAGGAACCCTCTTTGCCTTGCCCTCTTCGAGAGCTTTCTCCCGCCCAGACATCAAGCGAGCAATCTGCTCGGTCTGGCGAACGCTGAGTTTCTCGCTCATCAGCTTCTCGGTAAGCTTCTTTCGCCCCTCAGGGTCGTTGATCGAAAGAATGGCGCGCGCGTGGCCAGCGGTGATCTTGCCCTCAAAGAGCAGCTGCTGAGCCTGCTCTGGAAGATCGAGCAAGCGAAGGGCGTTGGCAATGGTGGAGCGACCCTTCGAAACCGTCTTCGCCAGCTCAGACTGCGTCATACCTTTGCGCTCCATCAAACGCTTGTATCCGTAAGCCTCTTCGATCGGATTCAGATCTGAGCGCTGGATGTTCTCGATAAGGGCAAGTTCAAGCGCTTTGTCGTTATCGGCAGACCAGAAGCGCACAGGCACTTCCTCCATACCTAAGCTCTTACATGCCTGCCAACGACGCTCGCCAGCGATGATCTGGTAATGGTCGCCTATCTTGCGAACCAGGATCGGCTGCAGCAGCCCTTCCTTCTTGATGGAGCCAGCCAGTTCTTCTATCTCTTCCGGCTTGAAATTGGTGCGCGGCTGGTCAGGGTTCGGCTGAACCATGGAAAGCTTGACAATGCCGGTATCACCCTTGGCGTTAGCTGCGCGAGCGGGAGTGGACTCAGCAGCTTTCGTAGCCTTTGCATCAGGCTCCTTCTCCTTAACCACCGGGCGCTCGGAAACCATGCCGGCACGTTTTTCCGTAGATGCGACGGGCTTAGGCTGCGGCTTAGGGCGCTCGACTACGCGGGCGGTAGTGCCCGACCCAACCTGGTGGGGAGTTTTCTTCGTTTCACGTGAAACAACCTTGGCATTCTCTAAGGCCTTTTCGGAAATGTAGATATCCGAAGAGCTGCTGCCTTTGCGGGCAACAGCGTTTGCACGGTCACGAAGGGCCCTGTGCAGAACACCTTGGTTATCAGTAGGTTTGGCTTCCTTTGGAGCCGGAGCCACCTCTGCCTTGGAGGGAGCAGGAGACTCAGTCGCCGGCTTCTTCTCCACCTCGCGCTTAGGCTCAGAAGCTGCAGGGCGAGGGCTTTCGTCAAAGAGCGCATTCAGGCCGCGCCCAAGGCCGCTTTTCTGTTTAGCCACGTTCAATCACCTCTTTAGCCAAGTCGGTGTAAGCGATGCTCCCCTTGTTGTCGGGAGCATATTCAATGATCGACTGGCCGTAACTTGGAGCTTCAGACAGCTTAACGGTGCGCGGGATCAAAGTCTCGAAAACCGCGTCACCGAAGAAAGAACGGACCTCATTGACCACCTGGTTGGCAAGATTGGTTCGGGAATCGTACATAGTAAGGACGATGCCGAAGATATCCAAGCTTGGATTAAGGATACTTTTGACACGTTTCATCGAATCGAGAAGTTTTGTCACACCTTCAAGTGCGTAGAACTCGCATTGGATCGGCACCAACAGCTTGTCTGCGGCAACAAGAGCGTTAATAGTAAGCAGACCAAGGGAGGGCGGGCAGTCTATCAGGATATAGTCATACCTACCGCGAAGACTACCAAGCGCACTCTTCAGGCGGTTCTCACGCGCCATCTCGTTAACCAGCTCGACCTCGGCACCAGCCAGGCTGATGGTGGAAGGCAGCACATCAACGCCTTCAGCAACGCAAGAAAGGATAACGTCTTCCGCAGGGGTCTCTCCCAACAGGACATTGTAAACGCACGCATCAAGGGCGCGCTTGTCGATCCCATAACCACTTGTCGCATTGCCCTGCGGATCAAGGTCAACCAGAAGGACTTCCTTGTCCATCCTACCAAGCGCAGCAGCTAGATTGACGGCAGTGGTGGACTTCCCTACACCGCCCTTTTGATTGATGATGGCCAAGATCTTCGTTTGGCCAATCACATGAGATACAGCTGGCTTCTCGTGAAACGGAACAAAGGTACGGAAACCATCGTCTTCTTCGTCTTCAGCGACAGGCTCTTCTGCAGCCTGCGCCTCTGATGCCTCGAGGGGTTCTACTGCCTCCGACTCAGGAGCGCGCACGGTAACCTGAGCTTGCTCATTCACCTCATCGAAGCCGTTCTGGATAACTTCTTCTTCGATTTCCTCTGAGCTCTCTTGCTCGACAACGGAAGTCACTGGTACGTTCTTAGCTTTTTTTCGACTACCGAAGAATCCCACGAGCTCTCCTTTCAACAGCTGTCCTTATTGTTTCACGTGAAACCCGCTTATCCGCAGGTGTAATTAAGCAAATAGCGTATGTAAAAATATATGTACATCGAACAAAGAAACTTTGCAGCGCTCCCTTCGATGAAGAACAAGCACGCAAAACAAGAAACAAGCCGTTCGAAAACCAAAGTGCTCCTTGCTTTTGTCTCCCAATGATACCCTGCTGACCCTTGCCGGAGAATAGTGACGAAACAGTTTATTCTCGGGAACAGGAAATAAACTGGCTAGAACGCTCCAGGGAAATGGATTCGAAAACCGCCTCAGAAAATCGAAGCTCTGAGAAGCCTTGTGACCGACAAAACAAGCTTCAGTTGAGTCATCTATCATATAAAGAAAAACAGCGTCTCAGATCGAATCTGAGACGCTGTTTCAGCTAAAAGGGTTTCTTCTGAGCCAAACCAACCCTTCTAGGAAGCTTCATCGAAGGGTTGTGCTTCTTCTCGAAGACGATGACGGCTCTTTGGGTCTCACCGTCGGAAAGAACAAATCCACGGGAGGAAACGAACTCCATCCCAAGCTTTCGCGCAACTTCTTTCGCATGGTCAAGCTCATCTGATTCGGGTCGGGTCTTGTAGCAAACCAGTCGACCCCCTTTCTGAAGAAGGGGTGAGGCGAGCTCGAGCAAAGAAGAAAGCTGTGAGAGGGCGCGAGCGGTGATAACCGAGAATTCGTTCGGATGCTCAACAGCAAGGTCTTCAATCCTGCCATGATACGTGCCTGCAGAATCAGCAAGCCCCAACTCTCGAATGAAGCCGTCGAGCGCTTTCGTCTTCTTCCCAACCGAATCGGCAAGCAAGGTTTCCCTCCCCGAAAGTATCGCTAAGGGAATGCCGGGGAAGCCCGCCCCTGAGCCCATATCGAGATACTTCCCCTCAGGCGCTTCGGCAAGCTCAGGGAGGCCCTGAATGGAATCCTCAATATGAAGGACTTGGGCGCTTTCCCAATCGATGATGCGCGTAAGATTGGTTGTTTCGTTTTCCTTGATCACAAGCCGTAGATGCTGATCGAGCAGCTCACGCTGCTCGACAGTTGGCTGAGGAACATTAATCTCAGTCATAAGATCACTTTCCAAAAAAAAGAAGCTGATGCCTATTTGGGGATCACCACAACGCGGCGCGCGCGACCTTCACCCTCGCTGACCGTCTCAACACGGCTGTCGTCGCGAAGCGCAACATGGATGATGCGGCGCTCGTACGGGGTCATCGGCCGAAGCTTGATGCTGCGGTCCTGGGAAACCGCCTTGTCAGCGGCGTTGGTTGCGATATCCTCCAGCTTCTGGCGCTGACGACCCTTATAGCCCTCAACATCAACAACGATGGGATATCGATGACCAACCGTACGGGTGGTTATCGACGAGATAAGGAACTGAAGAGCATCAAGGGTCTTACCATGACGGCCAATGAGTACGGCAAGGTCGTCGCCAGTGATATCCAGGATAAGCTCACCCTCGTCGCCCTCGTACTCCTCAATCTCAACTTCACCGACGTTGAAGTACTTCAGAATATCCTGAATCGCTTCGATAGCGGTGTCCGCGATCTTGTCTACCTCTTCTTCGCTGTACCGAAGGTCGTCTTCAACCTCAGCAGCCTCGGCGGCCTTTACTTCGTTCTCTTCTTCCATGAGAACCTCCTTACATTCAAATCTCCCCCTATGCGGCACTGCGCATAGGGGGAGTAGACGGCATTATTTATGCTGTTTGGAGCAGTGGCTTACTTGCTCTTCTTAGTGGGGCGCTTCTTCTTTTCTTTGCGCACCACATCGACCTCGACCGGCTTTACCTCGATCTTCTCAGCCTCGGCTTCCGCATCCTTGTGCTTGAACACGCGAGTGGAAATGATCTGCTGGAAAACACCGAACAGCGAAGAAGTCGCCCAGAACAGCAGAACGCCCGTGGGGGAACCCCAACCAAGCCACAACATGAACAGGGACATAATACCCATCATGATCATCGTCTGGGTCTTCTGCGGGCTGTTCGTGCCGGCCTGCTGCAGCAAGGAAGGCAGGAACGTGCAGAAGGCGAAGATCAGAAGGAGGATGCCGTACGGAATGAACGATACGAAATCCTGGCTGAACATGGTGGAGGGGGACGAGATCAGGCTGGGCAGGATATTGTAGAACGAGTAGGTCATACCCTCGGTACGGCTGCCCATTTCCTGCAGAACCTGGAACAGAGCGATGAAGATCGGCATCTGTAGAAGAAGAGGAAGGCAACCGGTGATAGGATTGAAGCCGATCTCGGCGTAGACCTTCTGCATTTCCTCAGCCTGACGCTGCTGATCATCTGCATATTTTTCCTGGATCTCCTGAATGCGAGGGCTGAACTGCTGCATTCGATAGGAAGACTTGATCTGCTTCTGCATAAGAGGGAACAGGATAAGGCGAAGAATCAGCGTAACGATAATAATGGCCAAACCCCAGTCGGCAACGAAACCGTATGCAGCCTCGATGCACCAGAAGATCGCGTCTTTAAACGCTTCCCACATGTAGTACTAAATCCTCTCGGTCGGTAATCTACTTATTGAAAAAGCGGAACTGCTCGGGAACAGGATCGTATCCTCTGCCACCGCCAGGCCGGCACCTTAGTATGCGTCTGCAGGTAAGGTACAAACCTTTTAGAAAGCCGAATCGCTTAACGGCGGTAAGCCCATATTCCGAACATGTCGGAATAAAGCGGCATGTTGCCGGCAGAAGCGGAGAGATCGCCAGGCGGTAAAACTTGATCAAGAGCAATAGCAGCGATTTTGGGATCGCCGCGATGCCTGACCATATACGCTTCATGGCTAATGCTCTTCGCTCTGATAGGATTCGACTACCTTCTTGCATTCCGCGAGAACCTTGCTGTAGGCAGCTCGCGTGGTTTTCCTGTTCGCGATGAAAAGGACATTCAACTCAGGCCAGGGGCCGCCAAGGTCATGGCAAACGGCGCGCATGCGTCTTTTCGCGGAATTGCGCCAAACCGCATTGCCGTTTTTCTTGCCGGCTATAAATGCAACACGGCCGCTAGGGCCGTGTTGGGTATCCCCCCGGTACATAATCAAGGTACCGACAGGAGTTGCATGTCGTTTTCCGTGCGAGAACAGGTAGGAGATCTCAGTGCTGGATTTTATGGTTCCTAACACGGTTTCTCACAAGGAAAATTAGGCACAGAGACGCTTGCGGCCCTTGGCACGACGAGCGGCAAGAACGGCGCGGCCGCCCTTGGTTGCCATACGTGCACGGAAACCATGAGTCTTTGCGCGCTTGCGGGTGTTCGGTTGATAGGTGCGCTTCATCACTTTTCCTTTCAGATTTACAGTAACCTCGAAATTATACGATGGGAGAAATGAGCGTCAAGGAAAAAGAAGCCGCCCTTCTGGAGTATTAGCCACCGATCCACACAATGTACACGCCAACCACGGGATACTTACGCGCGCGACTCGATGTTCAGCGTAGCCGAGTCGATCACATGCCCATCCATAGCCCAGTGGAAATCGTTGAAATAGAAGCCCTCGGGAAGCCCCAGCTCGCAATCGAGGGCGTAGACCTGCAGGGTGTAGCGATGGTTCTTGTCGGGCGGGCATGGACCGATATAGCCGTTTATCACGTCTGCACTGGTTTCCTCCGCCCGCGACAGGCAGCTGTTCGCGCCCTGGGTGAATCCAAACGAACCGGAATGGCTTGCCCCTTCGGGTATCAGCTGGGTGGAGGGATCTATGCCACAGGCTGCCCAATGGATCCATGCAAAGCCGCACACCGGGATGGAGTCGTAATCGATAAAGGAAAGCGCCAGCGATTTCGCCTCGGCGGGAACCCCTTCGATATGAATTGGAAACGAGTGGATGTTGTTGCCGTCTCTCCTCAGCTCTTCCGCCGAGTACTTTCCGAAGCAATCGGGCAGCAGCCCGCCTTCCAATGGCACTGAGATCTTCATCCGAGCCCCACTTTCCCCAAGATTGGCAAGTTATCCACACGCCGGCTGTATAGCAATGTGGAAAATGTTGATAACCGGAAAGGCATTGTATCCGCCTCCCCAAAAGCCATTATCCCAGACCATGGACACCAGCGCGACAACCGGTTGCATTGGCGGGTGACCGCCTGCAAGGAGCAGGGTGGGCAACAGAGAAACACAGGGATGACCGGGTAGGATAGGACGGAATGTTTGCCGTGAAACATCTCGGCAGCGATGGCGGGAAATCAGCCGAGAGCCTGATGTGGATCGCGCAGCGGGGAACGCCGAGAGGCGCCCGCGTCCAGCCGCAGCAATCAGTTCTCAACCAGGTTTTCCAAGTTTTCAATATCGTTCATTCCTGGTTTTCATACTTTTCCACAAGTTATTGAAAGAATGTTGAAAAGTTAGAAAAGCCTTGTTGAAAAAGGTGCATAAGATTGAAAAACGATGAATAGCTGTCTAAAATGCTGAAAAGGTCAGCCCGGATGCAGTCGGATACCGCCGCAACATTCGGGCCTTTTCATCCCCTGCGAAAAAATCGGAAAGCATCATGAGCCAAGAAAACACACCACATATGCAACCGATGGAAAGCGGTGGGCAACCGGCAACCAGCAGCGCACCCTCCGAACCCCAAGCTGCACCCCAGCCCGCCGCGCAGGCACCGAGCGCAGCGCCGTACCCGCCCGCCGCAGGCTACGGGCAGCCATATCCCACACCCATAGCAAATCCTTACCCCGCACAGCAGATGCAAGCTGCACCGGCGCAAGGAATTCCCCCGCAATATGGGGTGTCTTACTACGGATATCCACAACCCATGGGTTGGCAGCCTGCGTCAACCCCCCAATTTCCGGTGGAAAACCAATACCAGGCCGCTGCACCGGCCCCACAGCCCGAAACCCAGCAATACCCCGGCCAGGCAAACGGAAGCTGGCAGCCGGCACCGACGGCGGGTATAGGCAACGCAGCCGGAGCCGAAGCCTTCGTTCCATCCTTCGTGGA
>CAVFYB010000010.1:0-3437 GCA_963626845.1 Bacteroidaceae bacterium | reverse complement strand
CAGGGCAATACCATCCGCTTCGCCGACCAGGGGCCCGGCATAAAGAACAAGGACCTGGTGCAGGAGCCGGGATTCTCTTCCGCAATCGAACCTATGAAGCGCTACATCCGCGGAGTGGGGTCGGGACTGCCCATCGTGAAGGACTACCTAGAAACGTCCCACGGCCGGATCGAGATCGAAGACAACGTGAACCAGGGCTCGGTGGTAACCATCAGCCTTGTGCCCGCCAGCGAGAAACCCGCCCCCATCGCCGACATGGCGCTCATCGACTTGACCGAGAACGAGGAAGCGATACTCAAAGAACTGCTGCCCGACAAGGTGCTGGGCGTGAGCGAGATAAACAAGCTCACCGACATCGCGGTTTCCAGCGTCCATACAGCGCTATCGAAGATGGAAGAGCTCGGATTGGTGCAGAAGGTCAACAAGAAGCGAAGCCTTACCGCTCAAGGCCGACAGGTTGCACTATCCTTGTAGCGGAGAAATCCCATCGAAGGCCATCGGGCAACCGAACAGCAATAAAATAAGGAACCATGGATCTAGAGCAAACGTGGAAAGACCTGATACGGCAGCTTAAGTCGTACCCGAATGTGAACGCCTCGCAAATCGATGCGTTCTTTTCGCGTGTGCAAATCCAAGCCGCAAGTCCAGGCTTCATGATGCTCACCTCCGACAACGGGTTCATCAAGGACTGGATCGAAAAGCACTACATGAAAGACATCGTGCAGGCTTTGAAAGACCTCTACGATGTCGACTTCAGCGTGCTCATCGAAATCGATCCGACCTCCGCACCTGTGCAAACACCGCCTGCGAACGCGGCGGCAGCAAATGCTGCACCGACCAACAGCACGCCCGCACCGGCAATCAACGCTCAGCCCCAAAGCCAAAGCGCGCCAACGGCACCAGCCAGCCAGGCGCCCAGCGTGCAAAGCCAACCCGCTGCTGCTGTTGCCGCGCCCACACCAGCGCAACCTGAGCGCGACACGGCAACCCAAGAGGCAGGCGAGCCCGCCAACCGCGCAGAAAGCGACCCGGCAAACGCCGAGAGCACCCTCACCTTCGACTCCTTCGTTATCGGCGAGTCCAACCGCATGGCCTACAACATGGCACTTGAAGTGGCGGAACGGCCGGGCGCATCCGAGCTGAACCCCCTGTTCATATACGGGCGCTCGGGTGTTGGGAAAACGCATCTTATGTGCGCGATCAGGAACTACATCCTGGAGCAGTACCCCAACCTGAACGTCTGCTACATAGACTCGATGGAGTTGGTGAACAAGTACTCGGAAGCCGCGATAGAGAAGAGCGTCGACAAGCAGAGCTTCAAGAACTTCGAGGGCTTCTTCCAGCAGGCCGACGTGCTGCTTATCGACGATATCCAGGGGCTGCAAAGCAAGCCCGGAACATTGAATGCCCTGTTCAGGATCTTCAACTCCATGATCCCGAAGGGCAAGCAGTTCGTGTTCAGCGCCGACCGCGCGCCGCGCAACATCGACCTCGACGAGCGCTACGTTTCCCGCTTCAACTCGGGCGCCACTATCGATATCCAGCCGCCCGATGACGAAACGAAACGCAACATCATCAGGGGATTCGTCAAGCACTACCGAACAAAAGAAGGGATAGAGCTGGAAATCCCCGATAAAGTGCTCGATTACATCGTGGAGAACTCGAGCTCGAACATCCGCGAGCTGAAGAGCGCGGTTACCAACGTGATCTTCGCCATCAAGATGAGCGGAAGCGAAGAGCTTTCCGAAACCCAGATAAAAGAACTGCTGGGCAACCACTTCCTTGGCGGGGGCAAACGCCGCATCACCATCGACATGGTGCAGGGCGCCGTCGAGGACTTCTACGGGGTTCCCCACAAGGACTTGGTCGGATCCACCCGCAAACGCGACATCGCGCGAACCCGCCAGGTTGCCATCTACCTTTGCAGGGAGCTCTCAGAAACGACCCTGAAGAACATCGGAGAGGCGTTCAACCGCGACCACAGCACCGTTATGCACTCATGCGACATGGTCGCTGATCGCCTGCAAGAAGACAGAAACTTGCGCGAAGAGCTTGAGGCAATCCGGGAGAAGATCCGCATCCAGCAATACTAAGCAAAGCGGGTGTTGATAACCGATGGACAACCCACGGGATATCCCCTCAAGGATGTTGAAAGAGTTATCCCCAGGTTTTCCATGTGGATTTCAGGCTAGGTTATCAACACATCCAGTAGCTATCGTTTTTACTGGATGAACTGGGTGTTTAAAAGTTATCAACAAATCAAATGCCCTTACTATGATTACGATTTAGATATTTAAATAAAGAGAAAGAAGAAATGGGCATCTGGAAAACCCACTTGGAAAACCAAGGGGTTCAGATGAACTGAAAGGATCCAGAGAGATCCAGTATCATACTTAGACGCAAACCGTTAGCAGAGGAGCACGTATGAAATTCAGCGTTAACCAATCCGAGCTACAGAACGCACTTACCGTAGTAGCCAAGGGCTCCTCTACGCGCTCAACGCTTTCCATCCTTGCCGGTGTATACATTAAGGCCGAGGAAGGTCGTATCACCCTTCAGACAACCGACCTTGAGCTTTCCATTAGGGTTACCTGCTTCGCGATGGTCGAAGAGCCGGGTGAAACAGTGGTTCCCGCAAAGCTCTTCCTCGACATCGTCAAGACCTTGCCCGATATGGCTGTGCGCGTCGAAGCCGATGACTCGACTGCATCGGTGTTCTGCGACACCACCACCTTCTCGGTAAAGGCCCTGAATCCACTCGACTTCCCGGCCTTCCCCGAAATCGAGGCCGACCAGGAAGCACAGTTCCCCTTCAAGGCATTCTCTTCTATGGTCAAGCGCACGGCAAAGGTGGTTTCCCACGACGAAACACGCGTCGTGCTCACCGGTGTTCTTGTTTCCTGTGTGGGAACGTCGCTGAAGATGGTGGCTACCGACTCGTATCGCCTTGCCGTTGCCGAAACCGAGCTCGAAGCTCCGTGTCCCGAGGAATTCGAGGCGGTTATATCCGGCAGCTTCCTGCAGGACATCGCCTCTTTGCCGCAGTCGGCCGACCCCATCACCCTCGCCCTGAACGAGAACCAGATCATTGTTTCCTACCGCGATGTGACCTTCATCAACCGCCGCATCGAGGGAACCTTCCCTAACTACAAACAGCTCATTGCCGATGGGTTCGTCACGCGCGCTACGCTTTCCACCCACGCCCTTACCGATGCGGTACGCCGCGTTTCCTTGATGAGCAACAAGGTATCCCCAGTTCAGGTGCGTGTTGATGCGGATGCGGGTGTTGTCACCCTTGTTGCTAATTCTCAGGATATCGGCAATGCGCAGGAGAACCTCATTTGCGAGGTACAGGGCGAATCGGTTGATATCGCATTCAATTTCTCGTTCATGTTGGACGGCTTGAACTCCATCGAGACCGATGCGGTGCATCTCGA